>JANLQP010000091.1:0-2989 GCA_031367895.1 Hyphomicrobiales bacterium
TAGCCGGGAAGGGTGAATCCTGGCAGTGGCATCAGGACTACACCGCATGGTGGCAGGATGGCATGCCGCGCGGCGGAATCCGTGATTGCGTGACATTCATGCTGATGCTCGACGACAGCACGCCCGACAACGGGCCTCTCGAAATTATTCCCGGATCGCACCACGGCCATCACGGCGAGACTGGCTATTGGGATACGGAGGGCGGCAAGTTCGCTCTGCAGGCCGTGTCGCAGACCAAAGTCGAGGACCTCAAGCAGCGCAATGGCGTTGTTCAGATCCTCGGCGAGGCCGGCAGCTTGGTCATGTTTGCCGGCATGACCTTGCACGGCTCCAAGGAGAATCGATCGAGCCAGCCGCGGTGCAATGCTTTCTTCGCTTACAACAGAACTGACAACCGACCGACGCGAAAAGAGAGCGCGCGCAAACACGTCTCATCCTACCAGCTCAACCATCTGACAGAAGAGCTGACATCCACTGATGATGCCGCACTGGAGCGACTGGCATCGGCATAGGCGGTTCGTTCAAGGGCATGTGTGCTGAAAGGCAAGCCGGGGCAGACGACAGGGCAATTCAATTCATGAGCCCATGAGCAGCTTGATAGCTGTAGTGACCTGCAATCATCGCCGATTCCGACCCGAATTAATTGCGACTGTGCTCATCGTTCAACCTATATTAGATGAGACGCAGCCCGGATTGTTTGCGACGGGCCTGCAATCATCCGGCTCGGCCCGCATTAGCTGCGACAGCACCAAGCCCCCGGCTCACGCGCTTGTGGCGGCTGGTGGCACGAATGTTGGGCGTGGGGTAGGATCGGGGTCGGCAACGACAGCAACACCCCAGGAACCGGACGCAGATGTTACAATGTTACATTTACCGCTTGGGGCCAATGATCGGGATAGGGGGACGCCTCGCGGCGCCGCCCCTCCCACACCACCTGGCATACGGGTCCGTACCTCGGCGGTTCGACCGGGTTAAGCTTGGTGGGCGCCGATGAGGCGGGGAAGCCCGAGTTGATCGAAGTGGTGGTTGCGTACGGCCTGCTGGAGCGCCGGATGACCCGACATGCGCCAGAAGCCCATCGGCGAGCCGGCCGCCACCGCTGCGTGGAACTGCTTGACGCCACGCTGGCGCAGTTCCTTGAAGCGGTTTGGCCCGTTCTGCCATTGCCGCCAGAGATACATACGCAATCTCCGGCGAATCCAAGCATCAAGATGCGCGAGCACGCGCGGGGTCTGGCAGAAGCTGAAGTAGCTGCGCCAGCCGATAACGTACGGCTGCAGCTCCTTGATCAGCTGTGGCAGAGACATCCCCCAGGTCCGGCGCGTCAGCTCCCGGATTCGCGTCTTGAACTTGTCGAGAGCTTTCGGCGCAATGCGCCGCTCGCTCCCGTCGTTCGCGATGCTGAACCCTAGGAACTTCCGTTCCTCCGGACACGCGACCGCACTCTTCGTCTCGTTGACCTTCAGCTTGAGCTTCACGGTCAGGAACCGGCTGATGGACGCCATGACTCGCTCACCAGCGCGTCGGCTGCGAACATAGATGTTGCAGTCGTCGGCATAGCGGCAGAAGCGATGCCCCCGCCGTTCCAGTTCCTTGTCGAGATCGTCGAGCACGAGGTTGCTCAGAAGTGGCGAAAGCGGACCGCCCTGCGGCGTGCCTTCATCCACCGGACGGACCAAGCCATTCTCCATCACCCCGGCATTCAGGAATGCCCGGATGAGTTTGACCACGCGCTTGTCGGCCACCCGTTCAGCGACGCGCGCCATCAAGCCGTCGTGGTTCACTCGATCAAAGAATTTCTCGAGATCAAGATCGACGACGACGTCGTAGCCGTCGGCAACGTATCGTTGCGCCTGGGCTACCGCCTGATGAGCGGAGCGTCCCGGCCGGAAGCCGTAGCTCGCCTCGGAGAATGTCGGGTCCCATCGTGCTTGCAGAACCTGCAGCAAGGCTTGCTGAATCAGGCGATCGACGACACAGGGGACGCCGAGCTTCCTGACGCCGCCGTCCGGCTTCGGGATTTCCACCCGCTTGACCGGCTGCGGCCGATAGGTTCCCGCGAGCAGATGTGACCGAATGCTTGGCCAGTGCTCACGCAGATAGGCCTTGGCGTCCTCGACGGACATCCCATCGACGCCGGGCCCACCCTTGTTGCTTTTGACGCGTTTCCACGCAGTTTCGAGATTCTCGCGCCTGCACACCTCCTCCATCAGCGTTGCCACTGCAGCCGGGCTTTCGAGTTCTGACTTCGCCATCCGTGGTTCGGCACCGTCACGACCCTGGACCGGAGGCTCACCCCGTTCCACTGGCCGCACCGCCAGCGTGTGCTGGATGTTCTGCCGCTTTCCACGCATGAGTTGTCAGGCCTACTTGCCGCTCCCGATCGTTCGGGCCTTCAATCGTCGTTCCCGGCTCGGCCTATCTGTTGCTCCGCCTTTCGGCCTGGAGTGCCTCACTAGCCTTGCCGACAGCACGATCTACTATTCCCTCTGCTGACTCCTGCATCGCGGTCAGGAGCCCTTGCGGGTTCCTCAGTTCCAAGAGGGAACACGATGCAGGTCTCCCCAGGTAAGTTCGATCGCCTTCCCCGCACCCCTGCCGGATCTACAGCTCTGGTCCTTGATGGATATGGACTTCGCGATTCGTCGCCCGCTCGTCCGACCAGAGATGCCTCGCATCCGATTTCTATTCGTCAGGTCGCGGTTTTGCTCCGCACTGCCTTCAGACGCCACCTCGCGGGAACGCCCTTGTGCTTCGCTATTCCTTCACCTCCATCAGG
The DNA here is from genome assembly GCA_031367895.1 of Hyphomicrobiales bacterium. Taxonomy (GTDB): domain Bacteria; phylum Pseudomonadota; class Alphaproteobacteria; order Rhizobiales; family Hyphomicrobiaceae. The sequence continues at coordinate 2,780 of JANLQP010000091.1, forward strand.
TTGGAAAGAAGACTTTCACTCCCAAGCTATCGAACATGCTGGGCACACGACGAACCCGCTCCCGCGGGAAAGTGTTGATGCGATAGGCTGTGCCTGATGGGTGCACGGTAACGGATGCGAAGCGTCCTGTCTTGAGGATCGAGGGGTTCTGAACCTCCAACCTCAAGACAAGGACCTCTCCAATGAGCCAGCAGCCCATCAGCCCGCTTC
>JANLQP010000092.1:0-20065 GCA_031367895.1 Hyphomicrobiales bacterium
GGGGTGAGGGGCAGCTGCTTGCTCCGAGCCTGTTGCCGCCCCTCACCCCAACCCTCTCCCCGTAAAGAACAAGGAGAGGGGGAAGTAAGAGAGTCCCATGCTTGGCTTCATCCTCCGGCGTATCCTGCTGGCCATTCCGACGCTGATCGGTGTCGCGATCGCCGTGTTCTTCCTGATCCGCGTGATGCCGGGCGATGTCGTCGTCGTGAAACTGCGCGCCGATGGTGCGCAGGTGACCGAGGAAACGATCCAGGCAGAGAGGAAGCGCCTCGGTCTCGACAAGCCGCTGATCTTCCAGTTCAAGGACTACATGTTCGGGCTCGCAACCGGCGATCTCGGCAAGTCGCTCTGGACTGGTGAATCGGTGGCGAAGGAGATCGCGATCCGTTTCCCGGTGTCGCTGCAGGTCTCGATTATGGCGTCGCTGATCGCGGTCTTCATCGCAGTGCCGCTCGGCACGTTGGCAGCGGTCTATCGGGATACCTGGGTCGACAATGTGATCCGCATCGTGGCGGTCTCAGGCCTCGCCATTCCGGGCTTCTGGCTCGGCATGCTCATCATTCTCGGGCTGCTCGCGTTCTTCAACTGGCTACCGAAAATCGGCTATGTCTCGATCTTCGTCGATCCCGTTACCAATCTCTCCGCGTTGATCTGGCCGGCGCTCTCGGTCGGGTTCCGTTACGCCGCGGTCGTTACGCGCATGATGCGCTCGGCGCTGCTCGAGGTGATGCGCGAGGATTACATCCGCACCGCCCGCGCCAAGGGTGTCTACCAGAGCCTCGTCATCCGGCGTCACGCGATCCGCAACGCGCTGCTTCCCGTGGTCACGGTGATCGGCCTCGAGTTCGAGTTCCTGATCGGCGGTCTTGTCGTCACCGAGCAGGTGTTCAACCTCAACGGCATCGGCAAGCTCTTCGTCGATGCCTCGACGCGCGGCGACTTCACGCTGATCCAGGGGCTCGTCCTGTTGATCGCCGCCATCTTCGTGCTCGTCAACCTCATCGTCGACGTGCTCTACGCGTTTCTTGATCCTCGCATCCGGTTGAATTGAGAGGCGACATCCATGGCAAGCTCACCAGCCGCCCCACTGCCCACCGTCGCGATCAATCCGAACGCGATCCCGAAGCGCGACAACCTGCTGCTGCAGTTCGTCAAGGCGCAGCCGCTCGGTTTCGTCGGCTTCCTGATCATCCTGATGTACTTCGTTTTCGCGATCTTCGCGCCGTGGATTTCGCCATATGATCCGGAAGCGGTCGATTTCGGCGCCATGCTCACGGGTCCCGGCCGCGAGCACCTGTTCGGCACCGACCAGTACGGACGCGATGTGTTCTCGCGTCTCGTCTACGGCTCGCGGACTGCTCTCGGCGTCGGCATCATCTCGTCGCTGTTCGGCTGCACGCTCGGCGCCTTCGTTGGCGCGGCATCCGGCTACTTCGGCGGGCGCATCGACACCTGCATCCAGGCGATCGTCGACATCATGCTGTCGTTCCCGCTGATCGTGCTCGCCATGGTCATCGTCGCGGTGCTGGGCAAGAACCAGTTCCTCGGCGTCGACATGAACCTGGTCATGGCCATCGCCATCCCGATGATCCCGCGCATGGCGCGTATCGCGCGGTCATCGACCCTTTCGATCGCGCAGATGCCCTACATCGACGCGGCGCGTGCCGCCGGTTACAGCCATTCACGCATCGTCATCCGCCACATCCTGCCGAATATCATCGCGCCCTACCTGATCATGACGACGGCCTTCATCGCGCAGGCGATCCTGCTCGAAGCCAGCTTGTCGTTCCTCGGCCTCGGCGTCACCGAGCCGACGCCCGCCTGGGGCCTGATGCTGTCCGGCACGTCCGCCGACTTCTACAAGGCGGCGCCGTGGATGATCATGTTCCCGGGGCTCGCGATCACGCTCGCGGTGTTCGCGTTCAACCTGCTCGGCGACTCACTTCGCGACTGGCTTGATCCGAAGATGAAGGGGTGAACGGCTGGCCCGCATACGCTGCGTGCGGTGTCAGACCCATGGGTGGGTCTGACACCGTGCTTGCCGCATTGACCGTGCCGCAACCGCCATTACATGAGCGCCCATGAAAACGATCATCGACACGCTCCGCGCCGATCCAACCCTGGCCTCGCTCCGCCGCTCGCTCGACGTCTACTATGGCGATGCCGTGCGTGATCGCGCCATGGATGCGCTCTACAGGCGCTTTGTGAAGCCCGGCGATCTCGCGTTCGACATCGGCTCGCATGTTGGTGACCGCATCGCCAGCTTCCGGCGCCTTGGCGCGCGCGTCGTTGCACTTGAGCCGCAGCCCGATTGCGCCCGTGTCGTCAGGGCCGTTTACGCGGGCGACACGGATGTGACGTTGGTCGAGGCTGCATGCGGACCACAGCCCGGCCGCCTCAGGCTGCATATCAACTCGGCCAACCCGACTGTCACCACCGCCTCGCGCGAGTTTGTACAGGCAGCGGACGGTGCCGGTGGCTGGGAAGGCCAGGTCTGGGACCGCGAGATCGAGGTGCCCGTGACGACACTTGATCAGCTCATCGCGGCGCACGGGCGCCCGGCGTTCGTGAAAATCGATGTCGAGGGTTTCGAGGCGGATGTTCTCGACGGTCTCTCGCAGCCCGTACCGATGCTGTCGTTCGAGTTCACGACCATCCAGCGCGATGTCGCACAGCGTTGCCTGGACGCGCTGGCGAAGCTCGGGCCCTACCGCTTCGACCTCGCGCTCGGCGAGAGCCAGCAGATGACGTTCAACCGCTGGATCTCGCAAGACGAGATGGCGGCGCACATCGAGACGTTGCCGCATGCCGCGAACTCCGGCGACGTCTATGCGTCGCTCAAGGCGTGAGCCTGCGCTTGTGGGCCACCGCATTGCGTTGACGGCCTTTCCTCCCCAGTGCCAAAGTCCCTCCTCTGAACCCGAGCGGAGGACGAGGCGATGGCAAAACCGGTCAAGGCCAGTGAACTGAAGGCATGGCTGTCGGACGGCGCGGAAATCGCACTCTTCGACGTACGCGAGGTCGGGCCCTACTCCGAGGGCCATCCGTTCTTTGCGGTGCCGCTCGCCTATAGCCGCCTCGAACTCGACATCGAGAAACTCAGCCCCCGAAAGTCCGTGCGCATGGTGCTGTTCGACGGTGGTGGCGATCTTGCCGACCGCGCTGCGCGTCGCGCAGAAGCACTCGGCTACAGTAACGTGCACGTGCTGCAAGGTGGCGCGCCCGCATGGAAGGAAGCGGGCTACACGCTGTTTGAGGGTGTCAACGTTCCCTCGAAGGCGTTCGGCGAGGTGATCGAGATCGAGCGGCATACGCCGCGTATCACTGCAACGGATCTCGTCGCCATGCAGCAACGCGGCGACGACATGGTGATCGTCGACGGCCGCACCTGGGCCGAATACCAGAACTTCAACATTCCCGGCGGTATCAGCTGCCCGAACGCCGAGCTGCCGCTGCGCATCGATCGGCTGGCGCCGAACCCGAAGACGCGCATCGTCGTCAATTGTGCCGGGCGCACCCGCTCCATCATCGGCGCGCAGACGCTGATCGACTTCGGCATCAAGAACGAGATCGTCGCGCTCGAAAACGGCACGCAAGGTTTCTGGCTGCTGGGCCTCACGGTCGAGAAGGGTGCGAACCGTCAGGCACCGGCCGCGACGACGGACAAAGCCGCGTTGGAAGATAAGCGCGCCAAGGCGAAGGCGCATGCGGTGCGGCATGGCGTCCGCACGCTGGATGCCGGCGCTGTGCTGGCAATGCTGGATGACAAGGCACGTACGACGTATCTGCTCGATGTGCGGACCGCGGAGGAATTTGCAGGCGGCACAATCGCCGGCTTCGGTCATGCGCCGGGCGGCCAATTGCAGCAGGCGACGGATCAATGGGTTGGCGTGCGCGGCGGACAAATTGTGCTTGCCGATCTCGACGGCATTCGTGCGCCGATGGTTGCTGCGTGGTTGCGCCAGCTCGGGCATACGGCGGACGTGCTACCGGACGATGCAGCGACACGCAGCGCCTTTGCGTCGGCCGGCATCGTTGCCCGCCGCAAGCCGGTGTTCGCGGCGGACAAGATCGGCATGCGCGAGATGACGCCAGCCGACGCCGCCACCGCTCTGAAAGCCGGCACGGCAAAACTGATTGATCTGCGCTCGAGCGGCGACTTCATGCGTCGGCACGCCAAGGGATCTGTCTGGTCGATCCGGCCGCTCGTCGCCGATGCGGTTGACGATACGGGAAAGACAATCGTGTTGATCGCCGATGATGCGAACGGCGCGCGCATCGCGGCGCTCGATCTTGCCGAAGCAGGCTGCGGCGATGTTGCGTTGCTCGAGGGCAGCGTTGCGGCCTGGGCAGCGGCTGGATTGCCGGTCGGCGCGGGCAGCGACACGCCCACGGACCGTGAGCGCATCGATTTCGTGTTCCACACGCTTGGGCGCAACGAAGGCAATCTCGATGCGGCGCGCGCCTACATTGCGTGGGAAGTCGGCCTCGTCGATCAACTTGATGCGCAGGAGCGCGGCAGCTTCAAACTGTGAGCGTTCTGTCGATCGGCACGGCACTGACCACGGCGCGTCCATGGCATGCCATGTCATGTCATGCGATAGCATTGCGCATGCACGCGCCGCGGTCGATCAGCCGTACGTTGGCGCGTCCGGCCACATAGACGGTCGTACCGGAAGGGGGAGTCCGGGATCCGTTGGTCCATGAACCGCCTCGCCATGCCGATGCTCAAGCCGACAGTGGACCGAGCATAGCATCTCGGTGCGGCAGTCGCCCAGCCGGTCCTCAGAACGGATTCCATGTCGGCAGCGCCGTGAAGCGGAGATAGCCGATGTTGGCGCCGAGCCGCAAGCCCACGCCCGAGCGGATCGGCGCCATCACCATCTTGCCGTCGGTGAGGAGTGTCATGCCGACGCCACCGACGAGATAGGCCGAGCCGTCGACGCCGGAGAAGCCCGTGAACACGTCGAGCTCGTCTTGCAAGCCGTAGACAAGGAAAAGCGTCTTCGAACCGGCTGCGCCGAAATCATAGCCGATCGAGGGACCGTGCCAGTACACTTCGCGCGAGCGCCCGCCGCGCGTGAACAGCGTGCCCTTGCCATAGCGCACGCCCGCGATGAAGGCGCCGCCGCCCTCGTTGCCGAGCACGTAGGCTGTTGGGCGTCCGAGCTTGCCGAAGGCGTGCTCGATGACGTTGCCGAGCGCGCTCGAAATGGTGCCGAAGAAACCGCGCGAGGCTTCGTGGATCTCGTCCACGGAGAAGCCATCAGTCGTCGGTGGCAGTGCCGGCATCGGAGGCGCCGGACGAGCAGGTGCCGATGGCGCTGTCCGAACCGCATCGCCGCTTGTGCTCGTCGTCCACGCACCCTTTGGTGCAGCGCTTGCTGCGGGCGGCTTTTGGGTCGGCGCCGGTTGAGCTTGCGAAACTGGCGGCGCCGCCTGCGTCGATTTCGCCTGTGGTGGCGATTGCGCCGGCTTGGCTGCTGGAGGCGACGTCGCGGGAACAACCGGTGTTGCTGGTGCTGACGCAGCTGGCGCCGGATCCGCCGCTGCGGACTTCGTCTGTCCAAGCTGCTCGTCGACGCGCGCCAACATGTGCCGCGTCTTTACGCGCACTGTTGCTTGCAACTCGAGCGCCGTCGTTTCGAGGTCGCCGAGCTTGCTGCAATCCGGTGTTGCGCCCGGCGCGCCTTCGGCCAATTGGTCGAGCTTGCTCAGCAGTTCGCTTGCCTTGGCGTCGTAGGACTCGGTCTTGGCGTCGTTCAGCAGCGCATCGGCCTTTGCCGCATATTCGTCGTCCGTCCAGGCGAACTTTGCCTTCAGGCGGCGCATGGCAGCCTCAACGGCCGGTTGGCTTTCGGCGTTGAGGCGGCGCAACGACGCGCCCGCATCGTCGACGACTTTGCGGAATTGTTCGCGCGTGCAGGTCTCGGCAGCGGCCGGAAACGCTCCGGTACCGAGCAGAGTTGCGGTCAGCAGTGTCATCGCTACGGTTCGCATGCTGGTTTCCTTCATGCGTCTGAGGTTGGGCCGAGGTGCCGATTCGTCAACCCTGCGGTCAAAAACTGTTGCGCGTTGGCCACGTTGAACGACATGAGTGCCACGCTACATGAATGCACGGTGAACCGGTACGCCTGCGGTGACGAGAAACCATCCCGATTAAGCCTTTGCGAACAAAGCCCTGGCGGTTGCGGCCAAAACCGATGTTTCTGATGCCATGCTCCCATCCGACTTGGCCAGATGATTGCATAGCACCTCGGATGGCTGCGACCTGACGTTGGCATGCCTCCGGCATGACGCATCCGGGCAGTTCTTTCTTGGCCCTCCAGATGCCCACATGCGCATCCGGGCCGCAACGTACGCTCGAGGAGCCCTCTCGACATGACCGCGATAACGACCCTGACGCCAGCGGCTGGTAGCCCAGTCACCGGTCAAAACGCGCACGCGGGCTGCCGACTCTGTGGCGCCGGCCTCGAGCACACGTTTGTCGATCTTGGCATGTCGCCGCTGTGTGAAAGTTTCCTCACTGCCGACCAGCTCGACGCCATGGAGCCGTTCTATCCACTGCACGTGCTGCTGTGCGGCCAGTGCTTTCTGGTGCAACTGCGCGAGTACGTCCAGCCCGAGCACATCTTCACCGAATACGCGTACTTCTCCTCGTACTCGACGAGCTGGGTCGCGCATGCGAAGTCCTACTGCGAGATGATCACGAAACGACTTGGTCTTGGTGCCCAGAGTCTCGCGCTCGAACTCGCCAGCAACGACGGTTATCTGCTGCAACACTTCGCCCCACTCGGCGTGCCGGCGCTCGGCATCGAGCCGGCCGCCAATGTCGCCACGGTTGCCGAGGCCAAGGGCGTGCCGACGCGTGTCGACTTCTTCGGGCGCCGCCTCGCATCGATGCTGAAAGCCGAGGGCCGCCAGGCGGATCTGATTATCGGCAACAATGTGCTGGCGCAGGTGCCGGATTTGAACGACTTCGTCGGCGGCGTGCAGATCCTGCTGAAGCCCGAAGGTGTCGTGACGCTGGAGTTCCCGCATCTGGAACGGTTGATGGCTGAAAACCAATTCGACACTATTTACCACGAGCATTTCTCGTACTTCTCTGGCATCACGATCGCACATATGGCGGCGCGGCACGGTCTGAAGCTGATCGATGTCGAAACGCTCACGACGCACGGCGGCTCGCTGCGCGTCTATCTTGCGCATCGAGCCAGCGGGCATCCTGTCAGTCCGCGTGTCGGCGAACTGCTGGCTCGCGAAGAAGCACTCGGCTTCAGCAAGGTTGCAACCTACGCCGCATTCTCGCGCCAAGTTCAGCGCACCAAACGCGAGCTGCTGGCGTTCCTGATCAAGGCGAAGAACGAGGGCAAGCGTATCGTTGGTTACGGCGCGCCGGGCAAAGGCAACACGCTGCTCAACTATTGCGGCATTGGCACCGATTTCCTGGACTTCACGGTCGATCGCAATCCCTACAAGCACGGCCGCTTCACGCCGGGCATGCACATCCCGATTCTGCCGGTCGAAGCGCTCGATGCGGCCAAGCCCGACTACATTCTGATACTGCCCTGGAATCTCAAACGCGAGATCGTCGCGCAAATGGCGCACGCGACCGGATGGGGCGCCAAGTTCGTGGTGCCGATCCCGACCGTGACGGTCGTCGATCCTAGGGAGTGCGCGCAATGAAAGTGGTGCTCTTCTGCGGCGGCCTCGGCACGCGTATCCGCGAATACTCCGAGAATATTCCGAAGCCGATGATCCCGGTCGGCCACCAGCCGATGCTGTGGCACATCATGCAGTACTACAGCCATTTCGGGCACAACGATTTCGTGCTCTGCCTCGGCTACAAGGCGAACACTATCAAGCAGTTCTTTCTCGATTACCGGCCGCAATCGTTCGGTGACTGCGTCGTCTCCGGCTACGGCGGCCAGATTGAGATGATCGGCCCGCGGCCCGCCGATTGGCGCGTCGCGATGATCGACACCGGTATCTGGCGCAACGTCGGCGAGCGGCTCTGGGCGGTGCGTGACCAGGTGAAAAACGAGGAGATGTTCCTCGCCAACTACAGTGACGGACTGACCGACGTCGATCTCTCCGGCATGATCGCGAAGTTCAAGGCCAGCAACAAGCTCGCCTGTTTTCTCGCCGTGCGTCCGCCGCTCAGCCTGCATTTTGCCGACATTGCCGCCGGCGACGGCCGTGTGAAGGGCATTCGCACCAGCCAGCAGATGGATATGTGGATCAACGGCGGCTACTTCATCCTGCGCCCTGAGATTTTCGACTACATGAGTGACGGCGAGGAACTGGTGGAACAGCCGTTCCGCCGGCTGATCGAGAAGGATCTCCTCATGGCCTACAAGCACGAGGGGTTCTGGCGCGCGATGGATACGCTCAAGGACAAGCAGGTGTTCGAGGACATGGTCGAGCACGGCCGCATGCCCTGGCGTCCCGGCAAGGTACCGGCGGTTCCGCAGCCGACGGCACTCGCGGGCGAGTAGACGTGCGATGCGAATGCGTGACGTCGTGAAATGGTGCAGTCGTGAAATGATGAATGCGTGATGCCAGAATCGACCGCTCACGCATGAACTCTCGTACTCACCACCTCACCCTGTCACGCACCTATATCCCCGCAGCGCAAAGCGCTCGAGGTTTCGCGTCAATTGGTGTCAGTTAATGACGTAGCGGGCGCTGATCACGTCACCATCGTCGTCTTTGCCCGTCAGCACGACGATCGCACCTTTGCTCAGGGACTCCGCGAGCTTGGCGACGAGCTTCGTGTCGTCAACGGGGGCGAATTCGACAGTTGCCGTCTTACCACTCTGTTGCACCATGGCTCTGATTTTCACACCCTTGGTGCCATGCGCCTTGCCGTTTTCGAAGATATAGACAGCAAGCTCAGTGGAGCTGACCACCAGCTCTGTTTCATGACCGGCCTTGCCGGACAGGAGGCCACCATTGGGTCCGGTTTTCTGTGCCATTGCCGAACCCGTCACGATGAGCTGAACGGCGATTGCGAACGCGAGGATAAACTTCCTAAGCATTGTGTTTTCCTTGTTGGCACGGTTTGAGATTGCAGATCCGAGTTATCAGAACGCTTGGATACCCTCCTTGTCTTGAAAGGGCGCCGAAGATCGCGATGCGCGCAGTAACCGGCCCAGCGGCTTCTCCCCGAATTTCAGGAACATGATCGGTGTCAGAAACGTATCGATCAGCGTTGCGCTGATGAGACCGCCGACGATGGTTACGGCCACGGGGTGCAGGATCTCCCTGCCCGGTTGATCGGCGCCGAGCAGCAGCGGGACCAAAGCGAGCCCAGCCGCCAGCGCAGTCATGAGCACCGGCGTCAGACGCTCGTTGCTGCCGCGCAGCACGAGATCGCGGCCGAACGTTTCGCCCTCGAACAAGGTGAGATTGATGTAGTGGCTGATTTTCAAGATCCCATTGCGCGCGGAGATACCAGCGAGCGTGATGAAGCCGACCATCGAGGCGATCGACAGCGGCTGTCCCGCAATCCACAACGCGAGCACACTGCCGATGAGTGCCAGCGGAATATTCGTCAGGATGACCAGCGCCAGCGCCGGTGATTGATAGCGCTGAAAGAGCACCAGGAAGATCAGCGCCAACGACACGAGTGACAGGAGGCCGATGACCAGGGTGGCCTCCTCCTGGGCCTTGAATGTGCCTTCGAGCTGCGTGACATAGCCCGGAGGCACGGTCATCGCACTGAGAACGCGGCGCAAATCAGCGACGATCGCCGCCATATCGCGCTGCCCGTCGCCATTCGCCGAGACGACGATGCGTCGCTGACCATTCTCGCGCAGGATCTGGTTGGGGCCATCGCCCTCCTCGACTTTCGCCAACAGTCGCAGCGGCACGAAGCCTTTCGGCGTCGAGATCAGCAAATCTTCGAGACCTTGCGTTGATCGGTTCTCGTCCGAGATGCGCATGACGACATCGAAACGCCGGTTCCCCTCGACAATTTGTGAGACGAGGCGGCCATTCGAAAGACCCTCCAACGCCTCGGTGAGACTTGCCGGTGTGATTCCGTATAGCGATGCGCGCTCGTAATCCGGCGTCACTTTGAGCTGCGGGATCAAAACTTGTTTTTCGATCTGCAGGTCGACAAGGCCAGATACTGATTTCAAACGCCTGCGCATAAGGTCTGCCAGGGTGCGTAGTGTATCGAGATCGTCGCCGTAAATCTTGACGGCAAGTTGGGCGCGCACGCCCGACAGCATATGGTCGAGACGATGGGCGATGGGCTGGCCGATCGATACGGCGACCGGTAAGACAGACAGCCGACGACGGATGTCGGCGAACACAGCTTCTCGCGAGCGAACGAGTTTCTTCAGGTCGACATCGATCTCGGAGTTGTGCACCCCCTCGGCATGCTCGTCCAGCTCGGCGCGCCCCGTGCGCCGGCCAAGAGTTTTGACTTCAGGGATTTCGAGGAGGAGCGTCTCAGCAATCGTGCCCAGTCGATTGGATGCAGCGAGCGAGATGCCGGGATTGTACACGAGGTTGACGAGGAGCGTGCCTTCGTTGAAGGCAGGCAAAAACGCGCGCGGCAGAAAAAATGCGCCGATTGTGGCGGCAGTCACAGCGACAGTGATACCGGCGATCAGTTTGTTCTGATGGGCAAAAGCCCAAGTCAAAAGTTTCTGGTTGGCAGATTTCAGATGACGCACGACCACGCTGTCGTGATGCGCTCCGGCGCTACGCCCTGATAAAAAGTAATACGCGAGCACCGGCGTCACGGTGATCGAGGTCAGCAGCGATGCCAGGATCGCCACGATGTAGGCAATTCCGAGCGGCGCAAAGAGCCGCCCTTCGATCCCCGAAAGGGCAAACAGCGGCACGAATACGAGAATCGTGATGGCCGTCGCATAGAGGATGCCGGAACGCACCTCCTGGCTCGCGAGAGCGATGACCCTCAAGACGGGCAACGGCGCTGGCTTCTCCGTGTTCTCCTTCAATCGCCTCAGTATGTTTTCAATATCGACCACGGCATCATCGACCAGTGCGCCGATGGCGATGGCAAGGCCGCCGAGCGTCATGGTGTTGATCGACAGATCGAACCACTTGAAGACGAGTGCGGTGATCAGGATCGAAATCGGGATCGCACTCAGTGAGATCAAAGTCGCGCGCGTGTGCAACAAGAACACGATCAAGACGGCGGTGACGACGGCGGCAGCTTCGATCAAAACGGATTTGAGGCTGGCGATCGAGTTTTCTATGAACGTCGCTTGCCGGAACTGGACCTTGTTTGCCGTGACGCCCTTTGGCAATGTTCGCTGGATGCCATCGAGCTGGGCTTCGATCGCTCGGGTCAGCGTCACCGAATCGGCGCTCGGTTGCTTCTGTACGCCAATGATGACTGCTGCCTGGCCCATGTAGCCGGCGTCACCTCGCTTGACGCGCGGCGCGAATTCCACTTTCGCGACTTGGCGCAACAGGATGGTCTGGCCTTGTCGGGAAGCAATCGCGAGGTTACGAAGATCCTCGAGCTGGTTGGTCAGGCCGATATTGCGGATGAGATATTCGCGGGCGTGCTGGTCGACGAAGCCGCCGCCCGTGTTGACTCCGAACCTGCGGACGGCCGTCTCGACCTCCGCAGACGTCAGGTCCAACTTGTTCATCATCACGAGATCGGGGGCAATGCGGTATTGACGAACCTCCCCGCCAATCGGGATCACTTGCGCGACACCGGGAATGGTCAGGATCTGCGGCCGCATGACGAAGTCGGCGATCTCGCGCAGCTCCATCGGCGATTGCGTGGTGCCCGTCACGGCAATCAGCATGATCTCGCCCATGATCGAGGATATAGGCCCCATCGCCGGTTGGACGCCGGCCGGCAATCGCCCTTGGACGACCGCCAGTCGCTCGGCGACCTGCTGCCGGGCGCGGTAGATCTCCTTGTCCCAGTCGAATTCGACGTAGACGATCGACAAGCCGACCCCCGAGACCGAGCGCACGCGGGTGGTGCCAGGCATGCCCGTCATGGCCGTTTCAATGGGGTAAGTGACGAGTTGCTCGACTTCTTGCGGGGCCAGGCCCTCGACTTCCGTTATGAGAACAACGGTTGGCCGATTGAGATCGGGAAACACGTCAATGGGGAGCCGGGGCAAGACGAAAGCGCCGTAGGCCACCAGCACCAGCGCGGCGGCGAGCACGAAAATGCGATTCTTGAGGCTCTGAGTGACGAGCAGGTTGAACATGATGGCCTCATCGCACCTGGTTGACGAGCGGTGCGTTCTGCACGACGACCTTGTCACCCTTTTCGAGTCCGCCAGTGACCAGGACATGCTGGCCGTCGAACGGCTCGGAGCGCACGGCGCGCGGCACGAAGCTTTCGGGCTCGGTGTGCAGGAAGACGACCGTCTGGCCATTCGGCGCTTGAGCGAGTGCCGCACGCGGCAGCACGACGCCGGTGACGGCCGTGCCGGTCTGTGCCGTGATCGTGACGGGTACACCAATGTCGAGTGCACCGACGCCTTGCGCGATCTCGAACTGCATCAGCGTATACTGCTGCTGCAGCGCGCGGGAGCGGCCGAGGAACTTTAGTTTGACGACGGTACCGCTGGCAAACAGGGCGGACGCCTCGCCGACCTGATCTGGATTGACCTGATCGAACACGAGCGCCTCGACCAGCACACGGTTGGGATCGACGATATGGAAGATCTGGTCGGTTAGCGAGACGACCTGCCCGGAGACGACTTTCACGGCGGCAATGACCCCGCTGACTGGCGCGCGCAACTCCTCGGCCTGGACCTTCGAGCCGAGCAGCTCGGTCCGCCGCTTGATCAATCCAGCCAGTGAGAGACGGGTCTCATCGACAAGCGCCAGTGCCACGGCGTTGGAACGCAGGAGCTGCTCCTGTCTCCGCAGCTTGTTCTGTACAATGCTGATCTGTTGATCGAGATCACCCTGTTGTTGCAGCATGTTGGAGGCGTCGATCGAGGCGAAGGACGGCGTGATGCGGCCGAGACTATCACCGACAGCAACGCGCGTGCCCAAAGCCGGAACACCGGCTTCCGGCGCCTGATAGCGGCCCTGGATGGTGCTTTGGACGACGCCGCTAAAATTGGGATTGGCGACGATGCGCCCCGAGAAGCGAACGGTCTTTAGAACCGTCTTCGGCTCGACGATAAGCGTGCGAACCTGCAACAGGCGTTGCGTTGGCTTGGGCAGGAAGATCGTGCCGTCAGGACGGCGCGCCGGGGCATTGCCGGTGCTGGCGCTCAGATCCGGGCCATGATCATGTCCGGGACCAGCATCTGCGGATGGGTTGACGAATAATCCCGAAATCATAATGGCAAACACGAGCAGCGACTTGCGTGAACGCGCAAACTTGGCCCCGCCGAAACCGACTGCACCGACCAGCATTGCGGCGGTCAACCAGCCGAGCCATCCCCAACTTGGTGACGGGGCCAGTATTTGATCGGAAGTGCGGGCTACCGCGGGCTTGGCTACCAAGCCGAACACACCTTTGACCCATGCGACGACACCTGATGACGGTGTCGCCGAGTCGTCGCCGGGAATCGGGAGGGAGCCGACCAGCAGATCGGACGTGGCACCGTCCTTGATCGCAACCACGACTTCGATCTTACCGGGCTTACGCAGCAACGGCGCCGTGATCTCATACGTTTCTTTCAGTTGTGTTACCGCTTTGAACGTCTCGCCGTTGAGCGTGACCTCGATCGTTGCCGTGGACACGGGCGCATTGTCGGCGGCCCGGTCGAGATAGATGACCAGCACCTCGCCCTCGACGATGCCGACGAACTGATAGTTGTCAGACACCGCCGCGACGCGCGGCGAGGTCGGCACAGCGCCGGTTTCTGGTTCGGGGCCGTGATCATGCCCTTCATGCGCATGCAAGCGCGTTGACGACCAAGCCAGCGCCACAAGTGAGACGACAAATAGGAGGGAAATCGCACGCAAAACCGTTGCGCGCCAAGAGCCGAGCGAAGACATAGGTGTTCCTTCGTTCTCGTGCAGCAAAAAGGGAACGCGACAGTTCCCCAGCTTTCACGCGAGAACGAAGATCTTCGGCGGGCGGTCGAGTGAGAACACGCCGCGGCGGCAAGCGACCTGTGAGGTCCAGGGCAAATTCTCAACCCGCTGCGCGAACGTCAGGGCAACCAAACCGGACGCGAGAATTGCGAGTCCGCCATGACAGATAAAATCCGTGCAGCCTGAGTGGCTTTTGTCGTTTGTGTTTTGGTGATCGGCGTCGACTGCGGTTAGAATATCGGGTGCAATTTGAAATGTCTGCTCAACCTGCGAGACTTGTTCGACCAGACCCGAGTGACGATGTCCGTGACCTGAGCCCGGACTGTGCGCGAACGCGTGGCCGTGCGCCCCGATGACCGATGCCAGCATCAACGCCATCGACACTGCGACGGCGAAGAGCCGCTGCAGCGTGTGATGTCGCCTAGACCTGTTCATGTTTTGGTACCAATGCGGATCATGCGCATTTATATGCTCGGCATCGAGGCCGGAATCAAGGCGTGCGCGTTCCTTGTCCTCGGTCTGTTGGGCCTCGATCACCGTCAGGCCGTCTACCCAGCCTCAGCCGAGATCTGAGATCTGAGAGCCTGTTCCGAAAGTTGTTGAATCATAAGAATCGTCTGTGATACTGTCTAGGACATCCGCATCAGGCTTGATACCCTTGTTGTTCTTGCCCGCGTCGTAGCCGACCGGATAGATGGATGCCCCCCTTTTTCGGTCGCTTTCGCAACCTGCGTATCGATGATGGCAGCTGTCGGATCGCGGTCGCGGCCACAAGCATCACGACATTTTTCAAGCAGCGCCTGATGCATGCACGCGATCGAGTACGCCGTAGCGCGACCATTCCCAGAAATAACGGTAGACCGTCGACTGCGGAGGAAATCCTTGGGCAGCAACCGCCATTGGCAGCCCGCGCGGTTCAGATATTCCCGGCGCCGACGCCAGCGGTCTGGCGCCGATCGAACGGACCAACGTGGCCGCTGCCCTCGCGGCCGGCCTCACGCCTCAGGTGCAGAAGGTGCGGGGGCCGACGCCTGATCTCGACGCCGCCTTCAAGTCCATGGTGGGCGAGCGCGCCGAAGCCCTGCTGGTCCTGGAAGTACCCGCCCCGATCCGGGCACGCGAACGCATTGTAGAATTAGCGGCGGCGCATCGGATGCCGACGATGTTCTGGGGCGGCGAGCGCGGTTGGGATGCAGGTGGACTGATGTCCTATGGCACAGGTTTCACTTCAACATATCCACGCATGCCGGTCTATGTCGACGAGATCCTCGAGGGGTGGCAAACCTGCAGACATGGCAATCGAAGTCGTCTCGAAGCGCGAGCTGGTGATCAACCTCAAGACCGCGCGCGAACTGGGAGTGACCATTCCAGCCGAGCTGCTGAAACACGCGGACCGCGTCATTGAGTGACGCCATCATACGGAATGGCTTGAACGGTCTCGCTGATTGCCAGGCTGTATGAAGTGCGATCAGCCCGGCATTCGCGAAGAAGGCACCTGTCAACGTTGAAGAACTCGCACTTGGCCTGCCGCAAAGCAGTTGGCGAAACCTGAACTGGCGAGAAGGCGCGAACGCGCAACTGTCGGGGCGTTTCGCCCGTGTCAGGGTGCGCCCGGCCCACGATCGCGATGCGGCTACAGAAACGATTCCCGAGGAATGGCTGTTTATCGAATGGCCAGAAGACGAAAAAGCACCGACGAAATTCTGGCTTTCGACAACTGGATGAGACCGTGACGTTCGCCCATCTCGTCCACATGACGAAACTGCGCTGGCGCATCGAACGCGATTATCTCGAATTGAAGCAGGAAATCGGGCTCGGCCATTTCGAGGGGCGGGGTTGGCGAGGTTTTCACCACCACGCCAGAGCCGCTTTTCTCCCCCTCGCAAGCGCGTTGCGGCGCTGTCCTCGAAATCCCTCGCATTCCCGACAACTATCGCCCACGATGAGCTGCCCATCCGAACTGAACGCCACGTGCCGGACCCGATTGCGACGCTGAGGCGTGAACTCATCGAAGGCCTCGTTGCGACCCTCCTGTGTTGCCCATGCTGCGGTCAACCATCGGCGACCACCTCATCCAAGCGCCGCCGCTCGTGACGCATTAGGGTCAGGGACTCCATCCAATAAAATCGAGATAAGTATGTGGTTTTTCTTGTTAATCATGGTGGGCGCGACAGGGATTGAACCTGTGACCCCACCCGTGTGAAGGGTGTGCTCTACCTCTGAGCTACGCGCCCAAGCTATTGTTCCCGCTCACTTTTTTCTGTCCGCTCTCTGAGGTCTTTGTTCATATCTGAGTGGTACCACTCAGATATTCGAGAACAGCGGCCGGTGTAGGCGGAGAGTGGGTGAAAACATCAACGCTTGTACCGTACCCTTACCCGTCTCGGAAGCGGTGTGCAACCAAGACTTCATACCGAGACGCATCATGCTAAAACCCAAGGATTCGATCTCGGACATCTCCCCCCGCCAGAAAGACAGCACCGGGGCGGGGTCGGCCTATGTCCGACGCCGGGACAGCGCGCGAGCTACGAATGCGACTCGAGCATTCCACGAATGGGGAGGCAAGCGCAATACGGCACGACTGCAATGTGGCACGACTGCAATGTGGCGGGCACGACAATTCCATCTAGCCGGCGTTCAGCGCATCAACCGCAACGATCACGAGGGTGCCCTCGCCCATCTCGAAGGTTCCGCGAGATCAGCCGGCTCGACCCACTCTCGGCCGCCTAGCGTTCGCCTCCGTACATAGCGGACTTCCGAGACCGGTCTTGTCTCGATCTTGCGATTGCAGCCAATGCGGGTTAGTGAGATACGCCTCTTAGACTGCCAGTTGTCATTGCGTTGCTTGATGGCGATGACGGCGATCGCGGGATGGGGTTTCGTCCCCTTGGGAACGGACGCGTCCTCGGTTCCGTCTGTTTCGCACCACCAGCCGGGGGCAAGGTCAAACTCGAAGGGGGGCTGCAGTACAACTCGCGTGGCGGCGTCACCCCGACCATTGAGATAGCGAAACCGACGCCGCGCAGGACGCAGAGGGTCGTTGCACGTCGGCTCGGAAATTGCCGACTTTCACACCTACTATCTGGGTACTTCGACCTCGCACATCGGTGTTCTGATTACCATGCGGATCCAGCGCTTCTGCGAGCCCAAGCGCGACATCCGACCCGAGCGTGCCCATCTCTCGCGTCATGATAATCACAGTCGTTTGAGAGCCTTTCCGGATTGGCGTAATCCAATTCCGTCCCGTTGGACCCATAAAACGATTGGGGCCCGACGAGCGGGCCCCAGGAGGAATTGGCGACGTGTGACACGCTACTCGCCCGCTAAGTCCGTGTCAGGCGCACGCACAGGCGCGGTGTCATTGATCCGGTCAAAGGGAGCGCGGGGCGCCGTGCTGTTGATCTGGTCGAAGGGCGACCGTGGCGCCGCGTTCTGCAAGTCGCCGAAAACGCCGTCGGAGCGCGGGGCAGTATCGTTCAATTGATCCCAAAAGGATTTGGCGCTGGCCGGGGTGGCGAGAAGACCGAATGCCGCTATAGCCGTGGCAACTGTAAGACCGATAGAAACCTTCATGATAAGCCTCCAAAACAACAATGAGACAGAATTAAGCGACTTTGCCTCTTGCCCCGCAATCAGGAGCGCTCTGGGCAGGTTTGCCCAAATCGCCCCTGGACTGCGGGGACGGGAGGCTTGGAACGTACATATGCCTTTGTTGGGCGCATTTCCATAAGAAACAGCACGTGCTGTGTCACAAGCTCGTGATTGCCGACTGACGACCTGGCCTTGGATGCGCGGCCCAATAAGGCTATAAAATGTGCAACGTTCGGGTAGCGGCGAACTCGATCCTGAAGCTCTGGATGAGGCGCTGAATGGCTGCCCGCAGACCGAAAGTTGACGTGCCCGATGTCGCTCACAAGACAGAGCCAGCAATGGACATCGCACGCGATCAAGGGCAGGGACGCAGCTCGACGGCGACGTCACAAAGAACGGGACGGCCGCGCAGCCCCGCGACGCAAAAGGCCATCATGGTCGCGGTCCTCTCCATGCTTGAGCAGGAGGACTACAGAGATATCTCGATGGAGCGGATTGCTGCAAAAGCCCGCGTCAGCAAACATTCGATTTATCGCTGGTGGAATTCCAAGGGCGAGGTGATGTTGGATGCGTTCCTTGACTACGCGCTGCGGCGGGCAGCAAATGCCGAATTGTCTGACGACACTTTTGATGACCTCGAGCAGTTCGTCGCACGCGTCTATCAAACGTGGCATGATCCGCTCTATGCGAAGGGCGTTCGTGGCCTTGTCATAGAGATGTCCTTTGACCCCTCCCTGCGACGACGCTTCAATGAGGCTTATTTTGCCCCGCGCAAGAAACTCCTCGCGAGTATTGTCAGGCATGGCGTTGATCGGGGGCAATTGCGGGCCGACACCGACATCGATACCGTGGTCGACGTGCTGTTTGGCTTCGTCTGGCTTCATCTGTCGTTTGAAACGTATGTCGGCATTGACGAGCGTCACGCTGCTCAGAAGCTCATGACGATACTGCGGCCTGCATTGCAGATGCGGACGTAGCTCGGAGATTTCAGGCTGCTTCCGTGGAACAACGGGGTGACCCGAACACCACGCAAAGCCGGATTGTCCGATGGCACCATATTCTGCCCATGGCCCAGTCCCCCGATGTTCCGTCGAGCCTTGTTCGTCGACTATCGAACCTATCGCGTCGCGGTTCGTCAAGTGTTCTTTGACCAGCAGCTAGGCACGGGTGACGGGTAGACCGGCAATCGGCGTCGCGCTATGGTGACGCTCAAAGATGATCCGAAGCTGCTGTATTGCCGTTTGAACACGTGATATGGCCATATGTAGATTGTGCGTTGGTTGCGGTGACAACGATGATCATGACCACTGAGTTAGCTTCGCCAACTTCAGTCGCCAACGCGCTCTGCGGGATGCGTGTCCTTGTGATCGAGGACATCTGGATCATCGCGCAAAGCTACGTGGCACTGCTGGACGACCTGGGTGTGATCGTCTCAGGTCCTGCCAGCACCGTCGCGGAAGCGATGAGCTTGATCGAGCGCCGCATCGATCGAGGCGCCACACCGATCGATGCGGCGCTCGTCGACATGGATCTTGGCGGCGAGATGGCCTATGGCGTGGTCGATGCACTGAATGCGCGTGGCGTGCCGGTCGTGGTTGTGACCGGCTATGACGTTGCGCCCGAACTCGCACTCAAGGTCAGCGGTTTCCTGAAAAAGCCAATCCGCGCCGAAGCTCTGATCAAAGCGCTGCGCAGCATCGCAGCGACGACCTGAGTCTCAACAACTGCCGGCCTCTCGTCCGACGGTCCCGACCTTTGTCAGCCGGATCGACAACGCTCCTCCGGAGTATTTGATATGGCGCACAAGCGAGGCAGCACAGCAAAGGCTCACCAGCCCGGCGCCAAATCGGATCGGTGCCGCGCGATCGTCGGCATCGGCGCGTCCGCCGGCGGCATCGAGAGCCTGGGGCGCCTGTTCGACGTCATGCCAGCCGACAGCGGCTGCGGCTTCGTCGTCATCCTGCATCTCGATCCGACGCACGAGAGCCAGCTGGCGTCGGTGCTCAGCCGCCACACGGCGATGCCGGTCGTCGACATCGCCGATGGTATGCCGATCGAACCCAATCGGGTTCACGTCATCGTTCCTGACCGGACCCCGACCGTCCACGATGGCAAACTTCGTCTCACCGTCCCGGCCGAGCCGCGCGGCCAACGCCACCCGGTCGATGACCTGTTCATCTCGCTGGCGGTCGAGCAGGAACGGGCGATCGGCATGGTGCTGTCGGGCACCGGGTGCAACGGCACGCACGGCCTGTTGGAGATCAAGGCGCAAGGCGGCATGACCCTGGTTCAGGACCCCACCACCGCACGGTTCCCAGGCATGCCACAAAGCGCCATCGCGGCCGGCACCGCCGACCACGTGCTCGCCCCCGAGAATATGCCGGCGGTGCTGCGGCGCTACCTCGAACACGGCTATGTCGCCGACCCCGCCGGCAACGCGGTGGCCGCCGCGCCGGACGAG
>JANLQP010000102.1:0-53636 GCA_031367895.1 Hyphomicrobiales bacterium
CAGATTGTTTGACCTGTGCTTCGCCGCTGCCCGCGCCATCCGGCCGGCTCCCTGCAGGGGAGTCGGATGGCGCAAAGTAAAAGCGATACCGGCGCCTGGCTGGTCGATGACAGGTCGAACATTTTGCTCGCCGGTATGAGACGTCAGGCGTAACCTATGTCCTCACGGGCTTTGTCCCCGGGATCCATCGTGCCGGAGTCGCTGCTTCGCCACGACGCGCAACAAACTCAATCGGCATCGTTTTTGTCACGATGGGTCCCGCCAATAAATGCCGGGATGAGTGCGGTGCTTGCGGCTACTCCGCCTCGGCGTCGGCGGAAAGCTTCTTGTAGGGGCCGTATTCGGCGAGTTCGGCGCGATGCGCCTCCATGTGCCGCCGCTCGTCGTCGAGATAGCGTGCCACGGCCTTACGGAAGCCTGTGTCCTTGATCCAGTAGACCGAATAGGTCGGCGTCGGCATGTAGCCGCGCGCGAGCTTGTGATCACCTTGGGCGCCGGCCTCGACGCGGGCGAGCCCCTTCTCGATGGCATAGTCGATCGCCTGATAATAGCAGACCTCGAAATGCAGGCACGGGTGCTGCTCGATGGCGCCCCAATAGCGCCCGTAGAGGCAGTCGCCGCCGACCATGTTGAGGGCGCCGGCGATGTAGCGGCCTTCGCGCTTGACCATGATCAGGAGGCAGTGAACCGGCATCGCTTGCCCTAACAGGGAGAAGAACTTGCGGTTGAGATAGGGCCGTCCCCACTTGCGGTTGCCGGTGTCAATGTAGAACGCGAAGAACGCGTCCCAGTGCGCCTCGGTAATGTCCGCGCCGCCGATCCGCTCGATCGTGAGGCCGCCCATCAGGGCTTCGGCGCGCTCCTTGCGGATCTGCTTCCTCTTGCGCGACGCGAGTGTTTCCAGGAACGCGTCGAAGCTCGCGTAATTCGCGTTCTGCCAGTGGAACTGCTTGTCGGTGCGTTGCAGCAGACCCTTGGTGCCGGCGTTTCGCCATTGCGCCTCGTTGAGGAACGTCACATGCACCGAGGACAAGTCGTTCTGCCGCGCCAGTTCCGCCGCGGCTTCGAGCAGCAGTTCCTCGCGAGCCTCTGATCCGGGCGCGTTGCCGACGAGCAGGCGCCGGCCTGGTACCGGCGTGAACGGCACCGCGCACTGCAGTTTCGGATAGTAGCTGCCGCCAGCGCGCTCATAGGCCTCGGCCCAGCCGTAGTCGAAGATGTATTCGCCCTTGCTGTGCGTTTTCAGATAGCAGGGCATCACGCCGGTGGCCTTGCCAGCTTCCTCCAACAGCAGATGCTGCGGCATCCATCCGGTGCGGCGCGTAACGGTCTCGGCGTCTTCCAGTGCCTTCAGGAACGCGTGCGAGATGAAAGGATCGAAGGCGACGCCCTCCGGGTTGGCGAGCCGGTCCCAATCCGCAGCCGGAATGTCCGCGATGCGCGGCACGACCTTCACGACCGCTTCTGGCTTGCCCGCCATTGCACCCTCCGTCGCAGCTCAGCGTTCAAGCATAGCCTGAGGCAGGTGGCCCGATAAAGGCTGATTACGAATGACAGGGTGCAGCTGTACTGTAGGAGGCCAGCGCGCACGCGTTTACGCGCCCTCGACCACCGGACCCTCGCGGAGATGGCAGGCGGCGAGATGCCCGCCGCCAACCTGGCGCATCAGCGGGCGCTCGGTCCTGCAGCGCGCCTCGGCGTAGGGGCAGCGCGTATGGAAATGGCAGCCGGTTGGCGGGCGCATCGGGCTCGGCACGTCGCCCTGCAGGATGATGCGCTGCGGCACGACCGTCGGATCGGGCACCGGCACGGCGGAGAGCAGTGCTTGGGTGTAGGGATGCTGCGGCGCCGCGTAGAGCGCGTCCTTATCGGCGATCTCGACGATACGCCCCAGGTACATCACGGCAACGCGATGCGAGATGTGTTCCACCACCGCCAGATCGTGCGCGATGAAGAGATAGGAGAGGCCGAAATCCTTCTGCAGATCGATCAGCAGATTGATCACCTGCGCTTGCACCGAGACATCGAGTGCGGAGACCGGCTCGTCGCAGACGATCAGCTTCGGCTTCAAGGCGAGCGCGCGGGCAATGACGAGGCGCTGGCGCTGGCCGCCGGAAAACTCATGTGGGAAGCGGGTGAGCTGATCTGGCCGCAAGCCCACCTTGTCGAACAGTTCGGCGACGCGGCGCTCGATCTCGGTGTTCGACAATTTCTCGAAATTGCGCAGCGGTTCGGCAACGATATCCACGGCCTTGAGGCGGGGGTTCATCGACGAATAGGGGTCCTGGAACACCACCTGCATTTCGCGACGGAACGGATGCATGGCACTGCGCCCGAGGCCATCGACGCGTTTGCCGCCGAGCGTGATTTCCCCCTCGGTCGGCTCGATCAGGCGCAGGATCAGCTTGCCGGCTGTGGACTTGCCGCAACCGGACTCGCCGACGAGGCCCAATGTTTCGGCGGGCCCGATCGAGAAGCTGATACCGTCGACGGCCTTCACCTGCGCGACCTCGCGAGCGAGGATGCCCTTGCGTACGGGGAAGTGTTTCTTGAGGTTCTTCACCTCGAGGACAGGGTGCATGGCAGTCGGTGATGCTCCGTTCATGCCGAAGCTCCCACGGTTGCCGCAGTCACCGGCGCCATCCAGCAGGCGGCGCTGTGGCCGGGCGCCTTCTCCGCGAACGCCGGCACGTGCGCGCGGCAGTGATCGGTCGCCTCCGAGCAACGTGCGGCGAACAGGCAACCCTGGATGCGCGATTTCAGCGACGGCACGACGCCTGGAATCTCCGCCAGACGCACGCGCTCGCCCTTCTGCCGATTCTCCAGCCGCGGAATGGAGCCGAGCAGTGCCCGCGTATAGGGATGCCGCGGCCGCGCGAACAGATCCTTGACGGAGGCCTCCTCCACCTTGCGGCCAGCGTACATGACGACGACGCGCTCGGCCATTTCTGCGACGACGCCGAGATCGTGCGTGATGAGAATGATCGCGGCACCGGTCCGCGCCTTCAACGCGCGCATGAGATCGAGGATCTGCGCCTGCACCGTGACGTCGAGCGCGGTGGTCGGCTCGTCGGCGATCAGCAGCTTCGGATTGCAGGCAAGTGCCATAGCGATCATCACGCGTTGGCGCATGCCGCCGGAAAGCTCGTGCGGGTACTGCGTCAGTCGCCGCTCGGCTTCGGGAATGTTGACGAGTCGCAGCATTTCGATCGTGCGCTTGTTGCCGTCGGCGCGCGAGAGCCCCTCATGCAGCATAATCGTCTCGGTGATCTGGCGGCCGATCGTCAGCACCGGATTGAGCGACGTCATCGGCTCCTGGAACACCATCGAGATGTCGTTGCCGCGAATGGCGCGCATGTCGCGGTCGGAGAGAGCGAGCAGGTTTTTGCCGTCGAAACGGATCTGGCCGGCGATCTTGCCCGGCGGCTCCGGGATCAGCCGCAGGATCGACATGGCGGTGACGGACTTGCCGCAGCCGGATTCCCCGACGATCGCCAGCGTCTCGCCTGAGCCGACGCTGAACGACACGCCGTCGACCGCGCGGTTGACGCCGTCGGGAGTCCGAAAATGGGTCTGCAGGTTCTCGACTTCGAGGAGGGGCATCGACGTCAATTGCTCCCCTTGCGATTGTCATCCTCGGGCTTGTCCCGAGGACCTATGCTGCAACCAGCGCAGGAATCGAACGCATGGCACGGGCCCGCCAAGATCGACACTTTTGAGTTTGCCGAGCCATGGGTGGTCGGGACGAGCCCGACCATGACAACCGAATTGTTTGTACCGAAATCCATCAAAGCCTCTTTGCCATGCGGGGGTCGACGGCGTCGCGCAGGCCGTCGCCGAGCAGGTTGACTGCGAGCACGGTCAGCGACAGGAACACGGCCGGAAAGAAGATGATGTAGGGCTTCACCTGCCAGAGCGTGCGCCCGTCCGCCATGATGTTCCCCCATGACGGCGCGATCGTCGCCGGCACGCCTGCTCCAATGAAAGAGAGGATCGCCTCTGTGATCATCGCGGAGGCGCAGATGTAGGTCGCTTGCACCGTCAGTGGCGCGATCGTGTTCGGCAGAATGTGCATCCAGATGATGCGCGGCGTCGAAGTGCCGGCGGCGATCGCAGCATCCACATAGGGCTGCTCGCGCAGCGACAGCACGACGCCGCGCACGAGCCGCGACACGCGTGGTATCTCGGCAAGCGTGATCGCCATCACCACGTTTTCCACGCTCGCCCGCGTCAGCGCCATCAAGGCGACGGCGAGCAGGATCGGCGGGATCGACATCATGCCGTCCATGATGCGCATGATGAGGCCGTCGGCCCAGCGGATGTAGCCGGAGACGAGGCCGATCGCGAGGCCGGCCGCCGACGCCAGCAGCGCCACGGAGAAGCCGACGATGAGCGAGACACGGGCGCCGTAGATGACGCGCGCGTAGATGTCCTTCCCGAAAGCGTCGGTGCCGAACCAATGCGCGGCCGAGGGCTCGCGGTTGCGCCGGGCGGGGGCGATGGCGTTCGGGTCGCCGGTGCCGAGGAACGGCGCCAGGATCGCCATCGCAATCAGCGCCAGCAGCATGAACCCGCCGACGGCCATGGTCGGGTACCGGTAGACGAAGCCTCGCAAACCCGTGCGCACTTTCACCGGCGGCAGTATGTCCGGCAGCGGTATAGCGGCAGTTCCGCTCGGGATCGCGGGCGCGGCAGCCGCGAGTGAGGTATCGGCGGTCAATACTGGATCCTCGGGTCGAGCGCCGTGTAAATCAGATCGACGGCGAGATTGACGAGCACGTAGATGAAGCTGAACATCAGCACGATGCCCTGGATGACCGGGTAATCACGCCGCACGATGGCGTCGATGGTGAGGCGGCCGAGGCCCGGAATCGCGAACACGCTTTCGGTGACGACGGCGCCGCCGATCAGCAGCGCGACGCCGATGCCGATGACCGTGACGATCGGTACCGCCGCGTTCTTCAAGGCATGCAGGAAGAGGATGTCGCGCTGGCCGACGCCCTTGGCGCGGGCGGTGCGCACATAGTCCTGACTAAGCACCTCGAGCATCGTGGCGCGCGTGATGCGCGCGATCAGTGCGATGTAGATGAAGCCCAGCGCGATCGCCGGCAGGATCAGGTGCTCGAGCCACGGCCAAACACCTTTGGCGAGCGGCGTGTAGCCCTGCACGGGCAGCCAATCGAGTTCCAGCGCGAAGACGTAGGCGAGCAGATATCCGACGACGAAGACCGGCACCGAGAACCCGGCCACGGCGACGGCCATCAGCAAGCGATCGACCCAGGTGCCGGCCTTGGCGGCGGCGATGACGCCCATCGGCACGGCGATCGTGACGGCGAGTATTAGCGTCAGAACCATCAGGGAGAGCGTCGGCTCGAGCCGCTGGCGGATCAACTCCGTCACCGGGAGGCCGGTGAACATGGAGGTGCCGAGGTCACCCTGAACGAGGCGAAGCGACCATTCGCCGAAACGCACCAGGAACGGCCGGTCGAGGCCCAGACTGGTGCGGATCTTCTCGACGTCGGCGGGGCTTGCCTGATCGCCGGCGATGACGGCTGCGGGATCACCCGGCGCGATGTAGAGCAGGCTGAACACGAACAGCGCCACGATCGCCATGACGGGGATCGTCGCCAGCACGCGTCGGACGATATAGGCGAGCATGGTTTCCAGTACCTCTCTGGTCTAATCGTCACGTGGACACCGGTGATTGTAAATGTGGCTCGATGTCCACGTCCTGTTGCCCGAACGGCAGGCAAAACATGGCGCGATTGATTGGATTTCAGGCATTCCCGCCAAAGCCATGCGATCGCCAAATCAATGTCAGCCCCGCTCCGCCAGCAGGCGGGTGACGCAGGCTTCGACGCCGGTCTGCCAGGGCGGCAGCCGCGTGCCGAGGTTGGCCGCGAGCTTGCTGCAATCGAGGCGCGCGTTCAGCGGGCGAGCAGCGCGCGTCGGAAAGTCGGCCGACTTGATCGCGGTAACGCTGGTGCTTGGTCCGCCGTGCGCAGCCGATACACGGAACGCTTCGCGCGCGAGATCGCACCAGCTGACGTAGCCGTCGCCGGCGGCATGGTACGTGCCCCAGATGCCGTCGCCGCCGGCAATGGCCCGGCGCGCGATGGCGAGCAAAGCTTCGGCGAGATGTGGTGCATAGGTCGGCGCGCCGATCTGGTCGTCGACGACGCGCACGACTTCCCCCGCGCGGGCTTTCTCCAGCATGTTGCGCACGAAATTCCGCCGTGTCGCGCTGTGCACCCAGGACGTGCGCACGATGATGTGGCGTGGGGTGGCGGTGCGCACGACATCTTCGCTGGCAAGCTTGGAGTGGCCGTACACATTGATAGGCGCCGTCGCGTCGGTCTCGACGTAAGGGCCAGCCTTGGTCCCGTCGAACACATAGTCGGTGGAAAGGTGAATCAGCGCCGCGCCCTTTTTAGCGGCAGCTTCCGCCAGCAGGCGAGCACCGTCGCGGTTGAGGGCAAAGGCCGCGTCGGCCTCGGCCTCGGCCTGATCGACGGCGGTGTAGGCGGCGGTATTGATGATGACGTCGGGGCGAAAGTCGGTCATGGCGCGCGTGATGGTCGCGGGTTCGCAAATGTCGAGCGCCGGGCGGCCGACAGCCAGCGCCGTGATGTCGCTCGCGGCCGGTGCCTGTTCAACGAGCGCGCGTGCAATCTGGCCCTGCCAGCCGGCGATCAGGAGGCGCATCTGAGGCTCCGTCCGGTTGCGACGTCGAAAAGATGCACATTCGCTGGGGCGGCGGCAAGCTTGTTGGGTTTGGTCCAGTCGATGCCGTCGGCGGTCGCGACCGAGACGACGATGCTGGCCTCGCCGAGCGTGCCGTGCACGAGGCGGTTGGGGCCGAGTTCCTCGACGAGTTCCGGCATGAATGGCACCGCGGCGGCGTCGCCGAACCCGTTCCCGGCCGCGCGCCCGATCCAATCCTCGGGTCTGACGCCGACCTCGACTTCCTGGTCGACTTTGCCGTCGAAAACTTTCGTGTCGTAGTCGAGCAGGCCGGCACCAGCGATCGCGACCTTGCCCGGCGCGGTGACGCGGCCGCTGACGAGGTTCATCGCGGGCGAGCCGATGAAGGTCGCGACGAACGTCGTCGCCGGCCGCTGGTAGACCTCGGTCGGATGGCCGACCTGCTCGATGGCGCCGCGGCTCATGACGACGACCTGATCGGCCAGCGTCATCGCCTCCACCTGATCGTGCGTGACGAAGATCGAGGTTGCCTTCAGCCGGTTGTGCAGGCGGCGGATTTCGATGCGCATCTGCACGCGGAGCTTGGCGTCGAGGTTCGACAACGGCTCGTCGAACAGGAACGCTTGGGGCTCGCGCACGATGGCGCGGCCCATGGCGACGCGCTGGCGCTGGCCGCCGGAGAGCGCGCGCGGTTTGCGATCGAGGAACTCGGTGATGGCCAGGAGCTTGGCTGCTTCCTGAACGCGCCGCGCGATTTCGTCCTTGGGCGTGCCGCGATTGCGCAGGCCGTAGGCCATGTTCTCGTAGACGCTCATGTGCGGATAGAGCGCGTAGTTCTGGAACACCATGGCGATGTCGCGGTCGGCGGGCTCGACCTGGTTGACGTTCCTGCCGCCGATCGAGATCGTGCCGTCCGAGATCGTCTCCAGCCCAGCGATCATGCGCAGCAGCGTCGACTTCCCGCAGCCGGAGGGGCCAAGCAGCACCGTGAACGAGCCGTCAGGAATGGCGAGCGACACAGCTTTAACCGCCTCGACGCCACCGGGATAGACCTTCTTCACCTTGTCGAGTGTGACGGATGCCATTTTTCCCCCAGCTTCGCTCCGGCGGCGCTTGAACCCGATGCGGCTGATAGCTCTTGTACCGCTGATCCCGGCATCGATCCATCCAGGATTGGCGCGCGATATGCGCGACCGTCGACCGCTTCCGTAGCGCCATGACAACTCGGGGGCTACTGCACTGCCATTGGAGGGAACGATAGACTGCTGGTCACGGTCCAATCTGCGGGAGCCATGATTGGCCGGCGCCAAGGCCCTTCCGCCGGCCCGAGGCCGGGGCTACTGTCCGGAAAGCATAACCGCAGCGGCAAGGACGAGACCATGAAGCCCTGGGACGGCATCATCAGTGAAGGCGAGCAGAAGGCCTATCAGGCCGCAGGCTTCGGCCGTCCATCCGGCATGGGGAAGCGTCCCGCCCTGCTGATCATCGACGTGCAGTACCGCACCGTCGGCACGGTGCCGAAGCCGTTCTGGGAGGCGATCAAGGAGTTTCCGACTGCCTGCGGCGATGTCGGCTGGGCCGCCGTCCGCCAGATCGAACGGTTGGTTACGACATTTCGTGCCAACGGCTGGCCGATTCTCTATCCGTACGTGTCGCAGAAGGAGAGTTTCGATCAAGGCCGCCTCTCCGACAAGGTGCCGGCGATCATGGGCGTCGCCAAGCGCGGCTACGACTTCGTCGCCGAGATTGCGCCGCGCGAGAGCGATATCCTGCTGCCGAAAAAGCATCCGAGCGCGTTCTTCGGCACGCCGTTGGCGAGCTACCTCATCAATCTCGGCGCTGATACATTGGTCGTCACCGGCTGCACAACATCAGGCTGCGTGCGCGGCACCGTGGTCGATGGTTTCGCCTACAATTTCCGGACCGTTGTGCCGCAGGACGCCGTCTATGATCGCAGCGCCACGTCGCATGCCGTGAACCTGTTCGACATGGCCTCGAAATACGCAGACGTAATGACCACCACGGAATGCCTGGCAGCGCTCGGCAAGCTCGGCGGCGCGCGGGCGGCGGAGTGATGTTTACCCCATGAGCATCGATGTTCTCGTCATCGGCGCCGGCGCGTGCGGCTTGGCGGCGGCCATCGCGGCAGCCGATCAGGGCGCCACTGTTGCCATCGTCGAAAAACTCGACCGGCCCGGTGGCAACTCGGCGCTGTCCACAGGTTCCATTCCGGCGGCGGGCAGCCGGTTCCAACGCGCGGCGGGCATCGTCGATTCACCGGCGCAGATGGTGGCGGACCTGACGGCGATTGCTGGCGAATCCGACAATGCGCTGCTGCTGCAACATCTGGCGGCACTCTCCGCGCCGACCGTCGAATGGCTGATCGATCAGGTCGGTTGCCGCATGGCGCTGGTCACCGCCTACAAGCACATCGGCCATTCAGTACCGCGCCTGCACGCACCGGCCTCGCGGCGGGGACGCGATCTCGTTGACGACCTCCTGGCAGCGGTCGAGCGGCGCAGCATTCCCTTGGCGACGGGAAACCGCGTGGTGCGACTACTCACGGACGGCAGCGGCGGCGCAGCCAACGTGACAGGCGCCGAGATCGAGCTTCCGACCGGCCAGCGCGAGGAAATCGCGGCCGCCAAGGTGATCCTCGCCGTCAACGGCTATGCGGGCGACAAATCGCTGGTGGCGCGGTTCTGCCCTGAAATCGCCGGCGCGCGTTACTTCGGTGCGCTTGGCAGCACCGGCGAAGCCATCCATTGGGGCGAGGCGCTCGGCGCCGGGCTCGGCAACATGGGCGCCTATCAGGGGTACGCCGCCGTCGCCGATCCGCACGGCAGTCTGCTGTCCTGGACGACGATCGAGAAGGGCGGGATCATCGTCGATGCCAACGGGCGCCGCTTCGGCAACGAGGCCGCGGGATACTCGGGCTTCACGCCGAACGTGATGGCGGCTGGCCCTGGCTGCGCCGCGATTTTCGATCAACGCATCTTCGATGTGGCGGTGCTCGAGGAGGAGTTCCGCGAGCTTGCCGACTACGGCGGGTTCAAGCGCGGCGATTCGATCGACGCGGTCGCGGGTGCTGTCGGCCTCGATGCGCCAACTGTTGCGGCCGAGGTCGCCGCCTACAACAGCGCGGCACGTGGCGAACGAGCCGACGCGCCAGGCCGGCGCGACTTCGGACTGGCGCCGCTGGTTGGGCCATTTTACGCCTGCCGCATCGTGCCGGGGCTCTTTCACACGCAGGGAGGCCTGATGATCGACCGCGAGGCGCGTGTGCTCCGGCCGGGTGGGCACCCGATTGCGAACCTCTTCGCCGGTGGTGGCGCGGCAGTCGGCATCTCTGGACGCAGCGGAGCGGCCGGATACGCCTCGGGCAACGGCCTGTTGACCGCGGTCGCGCTGGGCCGCGTCGCCGGCCTCACCGCCGCGCGCGAGATCGGAAAGGCTTGAGCCATGGACGCAATCGATCTCGTACTGCGCGGCGGCCGGCTCGTGCTGCCGGGGCAAGGGCTCGTCGAAGCCGATCTGGCGATCAGCGCGGGGATTTTTGCTGGTGTTCTGGCTCCGGGCGCTCCCCTGAAGGCGGAGGCCGAGATCGACATCCGTGGCCTCGTCGCGATGCCGGCCGCGCTCGACGTCCATCTGCATCTTGGCCACGGCAAGGATATCGCGCGGCCACGCGTACCCGCCGACGCCGACCGCGAGACGGCGGCTGCCGCACGCGGCGGCATCGCGACGATGATCCCGTATCTGATGGCGACCGAGCCGTTCGAGCAGATCTTCGACGAGGTCCGCGCGATTACCGCCGCCGGCGCGCGCGTCGATTTCGGCTACCACTTCATCATCTCGACGCCCGAGCAGCGCGCCGCAGTGCCACGCTACATCGCCGACTACGGCGTGCCGACGTTCAAATTCTTCATGAACAATCGCGGCGGCGAGGGCAACCGGCTGGGGCTTCTCGACATCGACGACGGCGCCTTCTTCGAACTGTTCGAGCTGGCGGCCAAGCATGGCGGCATGGTCTGCCCGCACCCCGAAAACATCGAGATCGCCTGGGTATTGCGCGACCGCACGATGAAAGCCGATCCCGAAGGCAAAGGCGGGCTTGCGTCATGGAACGCGACACGCCCCGGCTTCGTGGAGGCCGAGGCCGTGCAGCGGGCGGGCTTCCTGGCACGCATCACAGGGGCGCCGGTGTACATCGTGCATACCTCGTCGGCGGAAGCGCTGGCGGCCGCCAAGGCACAGCGTGCGGCCGGTGCACGCGTGTGGGTCGAGACCTGCCCGCACTACCTCACGCACGACGTCACCTGGGAGGGCGGCGTGACGGGCAAGATCAACCCGCCGCTGCGCGAGCGCGCGGACCGTGAGGCGCTGTGGGCCGGACTGATCTCGGGCGATATCGACACGGTTGCGACCGATCACGTGCATCGGGACATCACATCGAAGGCAGGCAACATCTGGCAGGCATCGCCCGGCTGCCCAGGCATGGAGACGATGTTGCCGGTGCTGCTGAGCGAGGGCTACCATAAGCGCGGCTTGCCGCTGCCGCGCATCGCGGAGTTGGTGGCGGCCAATCCCGCGCGAGCGATGGGGCTGTCGGATCGGAAGGGCACGATCGCCGTCGGCCTTGATGCGGATCTCGCGATCATCGATCCGAATGCTGTGATGGTTGTCGATCGCGGGACGGTCGAAAGTGCCGCCGGATATTCGATTTACGAGGGCTGGCGCCTCAAGGGCCGCGTCGTGCATACGTTTGTTCGCGGCCGCGCGGTGATGCGCGATCACGTGCTCGACGCCGGAGCTGTGGGCAAAGGTCAGTACCTCCGGCGGCAGCTCGGGGCGTGAGAGCCGACGCAGGTGGGTTCAGGCGGGAGGCTCTCCACGGGAGGGATGCGCGTCGAGGCAGACTTGGGCTTCGGCAAACAAACGGGCCCCGACTGGGGCCCGCTGCAACGCGTCATGCTTTTGTCGGCGCCGTCGGATGCCCACTTGCGCATCCGGCGCGCGAATACGGCAACGACTCACGCCGTCATCTTGGCGACGATCTCGTCGAAGACGTTGTCGGCGAGCGAACGGAGTTCGGGGTCCGTGCGGTCCTGGATCGGGTGGGGAACCCACACGATGGTCGGGTCGTAACCGAGCGCCTTGGCCTGGACGTCAGCGGCCTGAACGAAGGCCGTCGAGACGACGATGAGCGTCGGGATGCCTGATGTGTCGAAGCTTGATCCGTCGTGCAAACTGCACGTTGTACATGAGCCTCAATCGGCGAGGCCGATCACCGCCGACTGCACCTCGCCAAGCATTTTCTGGCGGGTGGCGGTCGAGACGAGCCGGCTCGGCGTCGGCTTGGCGTAGCGCTTGACGGTGATGCCCTTCTCCGTCAGCCGCTCGTCGAGGCGGTTGAGAAACACGTCGCCACGGGCCTTGCCGATATCGAGCAGGCCGATGGTGGTGCCCTCGAGGCTTTTCGGTCGCGGCGCCTTGGTCTTGGCTGAGACCTGATGCTCGCCGGTCGGGTCGAGCAATGTGCGGTTTTCCATGTCCGTCGTTGAACCTCCTCGGTTGCTGCCGGATGCCATGAACACGTCGAGGCTAAATGATTTCGGGGGCCGTGAGAATGAGAATTCTTTCCCGGATCTACCCCGCAATCCCTGCATAATGCGCGGCGAGTGCAAGGCCACCGCAGACCAGCAGCGTCTCGATGATGTTGCGGTGCAGCTTGAACGTGAGCCCGATCGCCACCGCCGACAAAGCTGCCGCCAGCCAGTTGAGCGACGTCAAATCCGGCAGATAGAGCTTCAGCCAGCCGTACCAGCGCTCGGTCGATTTCGGCGACAGCACATCGATCGCGAAGGTGACGGTGAGGTTCAAGATGACGCCGACAACTGCCGCCGTCACTGCCGCCAGCGCGGCCTTGAGTCGCGGATTGGCATTGAGCCGCTCGATGTAGGGCGCGCCGACGAAGATCCAGAGAAAACACGGCGCGAACGTCGCCCAGGTCGTGACGATGGCGCCGAGCGTGCCCATGACGTATGGATCGCCGCCGCCCTTGCGCATGGCGCCGAGGAAGCCGACGAACTGCGTCACCAGGATCAATGGTCCGGGCGTCGTCTCGGCAAGGCCCAGCGCGTCGACCATTTCCAGCTTCGAGAGCCAGCCGTATTCGCTTGGCACGGCTTCGCGCATGTAGGCGAGCACGGCGTAGGCGCCGCCGAAGGTGACGACCGCCAGCTTGGAAAAGAAGATGCCGATGTCGGTCAGCACGTGGTTGCGGCCGAACCAGGCGGAAATGGCGGCGAGCGGCAAAACCCAGATCGCGGTCCAGGCAGCGGCCGTCGCCAGCGTCGAGGTGAACGAGACAGTCGGTGGAGACGCTGCCGTCGACGCGGCCGCCGGCTTTGCACCCATACCGCGCCAGAAGCCGAACAGGGCGGCGGCCAGCACGATCACCGGGAACGGCACGGCGAAGAGATAGATCGCGATGAATGCTGCAGCTGCCAACATCCAGTCGACGTTGCCCTTGAGCGCGCGCTTGGCGATGCGCAGCAACGCTTCGAGCACGACCGCCAGCACCGCCGCCTTGACGCCGGTGAGCAGCGCCTCGGAAAGGGGAAGCTTGCCGTAGGCCGCATAGAGCATCGACAGCGCCAGCATCATCACCGCGCCCGGTAGCACGAACAGCAGCCCTGCCGCGAGCCCGCCTTTCAACCCATGCAGGCGCCAGCCGACATAGGTCGCGAGCTGCATCGCCTCGGGGCCCGGCAGCAGCATGCAGAAGTTCAGCGCGTTGAGAAACGGCTGCTCGGCGATCCACTTTTTCTCGTCGACCAGCGTCTTGTGCATCAAAGCGATCTGGCCGGCCGGGCCGCCGAAGGAGAGCAGCCCGATCTTGGTCCACACCCGCAGCGCCTCGGCGAATGTGGGCTCGGCGGCGGCATCAACCGCAGTTGTAGCGTTTGGCATGACATTCCCCCGAAATCAAACTTTGGACTTGGTCGACGCTGCCTGTTGGGCCTTCAGTTGCCCACCAGCAACCGGCCAGTTGTGCGTCTCACCCGCCGCGTAACGCGCCCAGGCATAGAGTGCGTCATATACTGGAAAACCACGTTCCAGCGCCTCGTGATCCTCAGGGCCCGAAAGATGCGAGATGCCGAGCGAGATCGCGAGCAGGCCGGCGGCTTCCGGTGCCAGATCGAGATTGGCGGTATCGGCGCCGCGCACGATGGCTGCGACCCGGTCCAGCGCCGGATCTTTCAGCCCGAAGTCGTCCATGATCGCGTCGAAGCTGTCGCGGTCGCCGCGATGCGTGAGTTCCACGCCGTCGACGTCGTAGGGAATGGCGTCCAGTTCCTTCGCCGCGTTCACCACTTCCGCCGGCTCGACATAGAAGAAGCGCGCCGCCGGATCGAGGAAACGGGCGATCAGCCACGGGCAGGCGATGCGGTCGATCTTCGGGCGCACCCGCGTCACCCAGCGCGAGGCTCTGGATTCGCGGTTGCCGATACCGAGGCGCTTGGCAACTGTCGGCAAGCCGGCGGCAATCCACGCCTCGTTGCCGCCTTCGAGCGCCGCTGCGTCGATGCCGAGCAATCTGAGTTCGGCAGCAGCAGCCTGGCTGACCTTCTTGCCGCGCACGCACACCGTGACGACACGCGAGCCGCGCGGGATCTCGTGCACCCAAGCTGCTGATTGCTGGTGGTCGCGCCAGCGGGCGCCAGGGATCAGGCGGGGGGCTACGTCGTAGTCCTCGCACCGGCAGACGTCCAGGATCACCGGCGCTCCGTTGCGGCCGATCTCAGCGTACAGGTCTTTCGGGGAAATCGTGAAGTTGCCCATCGTCATGCTCCATGGCTGCCGCGTGACGGTCACGCTAGCACCGGAGCAGCTCTTGGGCGAACGCCTGACGGGGCGGCTGCGTGTGCCCCTCGGGAATGCTGATAGGTCCGATCGGGCGCGAATGCAAGCCTCGGTGCGCGCGGTGTCAGACCCTGGCCGCGTTCCGTGGCGATGGCCCAGGTCCTGGGAAAGGGTCTGACACCGTCCTCGCCGCTTCCTGTGGATGACGCGTCGCGCACACAGCCGCCTCCCGCGCGGTTCCGTACAGTTAGGCCAAACGAATCACGCTGGCCGTTTGGCGCGGGGAGATCGCATGCGCATCGCATCCTACAACGTCGAAAATCTGTTCACGCGCGCCCGGGCGCTGAACCTCGACACCTGGCAGGAAGGCAAGATCGTCCTCGAGGCCTATGCCGAGCTGAACAGCCTGCTCGAGGAAGCCGTTTACACCGACGAAATGAAGGCACGGATGATCGAGTTGCTCAAGAAGCTCGGCATCGACAAGAAATCGGAGTCGCGATATGCGGACTTGCGCGAAAACCGTGGCCATCTGGTGAAGCGTAAGCTCACCGGCGGCCCGCAGATCGTCGCCGATGGGCGCGGCAGCTGGGTCGGCTGGGTGGAATTGCGGACCGAGATCATCAACGAAACCGCAACACGCAACACTGCGCAGGTCGTGCGCGACATCGGCGCCGATGTGATCGGCGTCGTCGAGTGCGAGGGTCGCTCGGCGCTGATGCAGTTCTCCTATAGCCTGCTGCCGGCGGTGAAGGCGAAGCCCTACGAGCACGTCATGCTGGTCGACGGCAACGACGAGCGCGGCATCGACGTCGGCCTGATGGCGACCAACGGCTATCGTATCGGGTGGCTGCGCAGCCACGTCGACGACGTGTCGAGCCACGGCGGGCGCATTTTCTCGCGCGATTGCCCGGAGTTCTCGGTCTGGACGCCGTCGGGCGAAACGGTGTGGGTGCTGGTCAACCACTTCAAGAGCAAGGGGTACGGCACGCAGGATGCCTCCAACGCCAAGCGCTGGTTG
Source organism: Hyphomicrobiales bacterium (assembly GCA_031367895.1). Lineage (GTDB taxonomy): Bacteria > Pseudomonadota > Alphaproteobacteria > Rhizobiales > Hyphomicrobiaceae. The sequence continues at coordinate 15,593 of JANLQP010000102.1, forward strand.
CAGGCGGAAGCCGTGCGCCGCATTTACGAGCGCCTGAAGGCCGAGGGCGCCAAATACATCGCCGTGATGGGCGATCTCAACGATACCCCGGAAAGCGAAGCGCTGGCACCCTTGCTGCGCGAGACTGATTTGAAGGACGCGTCGACGCATCCGAACTTCGACGACGGCGGGCGTCCCGGCACCTACGGCAACTGCACGGCGCGCGAGAAGATCGACTACCTTTTGCTGTCGTCGGCGCTGTTTGAACGCATGCAGGGCGGCGGCATCTGGCGGCGCGGCGTCTGGGGCGGCAAGAACGGTGACTTGTGGGAGGTCTACCCGGAGATCAAATCCTCCTATCACGCAGCGTCCGATCACGCGGCGGTCTGGGCTGAGCTGGCGGTGTGACAAACGAGGTCCACATGAGCGGGCGGAATGCGCCAATGCAGGGCTACAGCGGGCCGCACACCGCGCCGAACGTCGTGCCCGGCCCATTTCCGGCGCACCAGCAGCAACAACACCCGCTGAAACGGAAGCATCTCGACAGCTGGACCGTGGTGAAGCGCGCGCGCTTCAACGCCTCGAAGCGGCTGGAGCGCAAACAGAGTGCCGGCATCGTGACCTTGGCGATCGTGGCGCTGTACGGCGGATTGATCTCGGTCTTCAACCTGATGTTCAAGCATCGCGTCGGCGCCGATACGCGCGATGTGCTGGAGTACGTTGCGGTGGTTTCGAGCTGGCTGACGCTGATCATCGGATTGACCGAACAGCAGAAGAATTACGGCTCGAACGCGCGTGAGCTGCACGACTGCGCCCGTGACGTCAACGACCTGCAGAAGCATCTGGCGGCGACGCCGATCGTTTCCGAGCAGCAACTGGCGCCGTTTCTGGTGCGCTACCGCGAGATCATCGAGAAGTGCCGGCCGAACCACGACGATGTCGATTTCGCGCTGGCCGAGGCCTCGCTGTCGAAGGACGACCAGCAGAAGCTGCAGCAGGCGGGCCTTTGGGACGCCAAAGCGCAACGGCGGCGCAAACAGCGGGCCGAGTTCAATCACTGGTTCGATACCTATTGGCTCTACGCCGCCATTTGGATCACGCCACCGCTGGTGGGCGTCATCCTCTGGCTGGTCGTTCCGGCGGCCCCGCCGGGCGCGGCGCATTGAGGAGTGGTGGGGCGACGGAAGGTTGACTACAGCCGTTGGGTTAATGTTCGATAGATTGACTCCCGCTCCGGCCGAAGCGCACTCTGTCGGTTCGACGTTCCCTTCACGACGTATCCGGAGGCGATGATGCGCAATGTGATCGCAGTGATTGCCGTTGCCGGCTCGATGCTCGTGTCTGCGGCCCCGGACGGATGGGCCCAAAAGCAGGGCGGCACGCTGCGCATTACGCACCGCGACAGCCCCGCGAACATGTCGATCCACGAGGAAGGCACGATCTCCGTGGTTCTGCCGGTCATGGGCGTCTTCAACAACCTCGTCATGTTCGACCAGAAGAAGCCGCAGAACAGTCTTGACGGCATCGTGCCCGATCTCGCCACCAGTTGGGCCTGGAGCGAGGACGGCAAGAAGTTGACTTTCGACCTGCGCAAGGGCGTCACTTGGCACGACGGCAAACCGTTCACGGCGGCCGACGTCAAATGCACGTGGGACCTGCTCGGCGACAAGGGGAAGGACAAGTTCCGCGTCAACTCGCGGAAAGGCTGGTGGGTCAACGTCGAGGACGTCACGGCCACGGGCGAGTATCAGGCGGTGTTCACGTTGAAGGCCCCGCAGCCGGCGCTGCTGTCGCTGCTCGCCTCCGGTTTCACCCCGGTCTACCCCTGCCATGTGCCGCCAGCGCAGATGCGGCAAGCGCCGATCGGGACCGGGCCGTTCAAGTTCGTCGAGTACCAGAAGAACCAGACGATCAAGGTGGTGCGCAACCCCAACTACTGGAAGCCAGGGCGACCCTATCTCGATGGCATCGAGTACACGATCATTCCGAACCGCTCGACGGCGATTTTGTCCTTTATCTCCGGCCAGCAGGACATGTTCTTCCCCTATGAGCTGACGGTGCCGTTGGTGGCCGACGTCAAAGCCCAAATGCCGAACGCGGTCTGCGATGTCTCGCCGATGAACGTGGCGGCGAACATCCTGATGAACCCGGTGCCGCCGTTCGATGATCTGGATGTCCGCCGCGCCGTGGCGATGACGCTCGACCGCCGGGCCTTCATCGACATTTTGACGCAAGGCAAAGGCGATGTCGGCACCGCCATGCAGCCGGCGCCCGAAGGCGGCTGGGGCATGCCGGAGGCGATGCGGCGGGAGTTGCCGGGGTACGGCGCAGATGTGGCGAAATCGCGCGAGAAGGCTAGGGCGATCATGTCCGCGCGCGGCTACAGTACTGAGAAACCGTTGAAGCTCAAGCTTTCGACACGCAACATCCCGACCTATCGCGATGCCTCCGTCATCCTGATGAGCCAGATGAAGGAGATTTTCATCGAAGCGGATCTTGATCTCGTCGAGACCGCGATCTGGGTGCCGAAACTGATCCGGCGCGAATACCAGATGGCGTTGAGCCAGGTCGGCAACGGCGTCGACGATCCCGACCAGAATTTCTGGGAGAACTACTCCTGCGGCGGCCGCACCTACATGGACTATTGCAACAAGGACCTCGACCAGATGATCGCCAAGCAGTCGGCCGAGCGCGACCAGACGAAGCGCAAGCAGATGGTCTGGGAGATCGACCGCAAGATCACCGACGAGGCCGTGCGGCCGATGATCTACTTCATGCGCGGCGGCACCTGCTGGCGGCCCGAACTGAAGAATATGACGATCATGGGCAACAGCATCTTCAACGGCTGGCGCATGGAAGACGTCTGGCTGGATCGTTGAGGTTCGTTACCTCCTCCGCCAGTCGCCGATCTCCGCCCGCTCGCGCACGAAATCCTCGTAGCCGCCAGGCATCGCCGGCCGCTGCATCCGTTGATCGGCTTTCGGCGTCTTGCGGCGCTTCCTTCGCTTCCGCTGTAACACCCGCGAACCAGTTGGCGCCGGACTGCAACTGTCCCGATCGCGCCTGACACCACATGCACATCGCTGCTTTCCCTTACGCCTTGAACAGTTGCTTCGATGCGAGCGCGGCGCCGTCCGACAGGGCGCGGAGCTTGGCCCATACCACGTCCTCGGCAACGCGGCCCATGCCGGCCGAGGTGTCGAAGCCGCAGTCGGTGGCAGCCAGCACGCGCTTGGAATCGCCGACGGCCTGTGCAATGCGTATCAGCCGGTCGGCGACGACCTCGGGGTGCTCGACGAAGTTGGTAAGCGTGTCGATGACACCGGCAGCCAGGATCTGGTCGGCGGCGAGCGGGCACTTTTCGAACACCTTGACTTCGTGCGCATGCCGCGGGTTGGCGAGCGGCAGCACGAAGCCGCCGACGTTGGCCCGCTGCAGGATCGGCCAGATCGCTTCCAGGGCCACGTCCTTGTCGTGCGGGCCTTCGTAGTTGCCCCAGCAGACGTGCAGTCGGATACGGTCGCGCGGCAACCCGGTGATCGCGTTATTGATCGTGTCGATCACCTTCTCGACGAAGCCCAGGAACTCAGACAGCGGCTTGTCCTGGAACAGGCCGTGGCACTCCAGGGCGAGATCCGGGCAGTCCAGCTGCAGGACGAAGCCTTGTTTGACGATCTCCTGGTACTCGGTACGCACGGCCGCGCCGATGGCGGCCAGATAAGCGTCGAACGTGGCGTAATGCTCGTTCTGCACGATCGTGGCGAGGATGCCGGGCGAGGGCGCGGTGAAGAACGGCTCGGCGTAGCGCCCGGCGACACCTTCGAGCGCGGCCGTGAAGTCGCGGCACTCGGCGTCAAGCTCGGCTTGGCCCATGTAGCTGACGGGGCCGATACACTTTGGGATGTTGTCGCGATTGCTCACCGCCTCGCCGCGCGCCGCCACCTGCCGCGCGAGGTTCTCCTTGTATTTCGGGTAGGCCTTGAGATCGGCGAACGGCTCGCGCACGCCTTCGCCGCCAAGGCCCGTGAGCCGGCGCCGCAGGTAGAGCACGAACGATTCCCGTTGCTGTTCGCCGTTGTTGATGACGTCGATGCCGGCATCGAGCTGACGGCCGATCACCCATGGCACCGCCTTGGCGCCAGTCGTTGCAAGCGCCGCCTCGTCCACCTTTTCGCCACGGGCACGGCGGGCGTAGAGGCGCGTCAGATCGTCGGGTCTGGGCAGGCTGCCGACGTGGGTGGTGAGGATGCGCGTTTCACTCCGCAGCATTGGTGTCTCCGAGGCAGCAATCAATATCGAACGGCCGAAGCTGGCGCGCATCTTGTTACCGAGGCGATGGCGGGCGCAACCCTAAACCCAGTAATGCAGACATACGGTGCCGCTCCGGCGTCCCCGGTATTCAGATAAAGCCGAACATCGCCTTTTTCGCTGGCAAATCACGGGCAGCGGTCTAGACCACCCCAATCGCCGCCAGGAAGTTTGCCAGCCATGCGCATCGAATACCACCGCACCTTGATCGCCGACCGCCTACGCATCACCGCCTTCGAGCGGGCGTTAGCGAAGACGATCGTCAAGGGCGAGAGCATCGTCATCGACATCGGCACGGGCACCGGGCTGCTGGCGTTCATTGCGGCCAAGCTCGGCGCCAAGAAGGTCTACGCCTACGAGATGAACGAGATCGGCGCGGTTGCCGAAAAGCTGAAGACGCTCAACAAGCTGCGCAACGTCGAACTGATTCCTGGCCGATCGACCGAGATCATCGACCCGCCGCGCGGCGACATCGTCGTGACGGAGACGCTCGGCAACTTCGCGCTGGAGGAGTTCCTGGTCGAGACCATGAACGACGCCCGCGCGCGGCACGTGAAGCCCGGCGGCGTGCTCATTCCGGGTGCGGTCGAGCAGTTCGTCTGTCCCGTCACCGGGCCGCGATTATACCAGGAACTGACCGCTTGGGACCAGCTTGGTCACGGCCTCGATTTCACGCCGGCGCGCGTCATGAGCCTCAACAACGTCTACATCCGCATCATCAAGCCCGATGAGCTGCTGGAGGGGGGCAAGGCGACGGAGCGGTGGGATCAGCTGGACTTCACTGTTGCCAATCGCATGGCGCGAAAAGGCACGACACAATGGCGGATGCGGAAAGCGCAGACGGTGTACGGCGTCGGCATCTGGTGGACGGCGGCGCTGGTCGAGGGCGTGTCGCTGACAACCAGCCCGCTCTCGGAGCCGACGCATTGGGAGCAGTTGTTCTTCCCCGCGCTGGAACCGTTGCGGCTGGAAGCCGGCGAGACGCTCACCGCGGAAATCCGCAGCAAGTCGTCGGAAGAGGCCGGCACCGATATCGCCTGGTCGCTGGCTGTCACGACCGCCAAGGGCAAGGAGCGGACGCGGCAAGCGCTGTCGCTGACGAAGGGGTTCCTGCCGTAGCGCTGTCAGCGTGCGGGTCCCTCAACCCTCGCCCTTGTTGATGCGGACCCAATAACCGACCCGCGCGACCAACATCCCGGCGATGGCTCCGGCGACGAAAATTCCCGGAATGAGCTTTGGTGTGCCCGTCGTGGTGCCAAAGCGCATGACCAATAGAGCGAACACCGCACCCGCAAGGCCGGCGATGAAGCCCGCGATCACAACCTTCTGCAGCTGGTTCGCACGACGGCCGAGCCAAAAACCAACGGCCAACATGGCAGGGTTGAAGATCGCGAGCAGAAGCACGTCTTTGAGCTCGGGAGGCATCTGTGGTCCTTGTTCCCCGACTGGAAGTTGGGGACATTTCGAGAGCATCAAAATTCGGGCCGATACCTCGTCAAATGGCTGCCGCTTGTCGACATGGCCAAGCCGGCAATCTTCTCCGGTGATCTTTCTCAGCCGGGGGAACGGAGGGCTCAACCCTTGCCCTTCGCCTCGATCTCCTCGCGGAGTTTCTCTTCCTCGTATTGGATGAACCAGCCGATCATTTGCCGCCAAAGTGCCTCGCAGAGATCCGGCGGCACACCCTTTTCGGTGGCCATGGCGCGGACCTTGTCGATCACCTGCTGGTTGCGCCAGGGGACATTAGCTTCCTGCTTCAGGCCGAGCTTGATCTGCCAGGCGCGCTCGACGTAGCCGAAGCGCTCGGCGATCATCTCGACCAGGGCGGTGTCGCAACGGTCGATCTCGACGCGGACATGGGACAGATCGGCGCAGTCTTTGGGCAAGCGATTCGTCATGGCAGCGTTCCAGCGGTTTGAGCGGATCGCGCCCTGTTTAGCACACCGCCCCGAGAACGCGAGATGCCGTCAATCGTGGTGGTCGCCGAGGAATGTCGCGATCAGTTGCCCGAGCAAGGCCGGCTGCTCTTCCATCGGAAGATGCAGGCACCCGTCGGAGATGTGCAGCGACGCATGTGGCAAGGCCTTCGATAGGCGTATACCCGTGGACAGTGGCACGACGTCATCCGTCCGGCACCAGAACAGCAGCGCCGGTTGCTCTATCGTTGGATAGGTCTTGGTCAGGGCCGGCAGATTTGGAGGGACAATCTGATTTGCCGTTGCGAGCAGCGCCTGCCGCGCTCCGGCCGAATACATTGGCCGGGCGTAGGCACGGATGTCCTCCCGGGTCACCTTGTTGTACCCGCCGCCGCCGCTGAGCGCGATCGCAGCGCCGACTTCGGGCGGCACCAGCGTCACCGACAATGGGCCGAGCACCGGATCGCGCAGTGTCGTCATGGTTTGCGCGAACGGTTGTGGATAGGCCGGGCTGTCGATCAGCACCAGCCGTTTGATGAGACCGGGATGTGTCTGATTGGCACTGAGGGCGACGCCGAGTGCAACGCCGCCGCCGAGCGAGTGGCCGACCAGCGTGACGCCCGTCAGTCCGCGGCGGATGAGCAGGTTCTTGATCAAAGCCGCTTGGTCGAGGAAGCCATACCGGCCGTCTCGTGGCTTGTCCGAACGACCGAAGCCTTTGAGGTCGACATTGATGACGCGATGATGGCGGGCAATCAGCGGTACGATCTTGCGCCACGTGTATGTGCTTGCGCCGAGCCCGTGCAGCAGGATGACCGGATCGCCGTGACCGGATTCCTCCATATACAACCGGAGTGGGCCTTGGCCGCGAGCCGAGACGGTATAATGGCGTCCGGCGCCTGTTTCGCCAGCCTCGGCACGAACAGCCAGCAACATGAACAGGCCGACGGCAAGAAGCGGGGCGACCGCGCGCCCGAGCTTTCGGAACTGTGAAACGGGGCTCGTGGTGGCGTAGAGCACGCTGGAGTCCTTGCAAGTAACACATTCACCAGAGTCTTGTTTGGGATAGACTGACTAAAGCGGATTAGCGCGAATTTTCTGTTAACGTCTGTGCCATTTCTGAGGCGATGTTGCTCTGCCGCCACGGAATGCCTTGGATCGTCGTATGCTGCTGCTTCGCGGGTTTGGCCGTTCGACACCTTCGCCGACAGCTCTGCAACCGACATCGTCGGGCCTGCAACCGACATCGTCGTTGCCGGGGCCGATCCACACCGATACGTTGATCCTCCCGTGAGAACTTGTCGCGGAGCGAGGCACCGATGTGGCGGAACGAACTGTGACAAGCGAAGGTATAGGTGCGCGGCTGCTGCGCAAGGAAGACGACCGCTACATGTGCGGTACCGGCCAATTCGTCGGCGATATCAAGCTGGCAGGCCAGCTCGAAGCGGCGTTTGTCCGCAGTCCAGTCGCGCACGGACGGCTGCGTCGCGTTCATATTCCACCAGCGCTTCGCGATCGCGTGTTCTGGTCGGGCGATCTCGCCGACGTCAAACCGATCCGCGCCGTCACGGCACTTGCCGGCTTCAAACCGTCCGAGCAATGGCCGCTGGCGAAGGACAAGGTGCGCCACGTCGGCGAACTGATCGCCGTCTGCGTGGCGCCCACGCGCGCCGAGGCGGAGGACCTGGCCGAGCAAGTGGACCTCGACATCGAGGAATTGCCGGCCGTGTACGACATGCTGGCGGCGCGCAAACCGGGCAGTGCGTTGGTGCACGAGGCGTGGGGCGACAACCTGTTCCTGACCTCGTTCGAGGGCGGCGACATGGATGCGGCACGCAGGGCTGCGCACGTCACCGTGACGCGCGAACTGCGCACCGCCCGGCAGGCGATGAGCCCGCTCGAAGGTCGCGGCGCCATTGCGCACTGGGACACGCGCCTCGACCAACTCGTCGTCACCACCTCGACGCAGCAGCCGCACATCGTGCGCAGCGGCTTGTCCGAGTGCCTCGGGATCGATCATGGCCGTATCCGGGTCGTGGCGCCCGATGTCGGCGGCGGCTTCGGCTACAAGGGTATCCTGCTGCCCGAGGAGATCGTGCTCGGCTGGGTCGCGCGCCGCCTCGGCCGCCCCGTGCGCTGGCTGGAGGACCGCCGCGAGAACCTGACGGCCGGCGCCAACTGCCGCGAACACCACTACGTCATCACCGGCTATGCCGACCGCCAAGGCAAACTGCTCGGCATCGAGGCCGAAGCGACGATCGATGCCGGCGCCTATTCGTCCTATCCGTTCTCGGCGTGCCTCGAGGGCGGCCAGGTGGTGAGCATCTTGCCGGGGCTCTACGATTTGCCGCATTTCCGGTGCACCGCCTATTCGGTCGCCACCAACAAGCCGCCGATCCTGCCCTACCGCGGCGTTGCGCGGACCGGTGTCTGCTTCGCGCTGGAGGTTCTGGTCGACGCGATCGCGCGCGAACTGAAGATGGAACCGAACGCCGTCCGCATGAAAAACCTGGTGCGGCCGGAACAGATGCCGTTCACCAACATCACCAGGAAATACTTCGACAGCGGCGATTATCCGGAGTGCCTGCGGCGGGCGATTGCCGCGATCAAGTTCGATGAGGTCAGGGCGCGGCAAGCATCATCCCCCTCTCCCAGTCCTATCCGGGGAGAGGGTTGGAGTGAGGGGCGGCAACACGGGGAGAGGGGAAATAGACGCCTCGGCATCGGCTTCGCCATGTACTGTGAGCAGGCTGGCCACGGCACCACGGTTTACGCCGGTTGGGGCATCCCGATGGTGCCTGGGTACGAGCAAGCGATTGCACGCCTGACGCCTGACGGTGGCCTGGAATTGCGCATCGGCGCGCACAGCCACGGCCAGGGCCTGGAAACGACGCTCAGCCAAGTGGCGCACCAGATGCTGGGTTTGCCGCACGACAAGATCAAGCTGGTGCACGGCGACACCGAATACACGCCCTACTCCACGGGCACCTGGGGCTCGCGCTGCATGATCATGTCCGGCGGCGCGGTGGCGGCGGCGTGCGAGCAACTGGGCGAGCGCGCCAAGCGCATCGGCGCCAAGCTGCTGCAGTGCACGCTGGATGAGGTGACGCTGCAGGACGGCAAGGTCACCGGGCCGAAAGGCAGCATCTCTTTGGCCGACATTGCGCACACGTGGTACCGGCGCCCGCAGGATCTCCCCGCCGACGTGGACCCGGCCGGTCTCGAGGTCACTGCCGGCTACAAACCGCTGCGGGATTCCGGCACCTTCAGCTATGCCGCGCACGCCGCCGTCGTCGCCGTTGATCCGGAGACGGGCGAAATCGAGATTGTCGACTACGTCATCGTCGAGGATGGCGGCACACTGGTGAACCCGATGATCGTCGATGGCCAGATCTGGGGCGGCGCGGCGCAAGGCATCGGCACCGCGCTCTACGAGGAAATGCAGTACAGCAGCAGCGGCCAGCCGCTGGCCTCGACGCTGGCGGATTATCTGCTGCCCGGCCCGACCGAGGTGCCGTCGATCCGCATCGAGCACATGGAGACGCCGTCGCCGCTGACCCGGTTCGGCCAGAAGGGCATCGGCGAAGGTGGCGCCATTGCGCCACCAGCCGCGATCACCAACGCCATCAACGATGCGCTGAAAGAGCTGGGCGCCGAGCTGCTGCAGTCGCCGGTGACGCCGCGCCGGATCATCGAAGCGTTGGCAATGGCCGAAGTCAAGCGCGGGAGCGCGCCGGGTGCTGGTGGGCACCTGAAGGCGCGACCAAGGAGCCGCGCATGAAGCCCGTCGACTTCGGCTATGCGCGGCCAGCGACGATCGCGGAGGCGGTAGCGCTGCTCGCCAGCAATCCGGATGCGAAAATCATTGCCGGCGGGCAGACGCTCGGGCCGATGCTGAACCTGCGGCTCGCACGGCCGTCGCTGTTGGTCGATGTCGCGCGCATTCCGGAGCTGACGCGCGTCGACGAAACGGCTGACTTGGTAACACTCGGCGCCGCCATCACGCACGCCGCGATCGAGGACGGGCGCGTGCCCGACTTCACCAACGGCTACCTCGCCCGCGTCGCGCACGGCATCGCCTACCGCGCGGTGCGCAATCGCGGCACCGTCGGCGGCAGCCTCGCACACGCCGATCCGGCGGCGGACTGGTTGACGGCGTTCGTGGCGCTCGATGCGGAGGTCGTGATCGCTGGACCACGCGGGACACGCACGGCGCCGTTGGTCGAGACCGTGACGGGCGCAATGGCAACGTCCATCGACGCAGCTGAAATTCTAACCGGTGTCCGCTTCCGCAAACTCTCGCGCAAGGCTGGCTGGAGCTATCACAAGATCTGCCGCAAGACCGGCGAGTTCGCGGAGGCGATCGGTACCTTTGTCGAGGATGACACAAGGGGCGTGCATCGCGCTGTCGCCGGTGCAACCGGCGGAAAGCCTATCGTCATGACGGACTGGCATCGCGAAAGTTCGGCAGAGGATTGGTGCGCATTCCTGCGCTCGGAGGGATATCGCGCCGATCCATACGAAATGCGCATTCACGGTGCGGCGCTGGCACGGGCAGTGGTGGAGATCGGCCAGCAATGAAAATTGCCTTCACCGTCAACGGCCGCCCTGTCGAAGGGGACGTAGCCCCGCGCACGCACCTCGCCGACTTCGTGCGCGAGCACTTGAACCTCACCGGAACGCACATTGGCTGCGAGCATGGCGTCTGTGGCGCCTGCACCGTCGTCATCAACGGCGAGACGGCGCGGTCATGTATCACCTACGCCGCGCAATGCGATGGCGCTGAGGTGCGCACGATCGAGGGCTTCGCCGACGACGCGCTGATGGCGCGGTTGCGACAGGCCTTCAAGCAGCATCACGCCCTCCAATGCGGCTACTGCACGCCGGGCATGCTGATCGCGGCGCGCGATCTGATCCGCCGCAAGGGCGGGCTCGACGAGGCGCAGATCCGCATCGACATGAGCGGCAATCTCTGCCGCTGCACCGGTTATGTCGGCATCATCAGGGCCATTCAAAGCGTGATGGCCGAGCGCGAGGGACTGCTGGCCGGCGTCGAGCCACCGGCACGCCATCTCGGAGCCCTGCCCGCCGATCTGGCGACCAAGCTCCAGTCCCAGCCATCATCCCCGGGACCGTCCGGCGGTGTCGTTGCTCGTGCGCCCGGCGCAGATCGACCTTCCCCGCTGGAACCTTGGGACCCGACCGGCGCCACCCGGATCGAGGAGCCGCTGCGGATCGCGTTCCCGCGGCCACGCGTGTGGGCCCTGCTCGGCGACGTCGAGCAGATGGCGGCCTGCCTGCCGGGCGCCACACTCTACGACCGGACCGGCCGACGCGGCGGTGGCAACGACGAGGATTTGACGGGGCTCCTGCGCATCAAGCTCGGGCCGATGTCCGCGGCCTTCGCAGGCCAGGCGCGACTGCAGCGCCGTGATGCCGATTGGAGTGGCACGCTCGACGGCCAGGGTGCCGCCAAAGACAGCGGTTCGCGGGTGCGGGGCCGCATGACCTATCACCTCAGCGAGGACGGCCCGGAGGCGACGCGGATCGACGTCGGCATCGCCTACCGGCTGACGGGGCCGCTGGCGCAGTTCGGCCGCGGTGATCTCGTGCGCGACCTCGTGCGCCAGATCGCGCGCACGTTTGCGTCGAATATCGAGGCGCACATCAGGGGTGGTGGCACCGCGCCTCCGAAGCCCGCCGAGATCAAGGCGGCATCGCTGCTCTGGTCAGTGCTGTTGTCACGGATCAAGCGTATGCTAGGGTTGGCGCGTTAACGGCCAGGAGTGATGCGATGACCACTGTCGTTTGCGAGCAGCAGGAAAGCACGGTTGCCGGCACGCCGGATGGTGCGGGTGCGCTGTGGGTTTCGAACATGGATCTCGAGCGCGCCACCGGCTTCACGTTGAAGCCCGAGGGCTTTTGCCGGGATCATCTCTGCGTGCCGTTACCGCGCGGCCGCGAGACAGAATTCGTCCAGCCGGGCGCGTCGCCCCAGGTCAACGCCGCCGCGTTCTGGGGCCATCTCGGCAATCCCGTGGTGCACGACAAGGCCGGTACGCATTGGGTGCTCGGAACCGCCACCGAGGCCCGCGCATCACAACTGCGCTCGCTCGCAGCGCCCGATTTCTCGCTGCCCGACCTCGACGGCAAACTGCACAGCTTGTCGGAACATCGCGGGCGAAAGGTGTGGCTCGTGTCCTGGGCCTCGTGGTGAGGCTGCAGAAATGATCTGCCCGTGTGGCAGAAAATGCAGGCCCAGCTGGAAGCACAGAACTTCACGGTGATCGCGGTGGCGCTGGATTCGCGACCCGAGGAAGCCCGGCCCTGGATCGAGGCGGCGAAGCCGACGTATCCGTGCCTGATCGACGTCGATCATCGCCTGGCTGAACTCTACAACATGCTGAATGTGCCCGAGGCCGTCTGGATCGACGAGCAGGGAACTATCGTGCGCCCGCCCGAGCCCGCCGGTGCGTTCGAGGGTTTCCGGCAGATGGACCGGTCGGCCTTCAAAGTGCCGGACGAGGTGGCGGCAAAGACCGCAGCAGCGCGGCAGACCTATTACGCCGCCGTTGCTGATTGGGTGGCCAAGGGCGCGGCGAGCGAGCACGTAATGCCCGGTGATGCTGCGCGCGCCAAGCTCGGCGCACCCGGACCTGACGTCGGCCAGGCGCACGCGCTGTTCCGGCTCGGCCAGCTGCTGCTGCGGGGTGGCAACGCGACGGAGGCGGCGGACGTGTTCGCGCAAGCCGCGCGCCTGCATCCAGACTCCTGGGCGATCTGGCGGCAAACGGCGCCGCTCGACCATCGCGGCTTTGCCACGGGGCCCGAGTTCTGGGCGCGCGTCGATGCGCTGGGAGCCAAGCGCTACTACCCGAAAGTCGACATCAAGGGCATGCCGTAAGCCAAACGCTCCGGCCAACGATGGGGCAAGCAGGCATGATCCAGCTGTTGCTCCTTGGCCTCAACTTCGCTATAGAGGCTGCGTTCGACGCTGCCGTTGGACTGATCACGAGGAAGATCAGCCAATAGGGCACTGCCGCAATGGTGGGCCCAATCCGGTTTGGCTGGCTGCAAAGCCTTCCCACGGCAAATCGCGAACCCAAGATTCATCAAGCCTGCTTGCTTGAAGACGCGATTGGCCGTTTTCCACGGGGCAAGCCCTTGGACGATGGTCCGCACTCTGTTGAAGAACCGCGCTGTTGAAGAACCACTGTCGAGACCGTCCCTCCGGGACATAGAAACCCGCGCGGCTGACCGCCACGCACCAGAGTTGACGTACGCCACTCGTACGAAGGAGATTTGATGCAGACGACCGGCTCCAAAGAGATGAACCCGACACGTGACGATTTCGCAGCCCTCCTGAACGAAAGCATGGGCGGCGAGAACACGGCCTTCGAAGGCACCGTGGTGAAGGGCATCATCACGGCGATCGAAAAGGATCTCGCCGTCATCGACGTCGGCCTGAAGATGGAGGGCCGCGTTGCAGTCAAGGAGTTCGGCATCGGCGGCAAGCCTGCCGAGTTGAAGGTCGGCGACGAGGTCGAGGTTTACCTGGAGCGCATGGAAAACGCGCTCGGTGAAGCCGTGCTGTCGCGCGACAAGGCCCGCCGCGAGGAAAGCTGGACCCGACTCGAGAAGCGTTTCGAGGCGAACGAGAAGGTCGAAGGCGTCATCTTCAACAAGGTCAAGGGCGGCTTCACTGTCGACCTCGACGGCGCCGTGGCCTTCCTGCCGGGCAGCCAAGTCGACATCCGCCCGGTGCGCGATATCGGCCCGCTGATGCACCAGAACCTGCCGTTCCAGATCCTGAAGATGGACCGCCGGCGCGGCAACATCGTCGTCTCGCGCCGCTCGGTGCTGGAAGAGACGCGTGCCGAACAGCGTTCGGAGATCGTGGCCCGCCTCGGCGAAGGTCAGGTCATCGACGGCGTCGTCAAGAACATCACGGACTACGGCGCGTTCATCGACCTCGGCGGCATCGATGGGCTTCTGCACGTCACCGACATGGCCTGGCGCCGTGTCAATCACCCGAGCGATGTCGTCAATGTCGGCGACACCGTGAAGGTGCAGATCATCCGCATCAATCCCGAGACGCAGCGCATCTCGCTCGGTATGAAGCAGCTGTTGGCTGACCCGTGGCAGGGCATCGAGGCCAAGTATCCGGTGCAGGCACGCTTCAAGGGTACCGTCACGAACATCGCCGACTACGGCGCCTTCGTGGAACTGGAGCCGGGCGTCGAGGGCCTGATCCACGTCTCCGAGATGAGCTGGACCAAGAAGAACATACACCCCGGCAAGATCGTTTCGACCTCGCAGGCGGTCGAAGTGCAAATTCTCGAAGTCGACCCGAACAAGCGTCGTATCTCGCTCGGCCTGAAGCAGACCCAGGACAACCCGTGGGATTCGTTCCTCACGGTGCATCCGAAGGGTTCGACCGTCGAAGGCCCGGTGCGCAACATCACCGAGTTCGGCCTGTTCATCGGTCTCGACGGTGGCGTCGACGGCATGGTCCATCTCTCGGATCTCGACTGGTCGAAGCCCGGCGACGAACTGATCAAGGAATACAAGAAGGGCGACATGGTCAAGGCCATCGTGCTCGACGTCGACAGCACCAAGGAGCGCATTTCGCTCGGCATCAAGCAACTGGCCGGCGATCCGCTGGACTCGCTCGGCAAGTACAAGAAGGGCGATCCCGTCACCTGCGAAGTCGTCCTCGTCGAGGCGAACGGCCTGCAGGTAAAGGTGGCCGATACGGACATCACGACCTACATCAAGCGTTCGGATCTGTCGCGTGACCGGTCCGAGCAGCGTCCGGAGCGCTTCAACGTCGGCGACAAGGTCGATGCGCAGGTCCTGTCGTTCGACAAGCACTCGCGCCGCATCGCGCTTTCGATCAAGGCGCTCGAGATCGCCGAAGAAAAGCAGGCTGTGGCCCAGTACGGATCGTCGGACTCAGGCGCTTCGCTCGGCGACATTTTCAAGGCCGCGATGAAGAAGCGCGAAGGCGACGACGTGCCACCGGCGCCGCCGGCGCCGACGCCGAAGGAGTGACGCGCCGGATGCGCAGTGGGCATCTGAAGGCGCAATTAAAAGAGCACTTGCGAACGGGGTCAGACCCATGGGTCTGACCCCATCACGGACGGGCCCTACGGGGCCCGTTTTGCTTTCAACGTCGAGAGCAGGATGTCCTCGATGCCGTCACGCCGCCATGTCCTGAGATATCTGACCGCAACCGGTGCCGCCGCAGTCGCCGGCGGCGCCGCATTGCTTCCACGACGTGCCAACGCCTACTATTCCGGGCCCATCAGCGATCATTTCAACGGCGAGCAGTTCTTCAATCCCGGCGGCAAGCATCCGCAAAGCGCGCGTAGGCTTTGGCATCTCTACACGCAGGAGACCTGGGCCAAGTGGCCGGCGCGAATCGACATCGCCAGACGCGACAAACCTCCGACCTCCGTTCCCGCCAACCGTGCGCGCATCGCCTTCGCCGGTCACGCGAGTTGGCTGATCCAGACCGGGCCTAAGAACCTGCTCGTCGATCCCGTCTGGTCGGATCGCGCGAGCCCTATTTCGTTCGCCGGCCCTAAGCGCGTAGCCCCGCCGGGTATTGCGTTCGCCGATCTGCCGCCGATCCATGCCGTGCTCGTCACGCACAACCACTATGACCATCTGGATTTGGGCACGCTGGCGCGCATCTGGCAGCGCGACCGGCCTGTGATCGTCACCCCACTCGGCAACGACGCGATCATGCGGCAGACACTGCCGCAAGCCCGCTTTGTGGTCCTGGACTGGGATCACACGACCGAACTCGCGCCCGGTCTCGTCGTCCACGCTGAGCCGACGCAGCACTGGTCGGCGCGGGGACTGCGCGACCGCCGCCATGCGCTGTGGGCGAGTTTTGTCATCGAGTCTGCAGCGGGCAAGATCTACGCAGTTGGGGATTCAGGCCTCGGCGATGGCGGCACGTTCCGGCGTATCGGCAAGCGTCACCCGGACATCGCTTTGGCGCTGCTGCCGATCGGGGCCTATGAGCCGCGCTGGTTCATGGCCGACCAGCACATGAACCCGGCCGATGCGGTCGAAGCGTTCGTCCTCAGCGGCGCCAAGCGCGCACTCGGCCATCACTGGGGCACGTTCCAGCTGACGACCGAGGCACACGATCAGCCACCGGCCGATCTGGCGCGAGCACTTGCCGGAAAAGGTATCGATGCGAGCGCGTTTCGTGCAGTGACGCCGGGCGACGTGGTCGAACTTTGACGTGAACAGGCTCCGCGCGCCTACCGCATCGCCTCGATCAGCAGGCGGTAGCTGTTCTGGCGGACGGCCTCGTCCCAGGTCCAGGTGACGACCGCGACCTCGTCCACGTGCAGGCGCTCGGCGAGTTCGCGGATGCGCTGGGCGACGGCATCGGCCTTGCCGACGAACGCGCGCGTGCGGTAATCGGCCAGCCGCGCCTTCTCGGCGTCCGTGTACGGGTACGCCTTGGCGGCTTCCGGCGATTCGATCGGCGCGAAGCCGCCACGATCGCGCAGCAGCCGGAACCGCGCACGCGAGGCGAAATGGTGCTCGGCCTCGGCGTCGGTTTCAGCCGTCAGCGCCCAGACGCAGATGGCGGAGTGCGGCTTCGGGTGCCGCTCGCTCGGCTTGAACATCGTGCGGTAGAGCGTCAGCGCATCCTCGCCGCCCTGGCCATCGGTGAAGAACCACGCGAACGCGTAGGGAAGGCCGAAGTGGGCGGCCACCTGCGCGCCGAAATCCGAACTGCCAAGGATCCAGGCCTCCGGTACCGTGTCGCCTTTGGGATGCGCGCCGACGCGGGCGAAGGGGTGCTTCTCGCGCAAAGGCGAACCCGAAACCCAGGCCAGCAGGTCGGCGACATCGGATGGGAACTGCTGCGGCCGCTGGTCGGCCTGCGGATTGAGTGCATACGCCGTCAAGCCGTCGGAGCCGGGCGCCCGGCCGAGCCCCATGTCGATGCGGCCGGGCGCGATCGCCTCCAGCACGCGGAACTGCTCGGCCACCTTCAGCGGCGCGTAGTGCGGCAGCATGATGCCGGCGCTGCCGATGCGGATGCGCGAGGTGGTCGCCCCGATCGCCGCCAGCAGCACCTCCGGACACGTGCCGACGATGGTATCGTTATTGTGGTGTTCCGACACCCAGAACCGGTCGTAGCCGAGGCGCTCGCAGTGCTGCGCCAGCGCGATCGTATTGCGGATCGCCTCGGCCTGCGGGTGGCCGGCGCGCGCAACGGACTGGTCGAGAACGGAGAGGCCCAGTTTTGCCACAGGGGTTACGCCCACGGCCGATCAGATTTGATCCGGCCCTCGTAGGCCTTGATCGAGGTTTCCTTCTGCAGGGTCAGGCCGATGTCGTCGAGGCCATTGACGAGGCAGTGCTTGCGGAACGGATCGATCTCGAACTTGTCCACCTGCCCGTCAGGACCGCTCACGGTCTGCGCGGGCAGATCGACAGTGATCTCAGCGCCGGGCAACTCCAGCAGGAAGCGCAGCAGCTGATTGACGCGCGCCTCGGGCAGGATGACCGGGAGGATGCCGTTCTTGAAGGTGTTGTTGAAGAAGATGTCGGCGAACGATGGCGCGATCACGCAGCGGATGCCGAAATCGAGCAACGCCCAGGGCGCATGCTCGCGGCTCGAACCGCAGCCGAAGTTGGTGCCGGCGACCATGATCGAAGCCTTCCGGAACGGTGCCTGATTGAGCACGAACTCGGGTTTTTCGCGGCCGGCTTCGTCGAAGCGCATCTCGGCGAACAGATGCTTGCCGAGGCCAGTGCGCTTGATCGTCTTCAGGTAGTTCTTCGGGATGATCTTGTCGGTATCGACATTGATCATGTTCAGGGGGGCGGCGACGCCCTTCAGCGTGGTGAACTTGTCCATGGTGTTTGCCTCTCGCGGGCACTGTGCCAGCTGTTCTGTCGCCAATAACGCCTGGCAGCCGGCCTCCGTCAAGTGTTCAGGGAGATTCAAAGAACCGCACTGTGCCTGGGGCTGAAACGGATCTACAGCCGCGACGAGGCGATGGACTGGCCGGAGGGCAAAGGGCATCGCCGTGCCAGAACAGACGGTCGTCGGCGGTGTTTCTGGATGCGCTTCGTCAGGCGTTTGCTGACCCGTGCGCAACAATTGTGCGATTTCAGTTTCAGTCGAACCGACGAAAGCGAGTAGCGTGTACCATAACCCCCGCCAACCCCGCCCCTTGAACAGCCGATGAACGGCGTACTCAGCTGCCGTTCAAGCTTGGCGGGCTAGATGTTCGATACTAGCTGCCTCGAGTGCCGTAATGTGCGAGCACCGCGTCATCGCCGCCGCCCAGCCGCCGGGAGAGCCTTCATGTCCGAGCCGATCAAGAACGTCCAAACCGTGCTGTCCGCCATGTCGGAGGATTCCAAGCGGGGACCCCTCGCCAAGCCGCTGCTGATCGCACGGGTCATTGCCATCACAGCGGCTGTCGCTGGATCGGTTCCGACCGCCACAAACCTCTATCATTCCTGGACGCATGGCATCCCCTACAGCGAGGTGTCGCATCGGCTGTCGCAATACGACCTCTGGGTGAAGAATTTCGAGTGCAAGATCGACTACCGCTCGCTGACGACCGCGCAAGGCACGCGCCTCGATGCCGGCGCCTGCAACAAGAGCGGCGACGTGGCCCTCAAGGTAACGACGCCCGCCGGCAGTGCCGCCTACGAGTGGATCGCGTTCGAGAAGCTGCAGAAGGCCGGCGCGGTGAAGGCCGCCGGGCTATGGTCGCTGCTCGTCCCGGAGGCGAATGCAGCGGAGGTTGCGGTGACAGCTGATGGCCAATCCGCCCCCGCCGCGAACGACTTAAAGGCCGGTGGTATTTCGCACCCGCAGATCGCGCAGGCTGGCGGCGGCATCACGATCGTCTGCCAGACGTTGCAGGGCAAGTCGAACATCATCCGCATCGTCAACGAGGGCGGCAAGTGTTACCGCGAGCACTTCTCGCCGTTCAACGGCCGCGTCGAGAAGCGCGAGGAGGTGCCCTGCAACACGACCTGCGCTCCGGGAAAGGGTTGATCACAGGGTTCGGGCGCCGCGATCAGGCTCTGACCGTTGGTACGATGTCGGGGAACCAGCGCTGGAAACCGCGATTTCCGTAGGCGACGAGGTTGGCGTGGCGCTCGGCCGCCGGACGAATACCGCTCTCGAAATGTGGGCAGAGCGCACCCGCCACGAACGACCAGACGGAGGCGTCGGCGCCACACGGTTCCGCGCCCGTCAGCCACGGTTTGGCTCCAAGGACACCGGATATCGCCTCGAGGTCGGCGGCGGCAAGCTGCTCGATCTCAGCCCGCGTGTGGCGGCCCATGCCGTGGCCTTTGAGTTTGTTGCGGACCTTCCGGCGCACAATCGCTGTGATCAACGGCCGGATTGGCGCCGGCGCGTCGTCGAAGAACATCTTTGGACCCTTGTTGAAGTTGGCATCCACCATCCAGCGGCTGTCGACGATCGCCCAGTAGAGGTGCTCCTCGCACATCCGCTCGACGGCATAGGCGACGGCTTTCTGCTCAGGGTTCAGGCTCTTGTCGAAATCGACGCCGTATTTGCGCTCGATGTGCGCGCGGATGAACGTCGAGTCGGCCACGACTGTGCCATCGTCGTTGATGTATGGCAGCTTGCCCTTCGGCGCCTTGTTGAAGCCGGTCGTATCGGCCGTGTAGGCGAGGCCTGCCATCTTCAGCAGGATCTCGGCCTTGGAGGCGAACGGCGAAGGGTCCGGAAGGCCGAACGCCCGACCGAAATTGTATAACGTAATCATAGCGCGGATCCCTGGCGGTGCGTGTAAGCGTCATGCATACCCCGGCGGCACGGCAAACTGGACGACTTTATACGAATGCTTCCGCGGCAAGTGGATCGCGCGATGCACGTCGATTTTGGTTTACGTTCTTCAGATTGTGCAAAACTCAGCCTTTGGCATGGCCCAAAGTCCGACTCATGTATTGTTCAGACCGGGATCAGGGGATGCACATGATCGGTCTGAAATTGCGCGTTGCTGTGGCCGCGCTCGTTATAATCGGGCTCGCGAATGTGCGCGAAGCCAGCGCCGATGGGGAAACTCATCGCAGGCCTCACAATGAGCGCCACGACCACCACCCGAGCTATGCCGATCCCTACGCCTATCAATTTGTGCCACGCGGCTATTACCCGGCATACAACTCAGGCTATTGGCGGCCGACGGAGGACGTTCTCCAGCGAGAGCGCGATCATTACGATTGGATCAACGGCACTTGTTATGATCAAGTTCCGAATTACGGCTATCGCAGATGCTTTCGGCGCTACGATCATCACACCCGCCGCTTCCATCGCTGGCACTACTAGCCCTTTGACGCGACCACCCTGTGATGTGTTGAACTGCTTCGCTCCCGTGCCATTTGAAGAATTTCGAACACGCCAAAAGACAAAATCCAGCGAGCCGATCCAGTCTCAATGCACCGCGAACGGCCGCCCGGCGCGATCGGTCAGCGGCACCAAGCCGTCGATGCTTGCCAGATACTGGTGCACATAACCGGCGAAGCTCTGCCAGTGTGCGACCGCGTCCTCGCGGATGGTGCCGCCGCCCTTCAGGTAATCATCGACGACCGTCAGCAGATCGAGCAGCGCCACCTTGTGCTGGATGTCGCTTTGCTTGACGAACAGCGTCAGCGCCTCGAGATCGCGAATGGGGTTCGAAGGCTCGCGTGCGGGCCGTGCGCCGCCCATCGAGGAATTCGGCCAACTTGGTGGATCGCCGACCCGCGGCACCTCGATCGCTCCGTTCGAGGGCGGTCCCGCCCGAAGGGTCGGATTGTTCGGATTGAGGCGCGTCTCGAGCGGGGCGTGGCGGCCATTGCGGTAGGGCGCGCCGGACATGTGCGCGTGCGGCTGCGCTCCCGGCGGTTGGGTGGCCTGCTGCGGCAACGTGCGCGGCATCGCCGCCTGTGCCGGAATATGCGTCTGTGCAGGAGGGTGCTGCCGCTCAACGGTTGTGGCATGTACCACCGCCTCGGGTGCACCCTCGATGATTTCGGCCTGCATATCGATGGCGACGTGGAACGGCGGCCCATTGTCCGCGTTGTCGACGCGCATAGCGTCCGCAGCCATGGCTTCGCCGATGCAACCGACGACGCGCTGCTGGAAGGCACTGCTGCCGCCGCTGAGATGAATCTTGCTGCTGTCGGAGAGGCCGATGACCAGTGCGCGCCGTTGATAGACGAGGCCGAAAATGCCGAGGCCTGCCAGAACGAATGTCGCCCAGATTCTGCTGGAGCCACCGGAATTGAGGGTCGAAATGCCTGCGCCGAGCAATGCTTCATAGCCGATGCCGGCGATCGCCACCGCAATCAAAAAAACGCCCAAGACCTTGAAAGGACGCCCTTTTTGGCTCGCCGCAAATGCGATGTGCGACACGGCAATCACCCGGTCGCCGAAATCGATCGTGCGCGCTGTGATCTCAAAGGTGTTGTCGTTTGGCGCCATGTCAGCCCGCCTCCCGCACCGGGACGGCGCGGCAGTCGTCCCACATATAACAGGCTTGCGGTAAAAGCGCCAACAGCGGACGCGCGCGGGATCAACCATCCTCAACCATCCTTGCGTGTCGGACGACAGATGTTGCCGGTCGACGCAAGTGGCCGCCACAATGACGCGCTCAACCGACGATAGACAGGAACTCCTGGCGCGTCATCGCGTTCTCGCGAAAGCAGCCGAGCATGCGGCTGGTGACGAGATCGCTGTCGTGTTTGTGCACGCCGCGCGTCGACATGCAGTGATGCCGGGCCTTGATCACGACACCGACGCCTTGCGGCTTCAGAACGTCGTTGATGGTATTGGCGATCTGGGCCGTCAAACGTTCCTGGATCTGCAGGCGCTTGGCGTAGGCCTCGACCACACGGGCGAGCTTCGAGATGCCAACGACGCGGCCGGAGGGCACGTACGCGACCCAGGCGTGGCCGATGATCGGCGCCATGTGGTGCTCGCAATGGCTCTCGAAGCGAACGTTGCGTAATACGATCATCTCGTCGTAACCGTCGATCTCCTCGAAGGTCTTGCGCAGCATCGCCTCGGGATCTTGGGCATAGCCCTGAAAGTACTCCTCGAACGCCTTGGTGACGCGCGCCGGTGTCTCGTGCAGCCCATCCCGCGACGGGTCTTCGCCGATCCAGCGTAGCAGCGTCTTGACCGCAGCCTCGGCCTCGGCGCGCGCCGGCTTCTGGCTGCTGTCGTTGGTTTTATCGCTGCCTGGAGGGCGCGTGCGACGATCCATGGGATGGTCCTTCGGTGGCTTTCTGGGCGCAGAGCCTATACGAGACTTTGCGGCGGTGCAGGCTAAATCCTTTACGGCTTCCGGCCACCGCCGGATTGCCGGATTGCCGGATTGCCGGATGTCACGGCTGCGTCATGTTTCTGTTGCTCTCGCTTGCCACGGCGGCGAAATTGCGCGACATGAGCCGTTAACCATTTCTCGCCGAGCTGAAGGCCGAGACCGATATCGTCGGGTATCCGATCGTTGGCATCGTACACCAGATGGCGAAGGGCAAGCTCGAGGTGACGGCACACTTCGATGCGGCGGCGCTGGCCGGTCTCGTCCCCCGCCAATCATCTCGGCGTCGCGCCGGCGATGGTGGACAGGATGCTGGCAGTGAAGGCGTAGGCGGTATCCAGGGGGCAGACCGATGGGTCTGACCCCTGCGCGTCTGACCCCGTTCCGACACATGGAGACACTGTGAGCGACGCGAGCACGAAACCGGCCGGCAGGGCCCAACTGACGCTCGACGCCGACGCGCGCAGTCTGTTGCGTCGCGTGCTTGGCGATTGGATTTTCCCGCGCAAGGCCGAGCTCGTCATTGCCTTCCTGCTGATGGCCGGCCTCGCCATCGTCACCGGCTGCTATCCGCGCCTCATCAAGTATGCGTTCGACGTGCTGCCGAAAGGTGAGATCGGCGTCATGTACGGGATCGCCGGCCTCATCGTGCTCGCCACCTCGACGCGTGCGCTTCTTCTCTATTTCGCGAACGTGCAGACCAACCGCATCGTGATGCGCGTCACTGTCGAGATGCAGAAGGCCGGTATCGCGCATCTGCTCAAGGCCGACTACGCGCGCCTCACACGCGATGCGCCGGGCGAACTGATTTCACGCCTCACCAACGATATCGGCCAGATCCAGCTGGCGCTGCAGTCGGCGCTGAATACCGCCGTCCGCGACGCGATGACGATCATGGCGCTGGTTGCCTACATGATCTGGAGCGATCCGGTGCTGTCGCTCATCGTGCTCGGCGTCTACCCGGTCGCTATCCTGCCGATCACGGCGATCGGACGGCGCCTGAAGCAGGTGGCGCGACGCACGCAGGAGGAGCTTGCCGGCATGCTGTCGCTGCTCACCGAGAAGCTCGGCAGCGCAAGGCTGATCAAGACGTTCCGGCTCGAGGACTATGCCGCCGGCCGTATGATCGGCAGCTTCGAGCAGATCTATTCGCTACGCATGAAGGCCGTGCGCCAGCGCGCCAAGCTCGACCCGATGCTCGAAGTACTCGGTGGCCTGGCGGTCGCAGGCGTGATCGCGGTCGCGACGTGGCGGATTGGTTCGGGCATCGCGACGATCGGCGATTTCATGGCGTTCGTGACGGCGCTGGTGCTGGCGGCGCAGCCGACGCGCGGTCTCGGCAACCTGTCGGTACGCGTGCAGGAGGGCTTGGCCGCCGCGGAACGGTTCTACGCGCTGCTGGATGAGAAGCCGGCCATTGTCGACCGGCCGAATGCCAAGCCGATTGCCGTGACGCGTGGTGCGATCAGTTTCGAGGGTGTCTCGTTCTCCTACGCGACATCGAAGGGCACCCAGGCCGTGCGTGATCTTTCGCTGCAGGTGCCGGGCGGCAAGACTGTTGCGCTCGTCGGCCGCTCGGGTGCAGGCAAGTCGACGATCATCAACCTGGTGCCGCGCCTGTTCGACGTCGCCGCTGGACGCATCAGCATCGACGGTATGGACATTCGCGATGCGACGGTCGCGAGCCTGCGCGGTGTCATCGCCATGGTGAGCCAGGACGTCACGCTGTTCGACGACACGATCCGCGCCAACATCGCGCTCGGCCGCCTCACCGCCACCGAGGATGAGATCGTCGCTGCCGCCAAGGCTGCCGCCGCGCACGAGTTCATTCTGGAGCAACCGCAGGGCTACGACACGCCGATCGGCGATCGCGGTTCCCGGCTCTCCGGTGGCCAGCGTCAGCGGCTCGCACTCGCCCGCGCCATCCTGAAGGACGCGCCGATCCTGCTGCTCGACGAGGCGACGAGCGCGCTCGATTCCCAGTCCGAGCAACTGGTCCAGGCGGCTCTGGCGGCCTTCACCAGGAACCGCACCACGCTCGTCATCGCGCATCGCCTCTCGACCGTCGAAAACGCAGACCTGATCTGCGTCATGGAGGACGGCCAGATCATCGAGATGGGCCGGCACGCGGAGCTGGTCGCGAAAGGCGGCGTCTACACGCGTCTCGCGCGCACGCAATTGGCCGGCGGCGAAGGCAACCAGGCGGCCGCGCAGTAGCGCCGCGACTGCGCGATTGCGCGCGGAAAATCACCCATCTTGTGGAATTGACCGAAGCGGGCGTATCGTTCGCCTCGTGACGCATTCAGGGGCCCACGAACGGGCCACCACAGAACCGCGCGCACGAGGAGGAAACGCATGCAGATCTCACGTCGCACAATCGGTGCATTCGCGGCTGCCGCCGCGGTTGCTCTCACGGCGGGCCAGACGGCTGTGGCACAATCGGCCGACGAGAAGGCGCTTTCCGATACCATCGAGGACCTGCGCCTCGGCCTCATGAACAAGGACAAGGCGAAGCTCGAGGCGGTGACATCGGACAACATGAGCTACGGCCATTCAGCCGGTAAAATCGAGAACAAGAAGGAATTCGTCGATGCGGTGATGGCACGCAAAGCCGTGGTCAAATCGTTGAAGTTCACCGATCCGCGCAATGCCATCCACGGCAACACCGCGATCGCGCGCCATTTCTACGAGTCCACCTCCGTCGATGATGGCAAGGAGTCCTCGATCAAAATCGGCGTATTGCAGGTCTGGCAGAAGCAGGACGGCAAGTGGAAGCTTTACGGGCGGCAGGCGCATGTCCTGCCGGCGCCGCAGAAGAGCTGACGCGCCTCAGCCGGTGTGCATCACCTAAACACCCACAACTGTCATCCTCGGGCTTGTCCCGAGGACCCATAGTGCAACAAGTATCAGGCACAACGTGCAGAAACGTCGCTCTGTTTACTGCGCCGGAGCCAGCTGTGAAATGGGTGGTCGGGACAAGCCCGACCATGACAACGGTGGATTTGGTTGCTAGAACCAAGCTGCCTGTAGCCGCCAAAACCTGCCCGACAGCCTGAAACGCCAACAGGAGCCCCCATGTCGCAATCCTACATCTACGCTGGCGTTGCCGGGTACGTCGGCCGTCCTGAAGCGGTCGGCAAGGTCGGCGTGTTCCGGCGCTCAGCCGACGGCGCTGAATGGGCGAACGTGCTGCCCGATGTCGAGACCTACACCGTCAACGTGCACCCGGCCGATACCAACGTCGTGCTCGCCGGCACCAAAAACGGTGTCTACATATCCACCGACAAGGGCGCCACGTTCAAGGCCGCCAACTTCTCCGACAAGGACATGCAGGTCTGGTCGTTTCAGATCGACAGCCGCAACCCCGACAGAATTCTCGCCGGCGCCTCGCCGATCAACGTCTATCGCAGCGAGGACAAGGGCCAGAGCTGGAAGAAGATGGCGACACCGCCGGTGAAGTCGCGTTGCACCGGCCCGTTCGCGCATCGCGTCATGCGCATGGTGCAGCATCCGACCCGGCCCGACGAGGTTTACGCGGCGCTCGAGATCGCCGGCGCCATGCGCTCGATGAACTTCGGCGAGACGTGGGAAGATTGCAGCGAGCATTTGGCGCAACTCGGCGATCTCCCGCATCTGAAGAGCAAGATCGCGACTGAGAACACTCAGGAAGGCATGCTCGATGGCCACGCCATCACCATCAGCCCGGCCGACCCGGATGCCGTCGTCATCGCCTGTCGCATGGGCCTCTTCGAGAGCCGCGACAAGGGCAAGACCTGGGTCGACAAGCAGGTCGGCCGCTTCTCGCCGGTCACCTACGGGCGCGACGTGAAAGCCTCGCCGCACGATCCCAAGACGGTGTTCTGCGCGCTATCTGTGGCGGCTGCCAGCAAGGACGGCGGCGTCTACAAGAGCACCGACGCGGGCAAGACCTGGAAGCGCTTCGACAAGGTGCAAGTGCACGGCACGGTGATGTCGATCACGGCGCACCCGAGCGACCCGAAGCAGTTCTATATCGGCGCCCGCTACGAAGGCGAAATTTTCGCCACGCACGACGGCGGCGAGAGCTGGTCGGCGATTCCGCTGCCCGGTCCCGTGAAGGACGTCTATTCCGTCGCGTGCGCGTAAGGTGAAATGTAGGGTGCATCAAGCAAAGCGCCGATGCACCGATGGAGCAGTCGTTGGACGTTCAATCGGTGCAATACGGTGACGCCTATTGCTCCCTGCGAACTGCGCGCCTCACAACGCCACCCGTCGCGCGGGCGACAGGCCGAAGTGCTCGACAATGCCGGCGACGACCTTTTTCGGCGACATGCGCACCGACATCGTCAGCGCGTGCTCTTCGGGCGCCGGCATCTCGAGCGCTTCGAACTGGCTCTGTAGGAGCGCTGGCGGCATGAAGTGGCCCTTGCGCCGCGAAATCCGATCCCTGATGAGTGCGTAAGTCCCGGTCAGGTGCACGAGGCCGACGTCCGGACGCTCGCCGATCAAAACCTCGCGATAGCGCCGCTTCAGTGCCGAGCACGAGACGACTCCCGCCTCCCCGCTGGAGCGCCGCTCATCAATCCACGCGGCGATTGCCGCCAGCCACGGCGCGCGATCGTCATCGTCGAGGGGCAACCCGCGGCTCATCCTGTCGATGTTCGCTGGCGGGTGAAACTGGTCCGCGTCGCGGAACGGCCAGTCGAGCACAGTCGCGAGGCGCTTGCCCGTCGTCGTCTTGCCGCAGCCCGAGACGCCCATCAGCACGATCACGCGCGGTTGCTGTCGACAGTTGCCGGGGACCGATCCCGGCCTCCATGCGACCGCCATCAGGACGGCTTTCCGGGCTCGGCGTGGCCACCGAAACCCTTACGCATGGCGGAGAGCACCTTCTCCGCGAACGTGTGCTGCTGGCGCGAGCGAAAGCGCGTGTAGAGCGCGCTGGTCAAAACCTCGGCCGGCACCGCCTCCTCGATTGCGGCTTGCACCGTCCAGCGGCCTTCGCCGGAATCCTCGACGTGGCCGGAGAACGTGGCCAGTTCCTTGTCCTCGGCTAGCGCGGTTGCGGTCAGGTCCAGCAGCCACGAGGTGATGACGCTGCCACGCCGCCAGACCTCGGCGATATCGGCAACGTCGAGATCGAGTCGCAACTCAGGTGCCAGCCGCTCGGAGCTGGCGTGCTTCATGATGTCGAAGCCCTCGGCGATGGCCTGCATCATGCCGTATTCGATGCCGTTGTGGATCATCTTCACGAAATGGCCGGCGCCATTCGGGCCGGCGTGCAGATATCCCTGTTCGACGCGCGGATCGTCACTCGCGCGTCCGGGTGTGGGCTCGATTTCGCCAAGACCCGGCGCCAGCGCCTTGAAGATGCGATCCAGCCGTTCGACGGTTTCTTTCGGGCCGCCGATCATCAGGCAGTAACCGCGTTCGAGGCCCCAGACCCCGCCTGATGTGCCGACGTCGAGATAGGTGATGTTGCGGGCGGCAAGCTCCTTCGACCGGCGCACGTCGTCCTTCCAGAAGGTGTTGCCGCCGTCGATGATCGTATCGCCGGGGCTCAGGAGGTCTGCGATCTCGGTGATCGCTGCCTCGGTCGCGGCGCCGGCCGGCAGCATGATCCAGACCGTGCGTGGAACGGACAGCGCTGCAATCAGGGCCGCTAGATCGGCGGCAGGCGTAGCCCCCTCACCGGCGAGCCGGGCACCCGGCGCTGGATCGCGGTCGAACACGACCGCCGTATGGCCCGCACGCATCAGCCGGCGAACGATGTTCGCGCCCATGCGGCCAAGGCCGACCATGCCGATCTGCATTGCACTATCCCCCTGCGTCTCCCCGCCCTGGACCGAAATTAGGCTGAAATGTGGCGGGCTGCCATGTGTCGGAATGACGTGCCATGCAGTTCGGTGTCCGCCGGCAGCTGGTCGGCGTCGTGGACAGGCGTGGTCGAGAAATTGTGACGTGGCGGCCGCGAGCAGACCCGCTATGATCGCGGCCAGATCGTCGTTCCGTCAGTCAACAAGGTGCAGCCCCATGTTCATGCTCAGGAAGAAGCCGGAGATGCCCTCTGCCGCCAACGCGCTCAAAGGGCGTGACACCGCGCTGCCCACCGCCAAGACGCACTTCGTCAACGGCCACGACCTCAAGGGCCCCTATCCCGCCGGCATGGAGCAGGTGATGTTCGGCATGGGCTGCTTCTGGGGCGTGGAAAAGAAGTTCTGGGAACTCGAGGACGGCATCTGGATTACAGCCGCGGGCTATCAGGCAGGCCACACGCCGAACGCGACGTACGAGGAAGTCTGTTCAGGCCAGACCGGCCACAACGAGACGGTGCTGGTTGTCTACGATCCGAAGCTGACGAGCTTCGAGAAGCTGCTGCAGACGTTCTGGGAGTCGCACGACCCGACTCAGGGCATGCGCCAGGGCAACGATATGGGCACGCAGTATCGTTCGGGCATCTACGTGACGACGCCGGCGCAACGGGCGGCTGCCGAGGCGAGCAAGGAAAGTTACGGCGCGGCGCTGAAGGCCAAGGGCTGGCCGAAGGTCACCACGGAAATCCTGGACGCGCCGCCGTTCTATTTCGCCGAGGACTATCACCAGCAGTACCTGGCAAAGGTCCCGCACGGCTACTGCGGCCTCGGCGGCACCGGCGTCAAATGCCAAGTCGGCACCGGCGTGAAGCAGGGGAAATAACGTGTCGGGCGCTTTAGGCGAAGCCGTCATGCGCCGTCGGGCTAATGACGCTGAATCGGCGCAATACGGTGGCAAATGCAGACCGCCAATTGCGCCCTACGACTTTGCCAGCCGCTGATTTTGCACGCCGGCACCGAGCAGCGGGCGCTTCGACGAGATCACTCCCGCGTTGACGCCGGCCCAGCCGATTTCGCCGGAAAGCCGGCCGTATTCGATCTTCGGACAGCGGTTCATGACGACGCGCAGGCCGGCGGCTTCGGCTTGCGCGGCGGCGACGTCGTTGCGCACGGTGAGCTGCATCCAGATCACCTTGAGCCCAAGCTGATCCTTCAGCCGGATCGCCTCGCGAGTGACCTCCAGCGCTGCATCCGAATTCCGGAACACATCGACCATATCGATTGGCGCTGGGCACGCGGCAAGCGTGCCGTAGACCTTGTGACCGAGAATGTCCTGCCCGGCGAGCCCGGGATTGACCGGCGCGAGCGTGTAGCCCTTACTCCCTAGGTACTTCATCACGAAATAGCTGGGACGGTTCATGTTGGCCGAGGCGCCGACCATGGCCACGGACTTCACATCGCTCAGAATGCTCGCGATATAGGCATCGTCATAATTGTCGTGCTTCATGGGCTCAATCCCGTGCGCGGCCGAACCGGCCGCCTTTTTCCGATCGTCCGGGTGGCGGCAGATCGCCGATCCGCAGATTGTCCAGCGGACGGTCGGCGAAATGCGCGACGAACCCGAGTTCCGTCAGCGTCCTGCGGGCGGCTGCGATCTCGGCGGCATCGTCGATGTACTCGACTGCGAGCACCGGCTTCTTCTCGTCCATCAGCAGTTTCAGCAGTGTCTTGCGCTTCTCGATGACGTCGGACGGATTAGGGCGCTTGTCCTTGAACTCGCCAAAAAGCAGATCCTCCTTGCCGAGGCCGTCGATGATCTGGCGATAGGCGGCATCCGGCAGCAGCTCCTCGCCGTTCTGCGGCACGACCATGAAACCGGGATTGACGGCGCGGCCCCGCTCGGCGATGCGGCCGACGAACGTGCGCATGTCATCCCGCGCGCTCGGGCGGTTCTTGGCGATCGCCTCGATGCTGGAATCGATCTTGTCGAGATAGACACCGTCGAAACCGGCCTTCAGGATGCGGTCGAGATAACCGCCTTGACCCAGGATCACGTTCTGCCAGCCGTCCTGCCAGAAGCGGGTGGCAAAGTTGCCGGCCCATTCGCGGTTGACGGGCCCGCGCCAGGACGGCGCCATGAACCAGCCGATCCAGTTGGTGTACCACGTGCCGCCCCAGGTCCACTGCCAGTAGTAGCGGTAGGATTCGGCCTCGCCGATCGAGAGATACGAGAGGACGATGCGGCGCGTGCCGTCGGGCTTGCGCTTCAATTGAGCCAGTTCCGCCGGCTTCAGCGCTTCGTCGTTGCTGCCGTCCTTGGAATAGTCGATGACGATGACGTCGTAGGGTGACTCGGCAGCCTTGGCCACATCGAGGTGCTGGAGCTGATAGCCCCATGATTTGACCTGTGAGAGGGGGCTCAGCGGTCGTTGTTGCGCTGCGGCGGGATCGCCGAGCGTGACGAGACAGAGCAGCAGGGAAAGGCTTGCCAGCCAGAGTTTCGCGCGGCGCTGTCGCTGCATTCTCGAGACCTTCGATTGAGGAGTGTTTGCCAGACCGGGGGATCGGGCGGTTGCGATCGGGCTTGGCGGCTATCGCTCATGGCAACTGTATGCGCCCTGAGTTGTCGAGCGGGAAGAACGGATTGAAGGCGACTTCCCACAGATGGCCATCGGGGTCGGCGAAGTAGCCGGAGTACCCGCCCCAGAACACCTTCTGTGCTGGTTTCTTCAGTGTCGCACCCTTGGCGACGGCGTCGGCGATGACCTGGTCGACCTCTACTTCGCTGCGGCAGTTGTGGGCGAGCGATACGCCGCAGAAACCGGGCTTGCTTGTTGCCTCATGTGCGTCCTCGGCCAGCGCGTCGCGGCCGTAGAGCGCCAGCACGACGCCACCGGCGTCCATGAAGGTGATGCTGTCCTGGCTTGCAGCCGACGCCTTGAAGCCGAGCGACTCGTAGAATTTTCTCGCCTTGCCGACATCGGCCACGCCAAGCGTCACGATTGAGAGGCGCGGCTCCATTTCAGCATCCTCGCCATTTCGGCGCGCGCTTTTCGATGAAAGCTCCGATGCCTTCCTTGGCGTCGGCATACATCATGTTCTCGACCATGACGCGTGCCGCATGCGCGTAGGCCTCGGCCAACGGCACCTCGAGCTGGGCGTAGAAGGTCGCTTTGCCGATCGCGACGGTGGCCGTCGATTTCGCGGCAATCACTTCGGCTGTTGCAAGTGCCGCCGACAGCGCCTCGCCTTCGGGGACGACACGGTTGACGAGGCCATAGTCGGCGGCCTCGCGCGCCGTCGACATCTCGCCGAGCAGCAACATTTCCATCGCGCGCTTGCGCGGTACATTGCGCGTCAGCGCGACCATCGGTGTCGAGCAAAAGAGGCCGATATTCACGCCCGGCGTCGCGAACTTGGCGGCCGTGCCCGCAACGGCCAGATCACAGGTTGCCACAAGCTGGCAGCCGGCCGCCGTCGCCACGCCTTCGACAGCCGCGATGAACGGTTTCGGCGACGCGACGATGGCCTGCATCAGCGCCGCGCAGATCTGCATCATGTGCGCGAAATAGGCACGCCCGCCGTCGGCATCCGAGCGGCGGGCGGAGAGTTCTTTCAGATCGTGGCCGGCCGAAAACGCCGCGCCCGTCGAGGCGATCACCACTGCCTTGATGGCCGCCTCCTTCGAGAGACGCTGCACGGCCTCATGAAGCGCCACGATCAGGCCTTCCGACAGGCTGTTGCGCTGCGCCGGCCGCGCCAGCGTCAAGACCGTGACGCCGCGCGCGTGTGTCTCCAGCAGCGGCGAAGCGTTGTCCGGCTCGCGCGCCTTGGGCGCGGCCTTACGTGCCTTCGGTGGTGCCTGAGCCGTCATCGTCCATCCCCGCCAGTCTTGCAATCGCTGCTTACTGCAGGACCTTCTCGATTTCGGCGCGGAACTTCTTGACCACGTCGACGTTGGCCGGGAACTTCAACGGCGGCGTGTTCTTCAGGGCCTCCGCCAACTCGTCGAGCATCTGTTTTTTGTCCTTCTCGGGAATCGTCTTGTCCGCCGTGATCTCCTCGATCTCCTTCTTGATCGCGGTGATCGGATCGGTGAACTGGCCCGATTGTGGATCGAGCCCGCCCATCACCATCGAGATGTTGAAGGCGACGTCATCGAACTCGACGAAGCTCTGGAAGCCGTGCTTCTTGGCGATATCCTCGAGTTCGGCCTGGATCTTCGGATCGGGCTTGTCGGATTGCTGCGAGCCGTTCTTCTGCGCGAGATCCGCCATGTCCTTCTGGGCCGAAATGAAGCCCTGAATCATTTTGTCGGACAGCTCGACCTGCTTGAACTGGTCCTCCGCGGCGGACACGGGTGCCAGTGTGCCGACCAACGCAATGCCGGTCATACTCAGGAACGCAACCAAGAACCACTTGCTCATGATCGAACGCGTCATGCCTTAACCTCCTCAGCTACTCGGGCTGTTGCCCGGCATGTAAGACCAATTGTTCGCCAGATGAAGCGCAGAACTGGGACTGAATTGAGATGTCAATCGAGACCAATCCGCACACACCTCTGACTGTCGAGGCCGTCAACAGCCTCATCGACGAGCACTTTCCCGGCATTCACGCCGGAGGACGTAGGATCGACATCGTTTCCGTCGCCGATCGGGTTGCCCGCTGCCGCATGCGGCCGAGCGAGCGAGCGATCAGACCGGGCGGGACGCTATCGGGGCCGGCGATGTTCACGCTGGCCGATTACACAATCTACGTTGCCCTCATCGCAACACTGGGCCCCCCGGCAATACCTGCTGTTACAAGCAATCTCAACATCAACTTTCTCAAGCGACCCGAGCCGGTGGATCTGCTGGCCGACGCCCGCATTATCAGGCTAGGCCGGCGATTGGCCTATTGCGATGTTCAACTTTACTGCGAGGGCCGAACGGAACTGGTCGCGCATGCGACCGGGAGCTATTCGATTTTAACCGGTTGAGCTGAGGTAGCATGAAACCACAATTGCGGTATCCGCATACCGAAAATATAACGCATTGAATTGGCGTAATAAAATACGCAGATCGCACCCAGGTTCGCGTTGACCGCAGCGCTGATGTCGTCTAGAAGACGCGACGTTGACCGCAAAATCTCGGCCGGCGCTACCCTTGCGGGGGCGCCGCTCGTGATCTGTCAAACACCGCGGTCGAGCAATTCGAGGCCAGGAGCGCGCCAATGAAGACCTACTCCGCCAAGCCCGGCGAGGTGGAAAAGAAGTGGATCGTGATCGACGCCCAGGGTCTGGTTGTCGGCCGTCTCGCGACCATTATCGCCAACCGCCTGCGCGGCAAGCACAAGCCGACCTACACGCCGCACGTCGACACCGGTGACAATGTCATCGTCGTCAACGCCAAGAAGGTCGTGTTCACCGGTAAGAAGTACGAAGACAAGAAGTATCGTTGGCACACCGGCCATCCCGGCGGCATCAAATCGCGTACGCCGCGTCAGATCCTCGAGGGCAAGTTCCCCGAGCGGGTGATCGAGAAGGCTGTTGAGCGCATGATCACGCGCGGCCCGATGCACCGCGTGGTCATGGGCAATCTCAAGGTTTACGGCGGTCCGGAGCATCCGCATCAGGCGCAGAACCCTGAGAAGCTCGATGTTGCCAAAATGAACAGCAAGAACGTGAAGGTCTGATCATGGCCATGGAAACCAAAACGCTGAGCGATCTCGGCAGCCTCAAGGGCGAGGGCGGCGAGGCCGTCGTCGCGGCCGGCCCGGTGCACGTCCAGAAGCTCGACAAGGCTGGCCGCGCCTACGCCACCGGCAAGCGGAAAAACGCCGTTGCCCGCGTCTGGCTGAAGCGCGGCAGTGGCAAGATCATGGTCAATGCGAAGGACTTCTCGGCCTACTTCGCGCGCCCGGTCCTGCAGATGATGTTGAAACAGCCGCTGGAGAAAACACAGCGCGTCTCGCAATACGACGTGGTCGCGACGGTGAAAGGCGGCGGTCTCTCGGGGCAGGCCGGCGCGGTCCGCCACGGCATCTCCAAGGCGCTCACCTATTACGAGCCGGATTTGCGCAAGGTCCTCAAGCCCGAAGGCTTCCTGACGCGCGATAGCCGCGTCGTCGAGCGCAAGAAGTACGGCAAGGCGAAAGCACGCCGCAGCTTCCAGTTCTCGAAGCGGTAAGTCGCAGGATGCGTTACCCGAAAGTGCTCGTTGGCGTGCGCCAGCGGGCACTTTTGCGTTTGACATCAGGATCGCGGCTCAGCATATGTTCGCCGCATGACAACGCTGATCGCAAGCATCCGACGTCGCTGCCACGCTTTTGCGCGGGCGCGATGACGGCTGTTTGAACGAGCCGCAAGTCGCTGCAAGCCGCGCCCGGAAGCGCGGCTTTTTTGTTGGCCGACCGCGTCCCGGTCCTGATTGATCGAAGCACCGAGGACCTTGCCCATGACCGCCACCAAGACCCCCACAAAATCCGCCGCGAAAGTAGCCAAACCAAAGATCGCCGCCAGCCGCACGAAACCGGCCGTCTTCATCGACGGCGAGGCCGGCACCACAGGTATCGAGATCCGTGACCGGTTGGCGAAGATCGCGGGCATCGAGGTGCGCTCGATCGCGGCCGACGAGCGCAAGGATCCGGCCGCGCGGAAGGCGCTGATGGCCGAGGTCGATCTCGTCGTCCTCTGCTTGCCCGATGACGCGGCCAAGGAAGCCGTGGCACTCGCCGATGAACTCGGCGCAGCGTCGCCCAAGATCGTCGATGCTTCGACCGCCTACCGTGTCGCCAAGGGCTGGACGTACGGCTTCCCCGAGATGGACAGGGCCCAGGCCAAGGCCGTCGCCAAGGCGAAGCGCGTGTCGAATCCCGGCTGCTACCCGACCGGCGCCATCGCGCTGATCCGGCCGCTGGTGGAGGCGGGTTTGATCCCGGCTGATTTTCCGATCACCGTCAACGCGGTCTCGGGCTACTCGGGCGGCGGCAAGTCGATGATCGAGTCCTACGAGACCGGCAAGGCGCCGCTGTTCGAGGTGTACGGCTTGGGCCTCGAGCACAAACACGTGCCGGAGCTGCAACTCTACGGTAAGCTGACCCGGCGGCCGATCTTCGTGCCATCGGTCGGCAATTACCGGAAGGGCATGCTGGTCTTCGTGCCGCTGCATCTCGACACGTTGCCGGGCAAGCCCAGCGCGCGCGATCTCGAGGCGTGCCTCGAGACGCACTACAAGGGTGCCAAGCTGGTGAAAGTCGTGAAGGCCGACGATCCCTCGGCCAAGGGGGGGCGTCTCGATGCGCTGGCGCTGAACGACAGCGATATGCTGGAGCTTCGCGTTTTCGCTAACGAGACGCACGGCCAGGCGGTGCTGATCGCGCGGCTCGACAATCTCGGCAAGGGTGCCGCTGGCGCCGCTGTGCAGAACATCGGCCTGATGCTCGGGGTTGAGACGTGAGGGCATCGCATAGGTAGCTCGGAGCGCGCCGCCATGATCCCGGTCAAGGCGGCCACACGCGGTGAAACCTGGCCAAAGTCCCATGCGCCAGATGGCGATGCTTTTCCAGCCGTTCTGGTATGAGTGTGCCGCAGACCCAATCGAGGCACCCTCATGAACGAGCCCGGAAGCTCCTCAAGCGCGCGCCGCGCCGCCGTCGGCTTCATTCTGATCACGGTTGTTCTGGACGTGATGGCGTTGGGCCTGATCATTCCGGTGCTGCCGAAGCTGGTCGAGAGCATGTCGGGATCGGCGCAGAACGGGGCGCTGATGTTCGGCATTTTCGGCACCGCCTGGGCGTTGATGCAGTTCATCTTCTCCCCGGTTATGGGTGCGCTGTCGGACGCCTTCGGTCGCCGCCGGGTCCTACTGCTGTCGGGGCTTGGGTTAGGCCTCGACTACATTCTGATGGCACTCGCGCCGAACCTCATCTGGCTGTTCATCGGGCGCCTGTTCTCTGGCATCACCGCCGCGACGTTCTCGACCGCCACAGCCTACATCGCCGACGTGACCCCGCCGGCCGAGCGCGCCGGCAAGTTCGGCCTGATCGGCGCGGCGTTCGGGCTCGGCTTCGTGCTTGGCCCGGCCATCGGCGGCATTCTCGGTTCCACCGATCCGCGGTTGCCGTTCTGGGTGGCGGCGGCCTTGAGCCTCGTCAGCACGGCGTACGGATACTTCGTGCTGCCGGAGTCGCTGCCGCCAGAAAAGCGCAGCCCATTCGCCTGGAAGCGTGCAAATCCCATGGGTGCGTTGCGGCTGCTCAGCTCAAACAAGCAACTGCTCGGTCTGTCGTCCGCGATCTTCCTCTACAACTTGGCGCACGCGGTGTTTCCGGCCGTTTTCGTGCTGCACGCGAGCTACCGGTTCGGCTGGGGCGCGGACAAGGTTGGCCTCGCGTTGGCGACATTCGGCGTCTGCACGGCGATCGTGCAAGGAGCACTCGTGCGTCCCGTCGTTGCGCGCTTCGGTGAGCGTGGCCCGCTGCTGTTCGGCATGATCTGCGGTACGCTCGGCTTGTTGTATCTGGCCCTTGTGCCGAGTGAGTTAGGCTTCTGGCTCGGCCAGCCGCTGATGGCGCTCTGGGGCTTCATCGGACCGGCATCGCAAGGGATCATGACCCGCCTCGTGAGATCCGGCGAGCAAGGCCAGCTGCAGGGCGCCAGCTCGAGCGTGATGGGAATAGCCAGTCTGTTCGGGCCGGGGCTCTTTACGGGAAGTTTCGCGTACGGCATCGATCCGGCGCGAGCCGTGCCGTTTCCGGGGGTGCCCTATATGCTGGCGTCGCTGCTGCTCGCGTGCGCGCTGCTGCTGGCTTATCGCGTGACCCGGCCAGTGGCGGCTAATCACGCCGATGCGGCGTCCTGACGCCACGACGCGGACGTGCGGTCGGGCATCGTTCGGTCTCCCCATGCGCCCGTTTCGATTCGAGGCCACTCTGGACACGCAACGCTCCGCATCCGCCGACCGCATCGCGCTTGGCATCGGTTTGACGCTCGCCGCCATGTTCGGCTTTGCGGTGATGGACGCGATCAGCAAAGTGCTGGGTCAGCATCTCTCGGTGCCGCAGATCCTGTGGGTCCGCTACATCCTGTACACGCTGCTGGCTGTTGCCGTGCTGCGCCCGATGGGGCTGCGCCGGGTGTTCCATAGCCAGCGCCCTTGGCTGCAACTTTCCCGCTCGCTGCTGATCATCATCGAGAACGGCGTCTTCGTGTACGCGTTCACGCTGATGCCGCTGGCCGACATGCACGCCATTGCCGCCGCCTCGCCGCTACTGGTGATCGCGCTGTCGGTGCCGCTGCTCGGCGAAAAAGTCGGCTGGCGCCGCTGGATGGCGGTCATCGCCGGCTTCGCGGGTGTGCTGCTGATCGTGCGGCCGGGACTGAAGACGCTCGACTGGCCGATGCTGGTGGCGCTTGCCGGCGCGTTGCTCTGGGGCGTCTATCAGGTGCTGGTACGGATGTGCTCGCGGACAGATTCGAGCGAAACAACCTGGCTGTGGACGGCCGTTGTCGGGCTGCTGGCCACCTCGATCGTTGGCCCGGCCACGTGGGTATGGCCCGATGGCTGGGGTTGGGCGATGCTGTTCGCAATCGCGGCTCTCGGAACGGGGTGCCATTGGGCGTTCATCAAGGCGTTGAGCCTTGTCGAGGCGAGCGCGGTGCAGCCCTACAGCTATACGCTGTTCGTGTGGGCGGCGCTGATCGGCTGGCTCTGGTTCGGCGACGTGCCCGACG
>JANLQP010000104.1:0-78406 GCA_031367895.1 Hyphomicrobiales bacterium
AGTCGAGTCCGAGGCTGGCCGGATCATCCTCTTCATCGACGAGTTGCACACCATCGTCGGCGCCGGCAAATCCGAGGGCGCGATGGACGCCGGCAACCTGTTGAAGCCCGCTCTCGCCCGTGGCGAACTGCACTGCATCGGCGCGACCACGCTGGACGAGTATCGCAAGTACATCGAGAAGGACGCAGCGCTGGCGCGGCGGTTCCAATCCGTGTTCGTCAACGAGCCGACGGTCGAGGACACGATTTCGATCCTGCGCGGCCTGAAGGAGAAGTACGAGTTACATCACGGCGTGCGGATTACCGACAGCGCGATCGTCGCCGCGGCGACACTGTCGAACCGCTACATCACCGACCGCTTCCTGCCCGACAAGGCGATCGACCTCGTCGACGAGGCCGCATCGCGTCTGAAGATGGAAATCGACAGCAAGCCCGAGGAACTCGACCGCATCGATCGCGATCTCATGCAGATGCAGATCGAGCGCGAGGCGTTGAAGAAAGAGACCGATGCGGCGTCGAAGGATCGCCTCGGCAAGCTCGCCAAGTCGATCGCCGACCTCGAGGAGCAGTCGCGTGACCTCACACGGCGCTGGGAGGCCGAGAAGTCGAAACTCGGCGACGCACAAAAGTTGAAGGAGGAGCTGGACCAACTCCGCAACGAACTGGCGCAGGCGCAACGCAAAGGCAACCTTGCGCGCGCGGGTGAGCTCGCCTATGGCCGCATTCCGGAGATCGAGAAGCAGCTTGTCGCCAAAGAGTCCGGTGACGGTCCGGCCTCAGTGATGGTCGAGGAAGCCGTGACACCCGATCACATCGCCGGTGTCGTCTCGCGTTGGACCGGCGTCCCCGTCGAGCGCATGCTCGAAGGTGAGCGCGAGAAGCTGTTGAAGATGGAAGAAGCGCTGGCGAAGCGTGTCGTTGGCCAGGAAGAAGCCGTCAAGGCCGTCTCGACCGCGGTTCGCCGCGCGCGCGCCGGCCTGCAGGACCCGAACCGGCCAATCGGCTCGTTCATGTTCTTGGGGCCGACCGGTGTCGGCAAAACCGAGCTGACCAAGGCGCTTGCCACGTTCCTGTTCGACGACGACAGCGCGATGATCCGGATCGACATGTCGGAGTACATGGAGAAGCATTCCGTCGCACGTCTCATCGGTGCGCCGCCAGGCTATGTCGGCTACGAGGAGGGCGGCGCCTTGACCGAGGCCGTTCGCCGCCGGCCCTACCAGGTGATCCTCTTCGACGAGGTGGAGAAGGCGCATCCGGACGTCTTCAACGTCCTCCTCCAGGTGCTCGATGATGGCCGCTTGACTGATGGTCAGGGCCGCACGGTCGACTTCAAGAACACGCTGATTATCCTCACGTCCAACATCGGTGCCGAGTTTCTCGTTGCGGTGAAGGACGGTGGCGACATGAAGCAGGCGCGTGAGCTGGTGCTCGCCGAAGTTAGATCGAAGTTCCGGCCGGAATTCCTGAACCGTCTGGACGAAATCATCGTCTTCCACCGTCTGCAACGCGATCAGATGAGCCGCATCGTCGACATCCAGATGGGCCACCTGCACAAATTGCTCGCTGATCGGAAGATCACGCTCCGGCTCGATGACGCGGCGCGCACGTGGCTTGCCAACAACGGCTATGATCCGCAGTACGGCGCGCGCCCTTTGAAGCGCGTCATCCAGAGAAACGTGCAGGACGCTCTGGCCGAACTGATTCTCGCCGGCCGCATCAAAGATGGCGACGACGTACGCGTCTCCGTTCGCGACGGCCACATCGTCATCAACGACGTGGCCGTCCGGCAGGCCGCGTGAGCGAGGTGAAAGGAAGGCGTCGGACCCAGACGCGCTTAAATGGGTGTCAGACCCTCGGGTCTGACACCGAACACCCCCGAACTCCGGCAGTGGTTCAATGCGCCGTCGAATGCCGTTCGCTGCGCGCATGCGCGACCGACGTCGCGTAAGCAAGCGCCGATGCAAACACGAGAGCAACCGCCGCTGCCAGCGAGGCGCTGCGGAGATTTCCCGACTGCTCCGACATGATCCCGGCGACGGTCGGACCTGCCATTTGCCCGAAACCGAAACTCGCCGTGGTCAGCCCGATGGCGCGCTGCACGCGCCCGCCCGCCAGCGATCGCGCGCTCATCAATCCGAGAGCGGTCAACCCCATGAATGTGCCGCCGAGAAGAATGGCTGCGACGCATACCCCTGCGATGCTGTTCCATTCGACGCTGGCCGCGACGCCGGCGGCCTCCACGAGGCAGGCGACCGCATAGGCGCGCAAAAGGCCGATCCGCTGCGCCAGCCGTTGCCAGATCGGCACCGAGGGAATCGTCGCCAGACCGACGAGCACCCAGATCCAGGGCTCGAGTGGCCGGATCGTTTCGCTTTCGCGGACGATCGTGACCAGGAACGTCGCAGTGATCACGTAGCCGAAACCGAACAGGCCGTGCGCCAGTGCGATGCCTGCGAGCGCCGCACCGGTCCTACGAGCCTGTTGCGGCTGCACCGTTATGGCTGGTGTCGTGCCGGCTCGAATGAGCCGCGCGGCAATCACCGACGCAACCAGTGCCGCCAGACCTGTCGCAAGCCACATCGATTGCCAGTCGGCACCCGTGCCCGTCAGGCCCGCGACGATGACTGCCGACGCGACGATGCCGGCACCGACGCCGGCAAAATGAATGGCCGCCAATTCCCCGCGTCCGGCAGCTGCCAGACGTTCCAGCACCAGCGTCGAGGCGCAAATGATCACGAACGCGCTCGCGATGCCGCCGATGAAGCGCAGCGCCATCAGCAGCTGCAGCTCCGTGGAGAGCGCCATGCCTGCTGTCGTCGCCGTGCTGACCGCCAGCGCCGTCAGCAACCACATCCGTGGCGCTGCCGCGAACAGCGGCAACCCAACGACGAGCGCCCCGATCATGTACCCGAGAAAGTTCGCCGACGCCACGAGTCCCGCGTCGACCTTGCTCCAGCCCAGAGCCGTGATCATGACTGGAAGAATGGGCGTGTAGACGAACCGCCCGATGCCCATGGCAGCGGCCATCGCGAGAAGTCCGCCGATGGCAATCCATGCGGGATGTTTGAGGTTCATGGTGCTCGATCAGCAGCTGCGTCGTCGACGCGACAATACGCTGACCTCGGGTGCAAAGACATGCTTTTGCAATCACTGTCGCGCCGCATTTGCGCGATCCCACGGGCATGCTAGAGAGCCCTGATCGGTGGTTCTCGAGAAACGGGAAAACGGGGCACATGACTGACATCCTCGACGAGCTCGAGCGCCGGCGCAGCACTGCCCGGTTAGGTGGCGGCGTTAAACGCATCGAGGCACAGCATGCGCGTGGCAAGCTCACGGCGCGTGAACGCATCGACCTCCTCATGGACGAAGGCTCGTTCGAGGAATTCGACACCTTCGTCGAGCACCGCTCCACCGACTTCGGCATGGAGAAGACCAAGATCCCGGGTGACGGAGTCGTCACCGGCTGGGGTACCATCAACGGCCGCGTCGTCTATGTTTTCGCTAAGGATTTCACGGTGTTCGGCGGCTCGCTCTCCGAGACGCATGCCAAGAAGATCATGAAGATCCAGGACATGGCGCTGCAGAACCGCGCACCCATCATCGGCCTCTTCGATGCTGGCGGCGCCCGCATACAGGAAGGCGTTGCGGCGCTCGGCGGCTACGGCGAGGTCTTCCTGCGCAACGTGCTGAGCTCAGGCGTCGTGCCCCAGATTTCCGTCATCATGGGTCCGTGTGCGGGAGGCGACGTCTATTCGCCGGCCATGACCGACTTCATCTTCATGGTGAAGGACACGAGCTACATGTTCGTCACCGGCCCCGATGTCGTAAAAACGGTTACCAACGAGACCGTCACGGCCGAGGAATTGGGTGGCGCCCGCGTGCACACCACGAAGACCTCGATCGCCGACCGGGCCTACGAAAACGACGTGGAGGCGCTGCTGCAGATGCGCCGGCTGATGGATTACCTGCCGTCCAACAACAAGATCGGCGTGCCCGTTCTCCCCACGCGCGACAGCCCTGATCGCATCGACCCGAGCCTCGACACGCTGATCCCGGACAACGCCAACAAGCCCTACGACATCAAGGAACTGATCCTGAAGGTCGTGGACGAAGCCGACTTCTTCGAGATCCAGGAAGCGTTCGCAAAGAACATCGTTACCGGCTTTGCGCGCATGGAAGGGCGCACCGTCGGCATCATCGCCAACCAGCCGATGGTTCTCGCCGGTGTGCTCGATAGCGACGCTTCGCGAAAGGCGGCGCGTTTTGTGCGCTTCTGCGATTGCTTCGAAATCCCGATCGTCACCTTCGTCGATGTGCCGGGTTTTCTTCCAGGAACCGCGCAGGAATACGGCGGCCTCATCAAGCACGGCGCCAAGCTGCTGTTCGCATACGCCGAGGCGACGGTACCGAAGGTGACGCTGATCACGCGCAAGGCCTATGGCGGCGCCTACGACGTGATGTCATCGAAACACATCCGCGGCGACGTGAACTACGCTTGGCCCTCGGCCGAGATCGCGGTGATGGGCGCCAAGGGCGCGGCCGAGATCCTCTATCGCGCGGAGCTCGGCGACGCCGACAAGATCAAGGCGCGCATAGACGAGTATCAGCGCCGCTTCGCCAACCCATTCGTCGCCGCCGAACGCGGCTACGTCGACGAGGTTATAACGCCGCGCGACACCCGCCGCCGCATCTGCCGCGCACTCAACATGCTGCGCACCAAGAAGCTCGAAAACCCCTGGAAGAAACACGACAACATTCCGTTATGAGTTGGCAAAGCCGCCGACGTCGAAACGACTTGCATCAACGCATCTGATGCATTAACATCAAACCATGCGCACCACACTTGACATAGATGACGACGTTCTAGCGACGGTAAAGGATCTCGCACGGTCCGACGGCAAGACCATGGGCGCAGTCATCTCCGAGCTTGTGCGCAAGGCGCTGACCACTCCAAGCCTGACAGGCCTGTCCGAGCCGCACGCCTCGTTCGACCACGACGATGCCCTGTTCCCGCGGTTTCCAAAGCGTGGCGGCACGCCTGTCACCAACGAACTCGTCCGGCGCGTCCAGGATGAAATCGACATCGATGATGCGACGCCCTGGGATCACGAGCGCGATAGGCCGAGGACGTTCGACGAGGCGGCGCGACGTCCGAAACGCTGATCGGAAACCGTGCGATGCGCGCGCTCTTCGACGTGAATATCCTGCTGGCGCTGCTCGATCAAGATCACCTGCGTCATGACCACGCTCGGTCGTGGTGGGCAAGCGAACGGCGTCATGGCTG
The DNA here is from genome assembly GCA_031367895.1 of Hyphomicrobiales bacterium. GTDB lineage: Bacteria > Pseudomonadota > Alphaproteobacteria > Rhizobiales > Hyphomicrobiaceae. The sequence continues at coordinate 5,287 of JANLQP010000104.1, forward strand.
GGCGAGCTGCCCCCTCACGCAGAACGGTTTTCTTCGGATTGTCACGCAGAAGTCGTATCTGCGGCCGAAGGGGATGGCGGACGCGCTCGCGATACTCACGCTGGCAACCTCGCGGGCAGAGCACGTGTTCTGGCCCGACGATGTCTCGGTGCTCAACAGCACCCATGTCGACCACGGCCGCCTGCTCGGCCCCCGGCAGATCACGGATGTTTATCTGCTCGCGCTGGCAGTTCAGCATGGCGGTCGCCTTGTCACGCTCGACCGCGGGATCTCACTGGCGGCCGTCCGGGGCGCGACGGCTGAGAATCTGGTTTTCGTCTAAAACTCGAGAGTTCGGAGCCCGCGATGCAGCACCTCACCGTCAACAACCACGACATGCCCTACATTGTGCTAGGCACTGGCGAGCCACTCGTCTGCATTCACGGCTCCCTCGGAGATTTCCGCTCGTGGAATCCGGTGCTTGGGCCGCTGTCAAAGCGCTACCGCCTGATCGTTCCCAGTCTACGCCATTTCTTTCCCGCGCAATGGGACGGCAAGGGGCCGGGCTTCACGATTCTGCAGCATGTCTCTGACGTGATCGCCTTTATCGAAGGCTTGAAACTTGGTCGCGTACACCTGATGGGCCATTCGCGCGGCGGGCACATCGCTTTTCGCGTGGCGCAACAGCGGTCCGATCTTCTACGCACAGCCATTCTGGCGGAACCCGGCGGCGAGCTTGATACTTCGCTCATGCCGCCTGGGCAGGCGCCCTCCGCCGCGCGCGCACAGAGCATTGTCCAAGCCGCCGAGAAAATCGCCGCGGGTGACGTCGAAGGCGGACTGCGCGCGTTCGTCGATCGCATCGATGGTCCGGGAACGTGGGACAAGCGCCCGGCTGCCGCCAAGCAACTGCGCCGCGATAATGCCCACACGCTGATCGGCCAGATCAACGAGCAGCGCCAGCCCTTCACGCGCGCCGAGGCCGAAGCAATCCGAACGCCTAGCCTCTTCATCGGCGGTGCGAAAACGCCGGGCATGCTGCCAGTCGTGCTTCGCGCACTGGCGGGTGCGGTGCCGAACGCCGAGATGAAGCTCATCCCCGAAACGACGCACGTCATGTTTGATCAAGCTCCGGTCGGCTACTCCGAGATCGTGCTCGATTTCCTCGGACGCCACCCCGGTTGACCCGCTGCCGATGCGCGGCCCTTTCCCTCCCTGCCTCCTGTGCTACGCTCGGCGCACAAACCAGAACCGGCACCCGTCTCGGCCGGCCCAGATCCAACGCATTTGCCATCACATCTGAGTGAGAGAAAACATGTCAGCCACCACCGCCGCCGCCACCGAGGTCACCAAGGGCCTCGCCACCTGGGCCGCCGCCTACAACACCAAGCTCGCGACACCCGACGCCGATACCTGGGCGAAGCACGCCCTGCTCGACTGGTTCGCGTGCGCGATCGCTGGCGCCAGGGAGCCGTTGACCGACATCCTCGCCGAGGAATTCAAGAGTAGCACCGGCGGGGCATCCACGTTGATCGCGCGTGGTGCCAAGGCAAGCCCTCATGACGCAGCGCTCGTGAACGGCGCGGCTTCGCACGCGCTCGACTACGACGACGTCAACCAGATGATGGGCGGCCATCCGACCGTGCCCGTTGCCGCCGCCGTGCTCGCCCTCGGTGAAGCGCTCGGCAAGAGCGGCCGCGACATGCTCACGGCGTTCATCGCCGGCTACGAGGTTGAATGTCAGCTCGGACAGATGGCCGGCGACAAGCACTATGATCTAGGGTTCCATGCGACTGGCACCTACGGCACGTTCGGCGCGACCGCCGGCGTCGCCAAGCTGATGGGCCTCGATGCCGACAAGACCATGATGGCGCTCGGCATCGCCGCGTCGCAGGCGTCCGGCTTGAAAATCAACTTCGGCACCATGACAAAACCGCTGCACGCCGGCAAAGCCGCCATGAACGGCCTCATCGCCGCCCGCCTCGCGGCGCGCGATTTCACGGCCCGCGGCGATGCGATCGAGGCGCCGCAAGGCTTCATCGCCACACAGGTGCCGGGGTTCAAGCCGGCCACCGTCCGGCCGAATGCAAAAGCGCCGCTGGCCGTTGAATCGAACCTCTTCAAGTACCACGCCGCCTGCTATCTGACGCACTCCTCGATCGAGGCGATCCGCGAGCTGAAGCGCCAGCACAACATCAGCGTCGACGACATGAAGGTGATGACGCTGCACGTCGACGCTGGTCACACCAAGGTCTGCGATATCGCCGAGCCGAAATCTGGCCTCGAGATCAAGTTCGCGATCCGGCATCTTTCAGGCATGGCGCTCGCGGGCGAGGACACGGCAGCGCTCGGCACGTACTCCGATCAGAACGCCCTCGACCAGCGTTTCGTTGCTCTCCGCGAGCGCATCAAGCTCGACACCAAGCCGGACCCGAAGCGGCACCGTCATGGTGCCACCGTCTCGATCGAGCTGAAGGACGGCCGCACGCTCAAGACCGACTTCAATGTCGGCGTACCCGCGAAAGACGTGGCTGCGCAGGGCGAAAAACTCGAGGCCAAGTTCCACGCGCTCGCCGAGCCGGTGATCGGCCGCGCCAAAACGAAGACAGCGATCGGCCTCATCAACCGCTTCGAGTCGTTGCCGAACCTGAAGACGCTGATGGAAGCGATTGCGTGAGTGCAGTTGTGAAGTCGTGAATTGGTGAATGCGTGAGTAGGCAGCTGTCGCTCCGAATTCAGGACCATTTCGCGACTTCACTATTTCAACAATTCACGTAACTCCCGCAGTCACGAATTCACGGCTCCTTCTGCACATGCCTCAACCCAAGCCCACCGGCGCGCTCGACGGCGTCGTCGTCATCGACTTCACACAGATGTTGTCCGGTCCGTTTGCGGCGATGCTGCTGGCGGATCAGGGCGCGCGCGTCATCAAGATCGAGCCGCCGGGCGGCGACCAGACGCGCAAGTTCGGACCGTTCCGCGCCGGGCAGTTGACGATGGCGGACGGCGGATACGGCGGTTATTTCGCCTCTACCAACCGCAACAAAGAATCGCTCGTCGTCGATCTCAAATCGCCGGAAGGCCGCGCGGTCATCGAGCGTTTGGTGGCGAAGGCCGACATACTGATCGAGAACTTCCGTTCCGGCGTCATGGAACGGCTCGGTCTTGGTTATGAAGCGCTTGCGAAAATCAACCCGCGTCTCGTCTACGGCGCCATTCGCGGCTTCGGCGACGCCCGCACGGGCAAGAGCCCCTACGGCGAGTGGCCGGCTTACGACGTCGTCGCGCAGGCGATGGGCGGCATCATGGGCATTACATCCACGAAACCCGGCGGCCAGCCGACCAAGATCGGGCCCGGCGTCGGCGACATCGTGCCGGCGATGCAGTGCGCGTTCGGCCTCGTCTCGGCGCTCTATCGCGCACGCGGCACCGGCCAGGGCCAGTTCGTCGACGTCGCCATGGTCGATGGCGTGCTCGCCTTGTGCGAGCGCATCGTCTTCCAGCACAGTATCGACGGCAGCGTCCCCGGCCCCGAGGGCAACAGCCACCCGTTGCTCTGCCCCTACGGTTTGTTTCAGGCGAAAGACGGTTGGGTCGCGATCGGCTGCCCGCACGACGAATTCTGGAAGCTGCTTGCACGCTCCATGGGCCTTGGTGAAATGGCGGACGATCCGCGCTATGCGGTAATTTCCGAGCGTTTGAAGCGCCGTGCCGATGTCGAGGGCGCCGTCACTGCCTGGACCAGCGCGCGCACGAAGGCCGAAATCTCAACCGTGCTTGGCGGCAAGGTTCCGTTTGGCCCCGTGCAGCAGGTGGACGAGATCTTCGCCGACCCGCACACCGCCGCACGCGGAATGCTTGCAACGGTTGAGTTGCCCGGCTGCCCCGATCACCCGCTCGTCATCGCCGGCACGGCCGTCAAAATGACCGCAACGCCCGGCGGTGTCCGCACACGTGCCCCACTCACAGGCGAACACACGGCGAGGGTGCTCGGCGACTTCGGATTTACAGAGATCGAGGTCGCCAAGCTGCGCACAGCGAAGGCGGTGGGCTGACGCTCTCAATCACCTACGGGTTGCCCGGTCTAATACCGTTGTGCAGATTGTTTGACCTGTGCTTCGCCGCTGCCCGCGCCATCCGGCCGGCTCCCTGCAGGGGAGTCGGATGGCGCAAAGTAAAAGCGATACCGGCGCCTGGCTGATCGATGACAGGTCGAACATTTTGCTCGCCGGTCTAACGCTCTGCAAGCGGCGCGTAGGCCGGGAACCGGACGCTCACTCGATCGGGACGGCGACGAAGCGCAAATCACCCTTGCCTTCTTCGATCCGCAGCAACACTTGCTTGCGGCCGGCCTTCTTCACCTTCTCGATTGCCTTGCTGACATCCTCGACAGAGGTCACCGGGTCCTGCGCGGCTTCAACGATGACATCGCCGGCCTTGATGCCCTTCTGCGCCGCCTGACTGGCCGGATCGACCTCGACGACGACCACACCCTTCACTTTCGGATCGATCTTGTGCTTGGTGCGCAGTTCGTCGGTGATCGCCGAAAGGCCGAGACCGATCAGTGCCTTGCCCGGGGCCTTGTCCGCGCCGGGCTTCTTTGAATCCTTGTCGTCCTTCTTGTCCTCGTCCTCCTGCAGGCGTCCGACGACGGCCTTCAGCACCTTCTTCTGGCCCTTGCGCAGCACCTCGACGTCGACTGTGCGGCCGACCGGCGTCTGCGAGACGACACGCGGCAGCCCGCGCATGGTGGATACATCCTTGCCGTCGAACTTGGTCACCACGTCGCCCGCCTCGATGCCGGCCTTGGCGGCCGGGCCGTCCGGCGTCACGCCGGAGATCAGCGCGCCGGTGTTCTCCTTGACGCCGAGCGTCTCGGCGATGTCGTCGGTGACGGACTGGATCTTGACGCCGAGCCAGCCACGGCGTGTCTCGCCGAACTGCTTCAACTGCTCGACGACGGACATGACCGTGTCGGACGGGACCGCGAAACCGATACCGATCGAGCCACCAGTCGGGGAGATGATGGCCGTGTTCACGCCGATCACTTCGCCGTCCATGCTGAACAGCGGACCACCGGAGTTGCCCTTGTTGATCGCGGCGTCCGTCTGCAGGAAGTCGTCGTAGGGTCCCGAATTGATATCGCGCTGCTTGGCCGAGATAATGCCGACCGTCACCGAACCGCCGAGGCCGAACGGGTTGCCGATCGCCATCACCCAATCACCGACCTTCATGCCCTGTGAGCTGCCGAACGGCACAGACTTGAGCGGTTTTTTCGGCGTCACCTTGAGCAATGCCAGATCCGTCTTGGTGTCCTTGCCGAGAACCTTGTCGACCTTCAGTTTCGAGCCGTCGGAAAAGTTGATGATGATCTCGTCTGCGCCTTCGATCACGTGATGGTTGGTGACGATCAGACCTTCCTTGGCGTCGATGACGAAGCCGGAGCCGAGTGAGGAGACCTTGCGGTCAGTCGGCTGGCGGCCGCCGCGCTTATTGAAGAAGTCCTCGAAGAACTCTTCGAAGGGCGATCCCTTCGGCACGTTCGGCAGTGGCACGCCCTGCGGGCCCTTCACGGTCTGACTGGTCGAAATATTGACCACCGCGTCGATCAGCCTCTCCGCGAGCGGTGCAACCGACTGCGGACCGATGCGCCCCTGCGCCAGCACGGGTGCGGTCATCGGCAGGGTCAATGGTAGAGAAACGGCTAGGACCGCCAGCACTGAGGTGGCGCATGCCCAGCGCGACGTGGCCGACTTCGCTGTGCGGGCGTTGGCAATAGGTGTCATGTGCATTCCTCGCTGGGCCGGGCGCTCGCGGACCCCCGTGTTGCCGGGTTGAATTCGTCCGTGTGGCCGGTTTGGCACTCCGGGCTATCCATTGGTGCGAAAATGACCGGAGTCAACGGCAGGACTAGGGCAAACAGCCGTGATCGCCGGTCATATAACGAAGGGGCGGACGAGCGCTCTGCCCCTCCGTCCCTGAGATTGCCCCGAGATTGCGCTGAGGTTTCCCGTTCTCAGCTACCCGGCAGATCGTGGATCTCTGGAAAGAACAGGTCCTTCCAGTCGGCCGTCTTCACCTTGATCGTGCCAACAGAATGCATGAACTCGACGAATTTCAGCGTGTGCTCCGGCACCATGGTCCACTTGACCTGCGGGCCGCCGGCGATCTCCGTCACCTTCTCGATCGTCATCTTGGCCTTGTTGGCATCGATCCAGTACTGCGAGGCCTTCTTCAGGTCCTTGTTCACCAGTTCCGTTGCCTCGCGCATGGCACTGACGATCGCCTTGAACAGGACCGGGTTCTTGGCGCGGAACTCCGAAGTCGCCCAGCCCACCGTCAATGTATGCGGCCCGCCGAACACATCGAACGAATTGAGCACCGTGTGGATGCCGGGCGTCTCGAGTTGTTGCGACTGATAGGGTGGCACCGAGAACACGCTGTTGATGCCCGAGCCGGCGAGCAGAGCCACCGTCGAGTCGGGCGGCGACATTGCAACCGTCAGCGGATCGAGCTTGGCGTACTCGGCATTGCCCCACTGCTTGGCTGCTGCCATATGCAGGATGATCGCCTGGATCGAGACCTTCACCGAGGGCAGCGCGATCTTGTCCTCGGTCGTGAAGTCCGCGATCGTCTTCGCTTTCGGATTGCGCGTGTTGAGCAGGATGGGTTGCGAGGTGAAGGCACCGAAGCTCTTCACCGCCTGCGGCGTGCCCCGCGTCTTGGCCCAGAGTGTGAGCAATCCCGGCACGCCACCCGCAACGAGCTCCACCGAGCCCGACAGCAGTGCATCGTTGATGGCGGCCGGGCCGCTGATGATGGTCCAGTTCACCTTCACATCAGGAAGACCGGCAGCCTTCGCGTGCTTCTCGATCAACCCCTCGCGTTCCATCACGTTGAACTGCAGGTAGCCCATCGAGAATTGCCGCACGATCTTGATCTCGGACACCTCGGCCGCGGCGCTTCCCGCCCAGGCGAGCAGCGAAACCATGCCTGCCGCCGCCTTCAACCACTTCGCCAACATCGTTGGTCTTCTCCCTGGTCGTTTCTGTCGCGTTTCGTCAGACCTCGGCTGGCGCCTGTTGGGCATCAGAGCATCTGTCCGCCGTCGACGCTGATCGTCTGCCCCGTAACCCAGCCTGCCGTGTCGCTGAGCAGGAAGGCAGCCACGCTCGCGATCTCTTCGGCCGTGCCCATGCGTCCCCACGGAATGCTCTTCAGCGTGCCTTCGTACAGTTTCGGATCGGTGGTCTTGCGCTGGTCCCAGACGCCGCCCGGAAACTCGATCGAGCCTGGCGCGATGGCATTGACGCGAATGCGCTTTGGCGACAACGTCAGCGCTTGGCTCTGTGTGTAGTTGATGATCGCGCATTTGACCGCAGCATAGGGGGCGCTGCGCACGGAAGCGGCATAGCCGGCGATCGATGAGATATTGAGGATCGAGCTGCCCTTGTTGCGTTCCAGATGCGGGATCGCAGCGTGCGATGCGCGCACTGTCGCCATCAAGTCGACGTTGAGCCCGGCCGCCCAACCCGCCTCGTCGTCCTTCATACCGAAGCCGGACGCATTGTTGACGAGAATGTCGATGCCGCCGAGCGCGGCTGCTGCAGCTCCGACATACTGCGTGACAGCGGGACCGTTGCCGAGATCGCAAGCGGCCGTGTGCACTTTTCCACCATGCGCGGAGAGCGCTTTCTCGGCCTGCCCGAGACTCTCCGCGCCGCGCGCGCAGATCGACACGCTGGCACCGTCGCGTGCGAGCACCGTTGCAATCGCGAGGCCGATGCCGCGGCTGCCACCGCAAATGACGGCGCGTTTGCCCTTGAATGAAATCTGCATGTCGGATCCTTCCCGTTCCGTTGGCGTTTCGGGGGGACCATGGCACCGCAAACTAGGGCTGACAATGCCGAATGGGCAGAGCTGGCGAACTGTCCGCGATGCCGAGCTGGCGCTACTTCTTCTGGCTCTTGCCATCCGTGGTGACGGTTCCGGACGACCAGCCGTCGCTGACCTCGGGCTCCGCTCGCGGCTTGGGAGCGCTCTTGCTCTTGCGGCGCAACTCAGTTGGCTGGCTGGCACGCACCTGCGGCACGGCCTCGGGGTTGGCGACGGGGTTCTCGGCACGCGGCGTGACGCGCGGATTGCTCGGTGTCATCTGCATCAGTTCGCGCGTGATGCCCGGCGTCAGCGCCGACAACGGATTGACGACAACCTGTGGATCGGATGTCGAGCCTTCAACCGCGAATGTGATCCCGAACACGCCTTCGCCGCGCGGGCCCGTCAGGATTGGTCCGAACAGCGGCAACTGACTGAAGAGGCGGTTGAGGCCGGACAGTGGCACGTAGGTTCCGCCGAGATGCATGCGCTTTGCACGGAAATCGACCTTGCCTTGCGCGCTCGCCCCGATCAGCGGTCCCTTCGCGAGGGCGCGGTGAATGACGAGCTGCGAGTTGCCGATCGAGAAAGCACCGTCGAAGCTTTCGAAGTCGAACTGCTCGCGCACGACAGTGCGCCTGCCGCCGGGCGCGATGGATTTCATGGTCTGGGTGCCGTCCGGCGACTGTAGAACTTCGGCGATGATCGGATCGCCGAGGACCTTGAAGTTCTCGATCTGGATCTTGCCGCTCTTTTCGGCAGCGCCGCTGTTGTCTATGTTGACGCTGATATGGCCCTTGCCCCCGATCATGTTCGAATAGAGCCCGATCAGCTTCAGTGCTTGGCCGGTGTCGGGCGTATCGACGATGAGCACCCTTGGCTGGCCGGGGGTGACCTGCATCATGGCGGTCAATGGCGCGCCGCCATCGAGCTTGCCTTTCAATTCGAGCGCCGTGAACAGACCTGCTCGCTTCTTGGCTTTCACTGTCAACTGCTTGAGCGAGGTATCGTTCGGGCCGAGTATCGTCGCGATTTCGGCGCTTACGTCGATGCCCGGCTTGCCCTTGCGCGGTGGCTTTGGCGGTTCCGTCTCGAACGAGAACAGCGAGCGGAAGAGATCGGCGCCATCGAAGGTCTTGCCGGTCGCCTTGATGTCCCAGACGCGATCCGGACGCAGTGTCCCCTTGACCTCGAGATTGGTCACCACGTTCAACGAGAACTCGGGGAAATCGTAGGCACGCGCCTTGTTGTCCGGGCCGATCGAAACCCAACCCTCGATGGCGATGTTCTCGCCGGAAATCTTGAAGTTCTGCAGCTCGATACCCTTGCCCTGGGCACCTTTGCCGACATCGAACTCGAGGCGCGCGGGACGGCCGACAGGTTTGCGCCACTGAACCTCGTCGAGCATCAGTGTTGCCGATGTCAGGTCGCCGATGACATGGACTCGCGCAGGCTCGTCGTTTGCGCCGCGCTCGATCGTGACCTCGAACGGTACTTCGCCCTGCACGAGCTCTTCGAGCTCGAGGCCAAACTGCGCGCGATCCGCGTTGTCCAGGCGCGCCGTAATGCGCAACGGCGGCTGGCGACCATCGGGTGTATTTGCGAACCATTGGCCGGAAACCTTGGCGATCACGCCGGCCAGCAGCATGTCGCCCTTCAACTCGACGCCCTTCTCGTTCACGTCAATCGTCATCGTGGCGCCGCTGACATCGTGTGTCCCGATAATATCCTTGATGCGGCCGTCCGTGACGCGCGCTTTGCCCTCGATACGAGCATCGGCGAGCGTCACCGTGTCGTCGAGCGGAATTGCGACCTTGAACTGGGCCTCGACTTTGCCGTCGATGTTCGCCAGCGGCAGGCTCGGCTTGGCGATACCGAACTGGCCGCGCTCTATAAGATCGATCACGGCCGGCAGAGGGCCTTGCAGGCGCCCGGCGATCTCGGCAACCGGACGGGCCTGATCGATGCCGATCAGCGTGATGCGTCCACCTTTCAAGGCGATCTTGCGGTTGGCTGCCGAAGTGATTGCCGCTTCCGGGATCGTCACCTCGACGCTCGCGCCTTCGACCCGGAGCAGCGCGCGTGGCACTTGGAGCGGCGGCAAGCCTTTGCGCAACTCGATCTCGAGATCGTTGGCCTCCAGCGAGACGGATATACGGCGATCACGGCCAGCCGCGCCGTTCGAAACGATGAACGCGCCGCCCTTCAATTGGCCCTTGATCAGGCTTTCCTGGATGCGCGCCCGGTGTTGCGGCGCGAGATTGACCGGCCAGAACGCCCGCAACGTCTCGATCGAGGCGGCACCGATTCGGCCTTCGAGTGCCGTGTCGTCACCGATGCGGCCATTCATCGTCAGCTCTGCGCCGCCAGCCTTGATGGTGAACTCACTCAGTTCGATCGCATTGCCTGCGCCGCCCACACCACCACTGGCGCGAAACCGATCGATCGGAATCGCTGCGCCGCCGGCCGGCTTGAGGAATGATCCACCTGCGCCGCGAAGCTCGAACAGAAATGGCTTTGGTGCTGCCGCCGGCGCCGACGTGACGTGACCTTCGAACGCCAGCGCACCGCTGCCAGACACGACGTTGGCCGCTGCGATCTCGAGCCGGCGGGCCGCGCCGTCGAAGCGCAACGTCACCGTTGCCGTTTCAACAAGCAATGGCGAACCATCGGGAAGCGTGACGTCGACCTTGCCCGCGCCGGCGGCAACGTCGATCTTGGCTTCGAGAATGTCGCCTTCCGGCGTCAACTCGATCACGGCTTCGCCTTTCAGAGGCGATTCGATGCCGGAAAAGCCGCTGATGCCAGGCAAAGCCATGGCCAGCTCGGCTGGAATCAAGCGGTCGAACTTGATGCTGAGCGGGATCGTTTTAGACTTCTGTCCTTCGTCGGCGCGGACGCTCAAGGTCCACGGCTCGCGCCCGGATTGAATGGTGGCATCAAGCGTCAGGCGGCTGCGCTTCTGGCGATGGGCGAGCCCGAGCCGCATCTCAGGCACCTGCCAAACATGGCGGCGGCCGCGATCGTCGAGAATGACGCTGGCGTCACGTAGGCCGATGGATTCCAGGTGCGAGGCGACTTCGCCCGACTGCCGGCTGCGGGCCAGCATCTGCGCCAGTGACCGGGCGATATCGAAATGCGCGGCAGCAGTGCTCGTCGCGATCGGGGCTGTTTGCGTTGGCGATGGGCCCGGTGTGGCTGCCACAGTTGTCGATGGGGCGTGCGTCGCGTTTGGCGCAGCCGTAACGGTTGCGTCGGCTTTCGGCCCTTCGCTGATGCTGATCGAGATGTTGCCTTGCTCGTCGTGGGCGAGCAGCATGCGCGGCTCGATCAAGTCGATCCGCGCTGGCGCAATGCGGCCGGACCACATGGCCCGCCAGCTCAACTCGATGCCGGCGAAGGCCGCCATCGCCACTGGCACGTCCTGAGCATCGGCGACGCGGACCGATTTCAGGCGGAATTCCAGTCCGCCGCGCGGAGAGAGATGCAACATCGCATCCTCGACCGTCACGATCAGGCCATGCAACTCGGCATTGAGCGCCCGCGTGATTGGATCGACCAGGAACGGAACCGTCAGCGGCGACGAAAGCAGTTTCAGATAAAGGAGGCCGCCGGCCACTAGGAGTAGGGGCACGACGACGGCAATGCAGCGGACGCAGATGCCGAGCGGACGCAGGCAAAACGCCCAGAGAGGACCGCGCGCAGGCTGGGTCGAACGCTGCGGTATGCGTTTACCCGTTGCTAGGACACCGCCGGTTCTGGTCGGCGAATCCACAGGGCGCGCCGCCCGTGCGGCCGGATGCGCCGGCCCTGTTGGGGCAGGACGGCCACGGCTCTCGTTGCCATCGCCCGTTGACGTCGCCAAGTACCCCACCCTCGTATGCAATCGCAGCCGGCCCGGCTGCGCTCGACCGGGACTGAGCCATCCCTGGCTCTGAAATCACTGGTCAATCCGCCCCACGCGAGCTTACGTAAAGCCTATGTGATCACACAATAGAGACGATAGGGACAAAAGGAAGGCGCACATGGTCGAAGAAGGCAAAATGGCACCCGATTTCGATCTGCTGACGGATGCGGGCACGTCGATCAAGCTCTCGAAGCTGAAGGGCAAGCCTGTCGTGGTGTATTTTTACCCGAAGGACGATACCCCAGGTTGCACCAAGGAGGCGCAGGATTTCACCTGCCTCGCCGATCAGTTCAAAGGCGCGGGCATCGAGGTCATCGGCATCTCGCCGGACAGCGTCGCCGCACACGCGAAGTTCCGCAAGAAATACGACTTGAGCGTGCATCTGGCGGCGGATGAGGAAAAGGCAGCCGCCACGGCCTATGGCGTCTGGGTGGAAAAATCGATGTATGGCAAGACCTACATGGGCGTCGAGCGAGCGACGTTCCTGATCGACGGCAAGGGAAAGGTCGCCAAGGCCTGGCGCAAGGTGAAAGTGCCGGGGCACGCCGACGAAGTGTTGACTGCGGCCAAAGCCATCAAGTGAGGATTGATCGCAAGTGACCGGCGATCCGCGACCAACCCAATGGTTGCTTTTGCATTCGGGCGATCACGGGCCTCCGGCAGAAAGCCTGATTGCTGCCGCACGCCAGATCGTCATGACGCCTGATACGACCGCCAAGGTTCGGCTCGCGCACCAGACAGCGGACGCTTGGAACGAGCGCCGCCTCTCGCTCGGCCCATTGAGCACGCGAGAGGAGATGCTGGAGCGGCCGGGGCGGCCAGACAAGCCGCTGCTGCTGCCGCCAAAAGCCATGCCTCGCCGTTCCGCGCACGGCCTCGAAAACCGCATCGCGCTGCTCCATTCGTTGGCGCATATCGAGCTCAACGCCGTCGATATGACGTGGGACCTGATCGGCCGTTTCGCGCACGTCCCCATGCCGCGCGCCTACTACGACGATTGGGTGCGGGTCGGCGCCGAAGAAGCTTATCATTTCAAACTGTTGAGCGAGCGGCTTGCAGACTTCGGCGCGGCCTACGGTGATCATCCGGCGCATGACGGGCTCTGGCAGTCGGCGCAAGCTACGGGGGGCAGTCTGCTGGCCCGGCTGGCAGTGGTGCCACTCGTCCTCGAGGCGCGCGGACTGGACGTCAGCCCCTCGATCATCGCCAACCTGGAGTCGGCCGGCGACGAGAAATCCGCAGCCGTGCTCGGCATTATTTATCGCGACGAGAAGCACCACGTTGCGTTCGGCGCCAAGTGGTTCCGCCACCTTTGCGAGCAAGAGGGCCGCGCACCCGAGCCGACGTTCCATGACATGGTACGTCGGTATTTCCGCGGTCCCGTGAAGCCGCCATTCAACGACAAGGCACGCGCCGAAGCCGGCCTGACGCCAGGCTTCTACCGGCCGCTGGTCGCTGTCGGCCGCGTGAAATGAGTGCTGCAATGCGGCGCGTTGTCGACGCCTGCCTGCCCGATTAATGGTGTCGCCATATCGTGTTCAGATCAGCAGCCGAGGTGACACATGCGTCGTCGTGACTTTCTGGGACTGGCCGGCGCCTCACTTGCTGCAGGCCTTCCGAACCCGGCCCTCGCGCAAGGCGCCAAATGGCCCGAGCGGACCGTCAAATTCGTCCTCCCCTATGCTCCTGGTGGTGCCACAGACTTGATCGGGCGGCCCTGGGCCGACAAGCTGACACAGGCCTTCGGGCAGCAATTCGTGATCGAAAACCGGGGTGGCGCCTCCGGCGTGATCGGCACCGAAGCAGTCGCGAAATCGGCCCCTGACGGCTACACGTTCCTGCTGACGCCGAACGCGCCGCTCTCGGTCCAGACGCAACTGCGCAAGCTCTCCTACGACGCCTTCAAAAGCTTCGCGCCGGTCGGCCGCGTCGGCGATCTGATCAGCGGTTTCGCCATCCATCCGGCGGTCGGCGTCTCGACGTTCGCGGAGATGATCGATTACGCCAAGAAAAATCCCGGCAAGCTGGCCTATGGCTCGGCTGGCAATGGCACCAACTCGCACCTTCGGCTGGAGACCCTGAAAGCTGCAGCGGGCCTCGATATCCTGCACGTGCCCTATCGCGGCAATGCCGACGCGCTGAACGATCTCCTCGCCAACAACGTGCAGATGATGAACGAGATCAATCCGATGCCACACGTGAAGGCTGGCAAGCTGAAGCTGCTCGACATCAGCTACCCCGAGCGGCATCCGGATTTCCCGGGCGTACCAACGCTTTGGGAGGTCGGCTATGGCGAAACCTATATTCCGAGCTGGTATGCAATTTGGGCGCCGGCCGGCACTCCCCAAGCAATAATTGACATGCTCAACGCCAAGATGATCGAAATCGCCAAGACACCGGAGATGAAGGCCCAGTTGCTGGCCATCAACGTTGCGCTCAAGCCACAAACTGCCGACGAGATGGGCGAGCACCTGGTGAAGGACTACGAGCGGATCGGCGCGCTCTTGAAGCGGATCGAGATCAAGATCGAATAGGCAGTGCAGGCGGTTACAGGGAACAGGGGTGACAGGTTACGCCTCCGCGTCCCGTACTTCCCCGCCACCTGGAACCTGTCAGCATCTTCCCCTCCTCCTGCACTGCCTTCTGCGGCATCCCGCCATCCGTGCGCCGGGTTGAACCCCTGCCGAGCACGTGCTAAGTGGTCCACCGTCTTTACAAGGTGCCGCTGCCGCTCGTCGGTGTGCCGGCCCTTTGATGTTGAACCTCCCTCCAATTGGGTGCCCGCACGGGCTTCCAGCAAGGGGCTGACCTGATGGCCTGATGCCGAAGTGGGCATCCGCGGCTAAAGGGCACCGGCCGGGTTTCCTTGCGAAATGGGGCATTTGGCGAGAGCGCGAGCACGTGGCGAACGACGATCCAATCATGGCGAGCGTGCCGGGCAGATATGCCTCGGCGCTGTTTGATCTCGCGAACGACGAGCGCAAGCTGGTCGACGTCGAAGGCGATATGATCCGCGTGCAACAGCTGCTGGATGCCAATCCGGATCTGGTGCGCATGGTGCGAAGCCCGGTGTTCTCAGCGGACGAGCAAGGCAAAGCGATCACCGCGATTGCCGCCAAGGCTGGGCTCGGCCCGCTGACGGTCAACTTCCTCAAGCTGCTGGCGCGCAATCGTCGCCTGTTTGCCCTTGCAGACATCGTCAAGGCCTTCCGCGGCATCACCGCGCGCCACCGCGGCGAAGTGATCGCCGAGGTGACGTCGGCACACCCGCTGACGGAAGCGCAGGCAAACGCGCTCACCGACACGCTGACCGGCACCGCCGGCGGCAAGAAAGTCCAGATCACCACGAAGGTCGACCCGGCATTGCTCGGCGGCCTGACCGTGAAGATGGGCAGCCGTCTCATCGACAGCTCGCTCCGCACCAAGCTCAACAGCCTCAAGATGCGCATGAAAGAGGTCCGCTGATGGATATCAAAGCCGCCGAGATCTCGTCGATTCTCAAGGAGCAGATCAAGAACTTCGGCAAGGAGGCTGAGGTCTCCGAAATTGGCCAGGTGCTGTCGGTTGGCGACGGTATCGCCCGCGTCTACGGCCTCGACAAAGTCCAGGCCGGCGAGATGGTGGAATTCCCGGGTGGCATCCGCGGCATGGCGCTGAACCTCGAAGCTGACAACGTCGGCGTCGTGTTGTTCGGCGACGACCGGGGCATCAAGGAAGGCGACACCGTCAAGCGGACCGGTGCCATCGTCGACGTTCCCATCGGCAAGGGTTTGCTTGGCCGCGTTGTCGATGCGCTCGGCAACCCGATCGACGGCAAGGGCCCGATCAAGTCCGACAAGCGCGCCCGCGTCGACGTCAAGGCGCCGGGCATCATTCCGCGCAAATCCGTGCACGAGCCGATGGCGACCGGCCTGAAGGCGATCGACGCGCTGATTCCGATCGGCCGCGGCCAGCGCGAGCTGATCATCGGTGACCGCCAGACCGGCAAGACCGCCGTTGCACTCGATACGATCTTGAACCAGAAGCCGCTGAACAAAGGCACGGACGAGGCGCAGAAACTTTACTGCGTCTACGTCGCCGTCGGCCAGAAGCGTTCAACCGTGGCTCAGTTCGTCAAGGCTCTGGAAGAGAACGGTGCGCTCGAGTACACGATCGTCGTCGCCGCCACGGCCTCCGATCCAGCGCCGATGCAGTTCCTGGCGCCATTCTCCGGTTGCGCCATGGGTGAGTACTTCCGCGACAACGGCATGCACGCCGTCATCATCTACGACGATCTTTCCAAGCAGGCCGTCGCCTACCGCCAGATGTCGCTGCTGCTGCGCCGCCCGCCGGGCCGCGAAGCCTACCCGGGCGACGTGTTCTATCTCCACTCGCGCCTGCTCGAGCGCGCCGCCAAGATGGGCGATGCCGCCGGCAAGGGTTCGCTCACGGCACTCCCCGTCATCGAGACGCAAGGTAACGACGTGTCGGCGTTCATTCCGACCAACGTCATCTCGATCACCGACGGCCAGATCTTCCTCGAGACCGATCTCTTCTATCAAGGCATCCGTCCGGCCGTGAACGTCGGCCTCTCGGTGTCGCGCGTCGGTTCCAGCGCGCAGACGAAGGCCATGAAAAAGGTCGCCGGCAAGATCAAGGGTGAGCTGGCGCAGTACCGCGAAATGGCGGCGTTCGCGCAGTTCGGCTCCGACCTCGACGCCGCGACGCAACGCCTTCTCAACCGCGGCTCTCGCCTGACCGAACTCCTGAAGCAGGCGCAGTTCTCGCCCCTGAAGATGGAAGAGCAGGTCTGTGTGATCTATGCCGGCGTCAACGGCCATCTCGACCCGCTGCCGTTGAACAAGATCAAAGAGTTCGAGGACGCGCTGCTCTCCAGCCTGCGCGGCACGAACGCGGCGATCCTGAACGACATCCGCGACAGCAAAGATCTCTCTGACGCGACGGCCGCCAAGCTCAAGGGCGTGGTCGAGACGGTGGCAAAGCAGTTCGTTTGAAAGTAGTTGCTATTGCCAACATCGACGATACTCAAGTGGGCTGCGCTGTTGTTGGTTCTGGTCGTCATGGTTGCTTCTGGCGGATTGGCCTACACACGGTATGAATGGCGGCAATACCAGGTTACGACGGCGGCTTAGCGGGCGGCCTCGACCCAAGCATGGGATGCTGGGTCAGACTTCCGAGTGGTGGAATGGAGCGCATTGACCCCCGCGCGGCGAAATGAGATCACACGCTCGACTAGGTTGCTACGCAGAGAATAAGCGAGAAGTGCAATGGACGTTGAACTCATCAGCGATCAGAAAGGGAAGCTTCAGGACCTTGTGGGATCTACGCGGTCCATTGGCCCCGACGGACCGACCTACCAGGTCCTTCGTATCATCGACGAAACACGCGCCCTTATCTCTATTCTCGAGGCCGAGCGTCAGGTCGAGTACGACATCGCGGACATCCTGAAAGATCCTGGACCCGACGCGGCTTGGAAAAATCGCTGATGTTTGGGCTGGCGTTCGATCTCGACACAGTGGCCGCAAAACGAAATCATCCCCGCGGGTCGTCGGCGCAGGCATACACAGACATCAGGATGACGCTGGCCCCCTATGGGTTCGAACGCATTCAGGGCAGCACGTATGCAGCGAGCCATGAAGATCATGGCAAGCTCTTTCTCGCGCTGACTGCCCTGCGAAATTTGACTTGGCTCGGTACCAGCTTGCACAACGTCCGGGTGTCCCGGATGGAACAGGGAACGGACTTCACCGAAATCATGAAGTCTCCACGTTAACGAAAAAGACGCGCAGGATTCAAATCGATGGCCTCACTCAAAGAGATGCGAAACCGCATTGCCTCCGTTAAGGCGACGCGGAAAATTACCAAGGCCATGCAGATGGTCGCAGCCGCCAAGCTGCGTCGCGCACAGGAAGCGGCCCAGGCCGCGCGTCCCTACGCCGAGCGCATGGACCGCGTGCTCGCCAATCTGGCATCGAAAGCCAGCAAGGAGGGCGCCTCGCCGCTTCTCGTTGGCACTGGCAAGGACCAGGTGCACCTGCTCGTCGTCATGACCGCCGAGCGCGGCCTGTGCGGCGGCTTCAACTCGAACATCGCCCGTCTCGCACGCGCGGATATTCAGCGGCTGAATCGTGACGGCAAGACGGTCAAGATCATGTGCGTCGGTCGCAAAGGTGCGGACAACCTGCGCCGGGACTTCGCCCGCCAGATCGTCGACCGCATCGACCTCAAGGCTGTGAAGCAGATGAGCTTCACCAATGCCGAGGATATCAGCCGGAAGGTGATGGCGATGTTCGAGGCGAAAGAGTTCGACATCTGCACGATCTACTTCTCGCAGTTCCAGAGCGTGATCGCGCAAAAGCCGACCGCGTTGCAGCTGATTCCAGCCAAAGTGCCCGAGGCGAAGGCCGACGCGGGCGCGAAATCGGCCGTCGAATACGAGCCCTCCGAGGAAGAGGTGCTTGGCGATCTCTTGGTCCGCAACATTTCGACACAGATCTTCCGCGGCCTCCTGGAGAACGCGGCGTCCGAGCAGGGCGCGCGGATGTCGGCCATGGACAATGCGACGCGTAACGCCGGCGACATGATCAACAAGCTGACGATCAAGTACAACCGCCAGCGTCAGGCGAACATCACGAAGGAGTTGATCGAGATCATTTCGGGCGCCGAGGCGCTTTGACATCCGAATTGATTTCGTATTTGGTTTGTTCTCGTCAACCAGCAGGAGCGGGACATGGCTTCACAAGGTCGAGCAACGCGGGGCGGTTATCGCGAGGCACAAGCAAAGTACGGCTTTGCAGAACAGCGCGCTTTCATCGGCGATGTCCGTCGCTTCGGGCCGTTCGGACCGGCCTACGAGGTGGTTGATGTAAAGGCGAACGGTGACGTCCGCATTGTCGTGATCGAGACAGGCGAGCGCTTGGACTACGCGCAAGCTGAGTATCTCGCCGATCCTGTCGCCGAAACGGTTCCATGAGGTCTGTGTCGTGTTCGCCATAGCATTCGTCATGGTCGTCGCCGATATCAGGCAGCACTATCCCAAGGGGATATCGAGCGCCTACACGGAAATCGGGAAAACGCTCACGCCGCATGGGTTCGAGCGGGTTCAGGGGAGTGTCTACCTGACGCATAACGCCAGCTTGGCGAACCTGTTCGATGCGATCGACGCATTGAAAGCAATGAAGTGGTTCAAGCTTTGTGCCCGCGACGTCCGCGGCTTCAAGGTCGAGAACTGGTCGGATTTCACAGCGTCCGTTAAGCGCTGAACGAATGCGCGGCTACCCCACCGGCGCCGCATGGGAATGACGGGAACGAGGAACGAGACAAATGGCATCGAATAAAGTCGGCAAGATCCGCCAGGTGATGGGCGCCGTCGTGGACGTGCAGTTCGACGGCGGGCATCTGCCGGAGATTCTGAACGCGCTCGTGACAATGAACCAGGGCAACCGCCTTGTACTCGAGGTGGCGCAGCATCTCGGCGAGAATGCCGTGCGCACGATCGCCATGGACAGCTCCGAAGGTCTGACGCGCGGCCAGGAAGTAACCGACATGGGCGAGCCGATCTCGATGCCGGTCGGTGAGGAGACGCTCGGCCGCATCATGAACGTCATCGGTGAGCCGGTGGACGAGGCTGGTCCGGTGAAGACTGCATCCCGGCGCGCCATCCATCAGTCGGCGCCCGTGTTCGCCGACCAGTCGACCGAAGGTCAGATCCTCGTCACCGGCATCAAGGTCGTCGACCTGCTGGCGCCCTACGCCAAGGGTGGCAAGATCGGCCTGTTCGGCGGCGCCGGCGTCGGCAAGACCGTTCTGATCATGGAACTCATCAACAACGTCGCCAAGACGCACGGCGGATACTCGGTGTTCGCCGGCGTCGGCGAGCGTACGCGCGAGGGCAACGACCTCTATCACGAGATGATCGAGTCGAACGTCAACGTCGACCCCAAGAAGAACAACGGCTCCACCAAGGGCTCCAAGTGCGCGCTCGTGTACGGCCAGATGAACGAGCCGCCGGGTGCCCGCATGCGCGTTGCGCTCTCCGGCTTGACTGTCGCCGAGCACTTCCGTGAGCAGGGCCAGGACGTGCTGTTCTTCGTCGACAACATCTTCCGCTTCACGCAGGCAGGTTCCGAAGTGTCGGCTCTGCTCGGCCGTATTCCGTCGGCCGTCGGCTATCAGCCGACTCTCGCGACCGACATGGGCGCGTTGCAGGAGCGCATCACCTCGACGCAGAAGGGTTCGATCACGTCGGTGCAGGCCATTTACGTGCCGGCCGACGACTTGACCGACCCGGCGCCTGCCACCTCGTTCGCTCACTTGGACGCGACGACGGTGCTGTCGCGCTCGATCGCGGAAAAAGGTATCTACCCGGCGGTCGATCCGCTCGACTCCACCTCGCGCATGCTCGACCCGCGCATCGTCGGCGACGAGCATTACGGCGTCGCACGGCAGGTCCAGTCGATACTGCAGAAGTACAAGTCGCTGCAAGACATCATCGCCATTCTCGGCATGGATGAACTCTCCGAGGACGATAAGATGACGGTGTCGCGCGCCCGCAAGATCGAGCGCTTCATGTCGCAGCCGTTCGACGTCGCCCAGGTCTTCACCGGCTCGCCGGGTGTTCAAGTGCCGCTGAAGGATACGATCAAGGGCTTCAAGGGCATCTGCAACGGCGACTACGATCACCTGCCGGAGCCGGCGTTCTACATGGTCGGCACGATCGAGGACGCCGTCGCCAAGGCCGAGAAGCTCGCCGAGGCCGCCTGAACCGCGGCATGCGCCGCAGAAAGTGAGACCGTCATGGCCGCCGACGACAAGAAGTTCGGCTCGTGCTGCGAACTGTTGCGCGATGCGATGAGCGACGAGGATTTCGATCCGCTCATCACAGTCGGCGAAGATGACGGCATCCTCTATCTCTCTGTCGGCCTGATCGACGTCGAGGAAGAGCAGCCGGGCTCGGTCGAGTATCCGATGCTGCACTGCCCGTTCTGCGGCACCGCACTGCAGACGCAGGACGAGATCGACGCGAAGAGCGCCGGTAAGGCCAACTGAGCTGAACGGCTGCGGCCGCTGACAAGAGCATGGGACCGATATGGCAGGTACGTTCAAGTTCGAGCTGGTGACGCCCGAGCGCATGATTATCCCGGAGCTTGCGGGCGACCCTAAATCACCCGCCTCGGCCGATGCCGAACAGGTGGTTGTGCCCGGCGCCGACGGGCAGTTCACGGTGCTCGCCGGCCATGCGCCTGTGATCGCGGCACTGCGCCCCGGCGTGCTCGACATCAAGCTCACCAACGGTCAGCGGCGCATCTTTGTGCGGGGCGGCTTTGCCGAGGTGGAGCCGGACCGCCTCACCGTGCTGGCGCAGCACTACATCGACCTGGACGGCAAGGACCGCGGCAAGATCGAATCTGAGCTCAAGTCGGCGGAAGCACAGCTGGCGGACGCGAAGGACGACTCTTCCCGGCTCGCCGCGCGGGACGCCGTCGACGCACTCCGGTCGCTTGCGGCGGCCGGCTGAGTCCTGTAGGGCGCGTTAAGCAACCCCGTAATGCGCCGATGCGGTATCAAGGTCGGCGTAATTAAGGCTTCGCCTATTGCGCCCACCGGCATGGAATCTGCGAAGCGAAGCCGTCAACCCTTGCGCGCGAAGGACCGACCCCATGGCCCGCATTCCCTATCCCGATCTTGCCAAGGCGTCGCCCGAAGTCCGCGACATGCTCGGCCGACTGCCGTCGCCGGCTAACATTTTCAACATGATGGCGCATGCCGAGACGTGCCTGAAGCCCGTCATGAAGCTTGGCGGTACCCTGCTCGGCAAACTGAAACTCGCTCCGATGCTGCGCGAGTTGTGCCTGCTGCACGCGGTCAAGCTCGAAGGCGGAGATTACGAGTGGGTGCAACATGTGCCGATCGCGCTCGATCTCGGCGCGACGCAGCCGCAAATCGATGCGCTCGCCAAGGGCGACGACAAGGCCGGCTGTTTCAACGCGCTGGAGAAGGCCGCGCTCGCTTTCACGCGCGAGGTGGTCGTCGACGCCAAGGCGTCTGAAACAACGCTCGCAGAACTGCGCCGACATCTGTCGGAGCGTGAGGTCGTAGAGCTGATTCTGATGTCGGGCTTCTACATCACTTTGGCGCGGCTCACCGAAACGCTTGGTGTCGAGAACGATCCGCCGATGGGCAGCGCCCTCATTCGCGGCATCGAGAAGAGGGTTGCCGCGAAGAAGCCGTGAACGGTCCCGCAGCCGCGCCGCGGGCAGACCCTGGTCACGGCGCCGGGGGCAGACCCAGATCGAGGTCCGGCTTGCCGAACGGGCAAGGGTCTGGCCCCGTTCAATCGTCAATACTTCTTGCCGACTATCAGCCTGACGCCTGCCGGCCCAATCTCCTCGAAGTGCAGCCGCCCCTCGGCCACCTCGAACACGTCGCCCGTGCGATAGGTCGTCGGTTTGCCTTCCAGCGTGACGGTGAAATCGCCCTCCAGGATCAGACCGCGCACCGAGAAATGGTGCCCGTGCTCGCCGTTGGCCGGGCGCGGCTCGTAGCGCTTGGTCTCGATCTCCCGGTAACCGTCGGCGTTGAGGCCTGATTCGAAGATTTGTGTATCCATGGCAAGTCTCCGTTGACGTGATGTGCTGCACCCAATTCTGCTCGTTTATGCCACGCTTTGTTGTTCCGTGGTAGTCGGTTGGGAACTGCCCGATCAAATCCGAGCGAGACCGAGCCGATGACCGAAGTCCCTGCCAATGACCAAGTACCATGGGTTGCTTCGGTCGCAGGCCTGCGCGAAAAGCTCGCGATCGACCCGGGCGCCGTCCGGGCTGTCGGCTGGTCGTTCGCCTACTTCTTCTCGGTGCTCTGCAGCTATTACATCATCCGGCCGTTGCGCGACGAGATGGGCGTCACCGTTGGCGTGGATGGACTGGAGCGCCTCTTCTTCATCGTCTTCGGCGTGATGCTCGCAGCCGTGCCACTGTTCGGCTGGCTCGTCTCGACGTTTCCGAAGAAGCACGTGGCGCCGGTCGTCTACCTGTTTTTCATCGCCAATCTCGTGGTGTTCTGGCTGGTGCTCTCGGCTTGGAAAACCAGCGCACTGGTCGCTTCGATGTTCTTCGTCTGGGTCAGCGTCTTCAACCTGTTCGTCGTGTCGCTGTTCTGGATCGTGATGGCGGACCTTTGGTCGACAGCCGACGCTAAACGCTACTACGGCATGATCGCGGCGGGCGGCAGTGCCGGAGCGTTTTGCGGCCCGCTGATTACGCAGAGCATCGTGCACAAGCTCGGAGCGGCGAATCTGCTGCTGGTGTCGGCGCTGTTCCTCGGCATTGCAGTCGCCTGCGTATTTGCGCTCCGCCGCGAGCTCGGTCACGCGCATCAGGCGGATCACGACAAGCCAGCTGGAGACGGGATACTCGCCGGTGCCGAACGCGTCTTCAAGTCGCCGTACCTGTTCCAGATCGCCATGTGGATCCTGGTCGCCAACCTGATTTCGACGTTCTTCTATTTCGAGCAGGCGCGAATCATTGGCGCCGCGCTGCCGGAGCGGGCCGACCGGGTGCAGCTCTTTGCGCGTATGGACCTGACGGTCAGTGTGTTCACGATCATGGCGCAACTTTTCATCACGGCGGCGGTGATGCGGTGGCTGCCGGTCGGCTACTGCGTCGCCGCATTGCCAGTGAGCGCGACACTCGGGTTGCTGGCGTTGGCGGTTGCACCGTCGCTTTGGGTGGTCGTCGGCGTCATCGTCGCCGAGCGCGCGATCGGCTTCGCCATCTCGAACCCTGCAGCGCGCGTGCTCTATACGGTCGTCGACCCGCAGGACAAGTACAAGGCGCAGAACTTCATCGACACCGTCGTGTTCCGCGGCGGCGATGCGGCCAGCGGCTGGCTCTTCAACAGCGTCGCGAAGGCAGCGGGTCTCGCGACTCCGGCGGTCGCCATGCTGACCGTGCCGTTCGCGTTACTCTGGGTGTTCCTCAGCCTGCGGCTCGGACGTGCGCAAGAGGAGCAGGCGGCAAAGCAGACAGTGGCGAAGGGCAACGCGTAGGTGTCTGGCGTCAGCCTGACACCTCAGCCAACCTGCGGGCTCATTGTGCGCGCAAATAGCTTCGAGCGCTTGACATAGTCGTCGACACCCCAGGCGATCAGTTCGCGGTCCTTGTCGTTGACCTCGCGGATGATTTTGCCCGGCGCGCCCATGACGAGCGAGTTTGGCGGGATCTCCTTGCCCTGCGGGATCAACGCACCAGCGCCGATCAGACACCCGCCGCCGATCTTCGCGCCGTTGAGCACGATCGCACCGATGCCGATCAGCGCCCCTTTGCCGATCGTGCAGCCGTGCAGCATGACCATATGGCCAACGGTGACCTCGTCCTCGATCAGCATCGGGAAACCGGGGTCGACGTGCAGGACCGCGCCTTCCTGCACATTGCAACGTGCGCCGATGCGGATCGTTTCGTTGTCGCCGCGGATCACCGCATTGAACCAGACGCTGGTGTCTTCACCCAACGTGACGCGGCCGATCACAGCAGCACTCGGCGCGACCCAATACCGGCCGGGCCCAGGTATTTGCACCTCGGCGCCGTCGAGCGCATAAAGCGGCATGAATTCCCCCGCGAAGATGTCGACAATCGCTACTCGAGATCGATATCGAGAATGGTCATGTTGAACTGGAAGCAGAGCTCCCCGTCCTCGGTATCCTTGGCGACGAGGCCGATGAAGTCGTCGCCAACAAAAACCTCGGCGGCGTCGGCAGCCTTCTGGCGGCCTTTCACCTTGATCTTCGGGTTGCCGAAGGTCTTTTGCATGTACTGCTCGACGCGCTTCAATTCGTCAGGCGTCACTGTTACGGGTTTAGCCACGCAAAGTCCCTCTTGGCGTTGTGAATTGGAAAGCCCGGTTCAGCAGCCGCAGCCGCAGTCGTCCGGGGAAAGTCTCTGATCCATGGCGCGCGACGGCTCAGGGCAGCCCGAGTCTCCGACGACCTTGGCGGGTACACCCGCCACCGTCTTGTTCGGCGGCACGTCTTTCAGTACGACCGAGCCGGCGGCCACCTTCGAGCAGTTGCCGACGCGGATATTGCCGAGCACCTTGGCACCAGCTGCGAGCAACACGTTGTCGCCGATCTTGGGGTGCCTGTCACCCGTGTCCTTGCCGTTACCACCGAGCGTGACATTCTGCAGGATCGAACAGTTGTCGCCGACCACCGCGGTCTCGCCAATGACAATACCGGTGCCGTGGTCGAGCATGAGGCCAACGCCGAGCCGGGTCGCCGGATGGATGTCGACGGCAAAGATGCGCGAACTCTGGCTTTGCAGATAAAAGGCGAAGTCGTGTCGACCTTCGAGCCACAATGCGTGCGCGAAGCGATGCGTCACGAGCGCGTGGAAGCCTTTAAAATAGAGCAGCGGCTCGATGTAGCGGTGGCAAGCCGGGTCGCGATCGAATACGGCTGCCAGATCTGCGCGGAAGGCATTGCCGAGGTCCGGCTTGCTGGTGAGGACGTCGGCGAACATCTGGCCGATCAGGCCAGCATCGACGTCCGAGTGGTTGAGGCGCTGCGCCAGGCGATGGCAGATCGCCTCCTCCAGCCGCTCATGAGACAGAACGGTCGCATAGATGAAGCCGCCGAGCGCCCGCTCCGAGGCAATGATGTCCTCGGCTTCGGCACGGACCGCGGTCCAGATCGGGTCGACTGCCTCGATGCGCCCGCGTAAGGGCGCGCTCTTGGATGCCGTCATAAGCAACTCTCCTCGCCGCGAACTCCGGCGATCATTTTGAGGCAGCCGCTCGATCGGGGCGCCTGTTGCACTGCACGTAATCTGGTACTGCGGCTCGCGTCAATCAACCATAAGCCTCCTCATTCCAGGCCTGAGGAAAGCTTGCGCCTGCCCCCATGAAGGGCTGCACGTCGCTCCGGAGCGGCCGAGGCCTTGCAAATGCGGCTGGTTGGTCAGGTGGTGCCTGCCACAGACCACATGGTGGAAACGTTGAAGCTCGCGGGCGAAATCGCGGACAATGCGCCGCTCTCGATCGATGCCGCGAAGGTCGCCGTGGTCGAGATGACGCGGTATCCGGAAAGTGCCGATATGGCTCGCCTCGAGGCGCTCGCGGCGGCCTGTTTCGACAGCGAGGACTACAAGGAAGGCCAGCGCGCATTCCTGGACAAGCGGAAGCCGGTTTTTCGTGGGCGATAGGAGAGGGGACAGCCATCCAATTGATTCGGTTGGAGTGACCAATGGAAGCCAGAACTCTGCAGATTATCAACAGATATCGGCGTGCAGCGCTTTTGGACAAAGGCATTAGACCCCTATCCGCGTCGCCAGCGCCCGCAAGGGACATCTACCTGGCAGCAATGCAGGCGATGCACCCGCGGCTTCCGTGAATCAGAGGACTCGCGCCGTGATTTCGCCTGATTTTACAGGCCAAAAGCATGCCGAGGCACTCGATCACATCCGCGATCGACAGTCGCCGGCTGCAAGCCTTATGACCAGCGTCGGGTATCGCTTTCTTGCGATCATGGTCTCGCCGTGGTTAGGAATCACATATCTTTTGTTGTGAACAGTTATTCACTGCCCCGCCGTGTTTTTGACCCCAACGCAGATGATATAGTCGTCCTCGGCATCAACCAACTGGAGATGACTGCCGTGAAGAAGAACATTCGTTGGGGGGTAAGCGCGTGTGTAGCTGCTCTGGCACTCGCTCTGGGCAGCGGTGTCGCGAGCGCACAACAGAAGGCGCCTGATGCGCCGGCAAAGGCCGACGTGAAGAAGGCCGAACCGCCGAAGGCCGAAGCCAAGAAGGCAGAGGCTCCGAAAGCAGCGCCGGTGAAGAAGGCGGAACCGAAGAAGGCTGCGTCTGCTTGCGCCGGCGTCGAGCCTGAGGCGACCTGCATCGGCAACACCGAATGCATGTGGGTGAAGGAAGTGACGACGAAGGCTGGGCAGAAGCGCAAGGCGCACTGCCAGAAGAAGCCGACGCCGCCGGCCGCCAAGAAGGCAGCCGAGCCGAAGAAGGCAGAGCCCGCGAAGGCTGCTCCGGCAGCTGCTCCGAAGGCTGCTGCTCCGGCTGCGCCTGCTCCTGCAGCCCCAAAGGCTGCAGCCCCGGCTGCTCCGAAGCAGTAATTCGGGTTCGGTCTCGCGAGAGACGGCCGAAGCACACGATGACCGCGGCACCTCAGGGTGCTGCGGTCATTTTCGTTTGGCGGACCGAACTCTTCCCGGCCCCAGTCGGTGATGCCGGTGAAGGATGCGTCAGCGATGCGTCAGCGATAGCGGTTGCCAGCTGACGAGTTTGCGGGTAAATACCTCGTTGCTCGCGGCATGCTCCGCGAAGCGTCCGCTTGCCTATGGCAGGCCACTATGTGAGCCGCAATAGCTCAGCTGGTAGAGCACCGCATTCGTAATGCGGGGGTCACAGGTTCAAGTCCTGTTTGCGGCACCATATAAATCAATGACTTGGATGTATTGGAGGACAAATCGCAACCTCAATACGCTCACCGTGGGGTTATTGGACGAGCTGCTAGGCGCGTTTTGCATGACTGGCTGATTGCCCCCGCTCGCGTATTTCCGATGAGGAGGTGTCAAGGCGGAAACGGTGCTCTGAGATTGCGGTAAAGAGATCGGCATAGCGTCGCGGCACGGGGATGTCGGCCAGAGCGCGTACGCGCCCTGCGGCGTCGATGCGCACGGCAACCAGAAAACTGCCGCCGGAGTTGCCGATTTCGTCGAGCGCAACGTGCATCCGATCCTCATCGTCGCCATAATATCTCGGCGCAACCAGCCGCTCCGCCGTATCCGCCCCGATCACAAACGTCGTCCTTGGAAACAACCGCGACTTCTCGAGAAAGGTGGGCGCCCTCGTGAGTTCGACCGCCGATTGCCAGGCGAATTGCGCGAGCCGGTGTCGCAGCGTCGTACCCGCCAGTGGCGGCTTGTCGACGTTCGTCACAGAGATTTCGAACGCCAATGGCTGCTGCCTCAGTTCTTCGGCGACCCGCGCCAGCAACAGATGTCCTGAGTGCACCGGGTTGAACGATCCCGGCAACAGCACGACGGGACGTGGCGCTGACAGCATCATCTGGCCATCGGGCTGGGCAGTGACGCGATCAAACGCGCCCGCGAGCAGCTGATCGATAACATCCGAAGTCGCGACGACCGTCTCGGCGAAGTGTTCATCCGCATCGAGCAGGCTGCGTGGTGAGGGTGCGGCGATCCCGCAGGCTTTGGCTAGCCACAGGACGATCGCGCGCGAAACGACGTCTTCTTCAGCGGCGCGATCACGTCGGCCCTTGGCCATCACGCCTGTGCAGTGCGCAATGCGAGCAGAGTTGGCGAATGCGATGTGAAAACGGTGCTCGCCCTTACGTGGACGGTCGCTCGCCAGTGCCGCCGTTGCGCCGAGGCCAACCAGATCTGTCCCCGTCGGTATCAATCTCGCTGCGCGCGCCTGTACGCTCTGTGCCATCGCGATTGCGGTGTCGGCACTGCATGCCTGTGCCGGTGCAAAGCCGAGAAACGTCTCGAGCGCCAGCGCATCGTATGGAACTTGCGCTTCGAGCAGCAGACGCGAGCCCCCCGGAATACGGAGTAACTCGCCGATCGCCCCGGTGCCCCCCCCGGTGATTGCGAGTGCAGCCTTGCGGCCGGACGCGTGTAAATTGGCGATCAATGTATGCCACGGAGCGTGCGACGAGCTCATGGTGAGTGTGTGTTCCGAAGCTGAAAAGTACCATGCTGACGGTGAAAGACAATTCGGACAGAGTCAACCAGCTCCGCTCAAGGTGCGTGGACGGTGGGATCGGCCGCCGCTACACCCGGCCTATGGACCGTTTCGATTGATGAGATCCGTGATGCGCGCCTGGACGTCTTCGGGCTGTTCCGCTACCGCTGAAACGAGCGCCGCGAGCGTGCGCCTCGTGGCATAAAGCTGATCCATCAGCGAGAGGACGACCGACATACTGTCTTCTTCGATGCACAGATCATAATGGAGCTCGCAGATAAGATGCACGCGGGCCACGTCGGACGGATCGAATTGCAACTCTTCGTTTTCGTGCACCGGAATGACCCAGCCCAATTCGATCCAACGGTGGAGCGCGGCGGCTTCCAGCTCCTCGATTGCGTCAACAAGTTCGCGGGCGGTGATCATGACGGCGCTCCCGGCTCTTTGCGGGGATCGTAAGGATGCTTTGCTTCCCAGTCGACCACGGCCTGGACGAGCGCGTCGTCCGGCTGATCGGGAAGCATCACGCGAAGCTCCACAATGTGATCGCCGCTGCCGCCCTTAGTCGGTGCACCTTTGCCCCGCAGCCGAAGCTTGGTGCCCGTGTTGGAGCCCTTGGGGACTGTCAGGTTGACCGAACCAGACACGGTTGCCACTGCCACCTTCGCGCCGGCCATCGCTTCGCCGAGTGTGACAGACAGCGTCGAATGGATGTTGTCGCCCTCGCGGCGGAACAGCGGGTGCGGCTTGACTAGGATCTGGACCAGAACGTCACCGGGTTCACCGTTACCTCGACCGGGGTTCCCCTGTCCCCGCAAGCGCAGGATCTGGCCCTCCATCACCCCGGCAGGAATGGTGATGTCCAGCGTTCGCCCATCGCTCATGATGACCCGTTGCTTGGCCCCATTGATTGCGTCAGTGAACTCGACAGCAAACGCAGAATTGACGTCCTCCCCACGCACATCGGTCCTGGCGTGCCGCCGGAAAAGTTCGGCAAACAAGTCGTCCTCGTCTTGACCGGCCCCGGACCCCTGCCGCTCATACTTGAAGCCTGAGTTCGCCTCGGCATGCTGGCGATAGGAACGGCGTTCCGGGTGATCCTGCCGTTCTGTACCGCTGTCATCGATCTTGCCGGCGTCGAAAAGCGCACGTCGTGTGCTATCGCCGACGATCGCATAGGCTGAGGCAATAGCCTTGAAGCGCGTTTCTGCCGCCTTGTCGCCGGGATGCAGATCCGGGTGGTTTTTCTTGGCGAGCGCGCGATAAGCCTTGCGGATCTCGTCATCTGTTGCCGCTCGGCTGACACCCAGTATTTGATACGGATCCGCCATTGCATTGTTTCTCCGTCAGCGCCGAAAGGAATGGGTGGCCGACGCCGCGTTCCCAACCTGCTGCGCAACGACTCTAGCGCCCCGGCAGGTGAACCGCATTTGATTTCCATCGTGGTCCTGAGTGCTGGAGGTTCTGTGCCGAGATCTGTCAGTAATCGGCGCGGTTCCAGCAGCAATGTTCCCGCACAAAAAAGCCGACGGGAGGGGGCCGCCGGCTCCACCGATGCATCACTTTGCTACCGGCGCATAAATGCCGACGTTCATGCCATCGCATTCGGCCCTTCTGGATGAACCGGCGACAGCGATGCCGCGATACGGGGTCGACCGGTCGATACCCACCGAGTGGAGCCAGGTCATGGCGGGGAGGCAGGGATCGGGCTGGCTCCGATCGGCCACGACCAGCACGTCGTCGCTTGAAACGTCGGGTGCGGTTGCGAGCCCATCGAATAGATTCCGGTGATAATGGCGTGGATCAATCAACGGCTTCCACTCCCCCATGCCGCGAATGCTCAAGTAATAGGGGTCGCGAAAGACGGCCTCGGATACGACGGTGTACATCGCGAGCGAGGGTGGGAATCCGGCGGCGCCAGTCGTGAAACGTTGAGCCGATGTAATGCCCGGCACGGTCCGCATTATGCGCAGGTGCTCGACATACCAGGTATCCCATTGGGCTTGGCGCGTAGTGTCCATCAATCCGCTTTGGCTCATGAAAATCATGCGTGCGCCTCCAAGGTTTCCGCGTCACGCGACGTTGAAAATGCTGCAATCAGCAGAACGCTGGCGCGACGAAGCCTGCGATCACTAACTCGGCTCGATCATGAATAGACCGTCACCCTTCCACCTTTCCATCGGCAATGTCGCGACGGGCGGCATCTGGATCCCGGGCTTCCGGTGGGCCGTATCCGCCGCCGCCGGCCGTCGTGATGACGACGCGGTCGCCGGGTGCCAGTCGCGTCACCGTCTTCGACGGGATCACCTCCTCGTGGCCGTCGGCGCGCGTGATCCATGAGCGGGCCAGGCCGCCCGGCTTGCCGCCCGCCAATCCGTCGGAAGCGACGAAATGGCGCTCGCCGCGATGCGAGTAGGACATGGTGCCGGCGACATCGTCGAGCACCTCGTACTCCTTGAGCTGACCGCGCCCGCCGCGGAACTGCCCCTCGCCGCCCGAGTTGGTCACCAGCTCCCAGCGGCGCACCCGGATCGGCGCATCGAGCTCCATCGCTTCGACCGGCAGGTTCATGCAGTTGGTGGCGTCCGTTTCGATGGCATCGACGCCATCGAAACCGTTGCCGGCACCAGCGCCACCCGCGAGCAATTCGCCGGTGACGAACATCCTACCGTCGCGGCGCTGGCCACCCCAGGCCATGACGAGAAGTTCGCCGGAGTTGGGCGCCGGCACGCGGTCTGGCGCCACGCCCGCAAGCGCCTTCAACATCGTGTTCGTCACGCGCTTGATCGTTGCGGTGCGCGCGTTGACAGGCGCAGGCTCGCGCGGATTGACGATCGAGCCCTCCGGCAGCGTCAGCGTGATCGGGCGGAAACAGCCGCCGTTGTTCGGGATCGCCGGGTCGGTAATGGCGCGCACGGCAAAACACGCGGCGGCGAGGCTGCCCGAAGGGACACAGTTGATCGGCCCTTTGACTTGAGGACTGGAGCCCGTGAGATCGAAATGGATCGTGCCCTCCTTGATCGTGGCCGCCACTTCGATGCGAATCCGGCGATCGAGGTCGATGCCGTCATTGTCGAGGAAATCGACGGCGCGATAGGTGCCGGGTTGCAGTTTCTGCAGCGCGGCACGCGTCATCGCTTCGGCCCGGTCGAGCAGGTGCCAGAACGACGCCAGCAGCGCGTTGTGGCCAAACTTTCCGGCGGCCTCGCAAAGGCGCACGGCGGCGATCTTGCAGGCGGCGACCTGGGCGTGGAGATCGCCGATGAAGATGTCGGGGATACGAACATTCTGGCGGAGCACCGCTGTCAAGGTTTCGTCGAAAACGCCCGCGCGGGCCCAGGCGACCGGCGGGATGCGAATGCCCTCCTGATAGATCTCGGTCGAGTCGGTCGGGACCGAACCCGCCGTCTTGCCGCCGACGTCCTGGTGGTGGGTCATGGTGGCCGCCAGTGCGATCGGTCGAGAGCTTTGTCCGCCTTCAGTTGCCGACCCGCTATCGGCGTCAGCAAAGATCGGCATAACGACTGCGAAATCCGGCAAATGCGTGCCGCCGCAATAGGGATCATTCAAGATGTAAATGTCGCCCTCGCACATCTGCTCGACCGGGAACTTGGCGATGATCGCGGCGACGGCCGGTATCAACGTGCCCAGGTGGATGGCGATGGCGCAGGCCTGTGCCAGCGTGGTGCCGTCGAGCGTAAACAGGCTTGCCGAGGCGTCGAGGCCTTCCTTCACGATCGGCGAGCACGATGACTTGAGCAGTGTCGCCTGCATCTCCTCGGCAATTTTGTCGAGCCGATGCCGGATCACCTCGAGCGTGATGGGATCGAAGCGGTCGCCGGCGGCCTCGATGCGATGCGTGGGTGTTGCAGCAGTCATGACTGGCTCCGTGTGAGCAGAAGGGCGGCGCCGCCTGTGACCTCGGCGGACCAGCCTGGAGGCAGCAGCGTCGTCGAATCGGTTTGCTCGATGATGGCGGGGCCGGTCAGCTGCTCGCCTTCGGCAAGGCGTGCACGGTCATGGAGAGCGGTTTCGAGGCGGACGGTCTCGCCCGGGAACAGCACTGACCGGCGCCCTTTTAGTGACCGGCCCTTGGTCACTGGCGGCTTGGCGCCAACAGACACCGGCGGGCGATGGGCGCGGTGGACGACGCGGAGGTTGACGATTTTCGCCAGCGCGCCGGTCTTGTGGCCGTTGAGCTTTTGATGTGCCGCTTCGAAGGCCCGGTAAAGGCTGGCGAGCGCATCGCCTGCAGCAAGATCGATCGGCACCTCGATATAGTGGCTCTGCCCCATGTAACCGACATCGGCGAGCGCGAGGCGCTCGCGGCGCAGCCCGTCGACACGCTCGGCCTGCATGAGGGTTGCCGCCCGCCGGTCGAGAGCAGCAAGCGCATCGGCCAGTTCTGCGACCCTCGCGTCGGCGATAGGCGTGAGGAATGCGCCGGAGACCTCGTGCTCGATGGGCGCGGCCAGCAGACCGGCAGCGGCGAGGACGCCGGGAAAGCGCGGAACCAGGACGCGGTTGATGCTGAGTTCCAATGCAAGCGGAACGGCGTGCAGCCCACCCGCGCCACCGAGCGGCACCAGCACGAACTCGCGCGGATCGTAGCCGCGATTGATCGACACGAGCCGGATACCGTCGGCCATGTGTGCATTGGCGATGCGATGGATGCCGAGCGCCGCCGCTTCGACGCTGAGCCCGAGAGGCACAGCGACGCGTTCTTCAATGGCCTTTCGCGCCAGCGACGGGTCGAGCTTCATGGAACCGCCGACAAAGTAGGAAGGGTCGAGAAGTCCGAGCACGATCGAGGCATCGGTGACGGTCGGCTCGCGACCGCCGCGCCCATAGCAAGCGGGACCGGGATCAGCGCCGGCCGACTGTGGCCCGACACGCAAGCCGCCACCGCTGTCGATCCAGCCAAGCGACCCGCCGCCGGCGCCGAGCGTCGTGACATCGAGCATCGGCACGCGCACCTGATAGCCGGCGATATCCGTCTCGGCCTTTACCAGGACGCGGCCCTGGTCGATCAGCGCGATGTCGCTCGACGTGCCGCCGACGTCGATGGTGATGAGGTTGTCGTGTCCGGCCTCGCGACCAGCGGCCTGGCCGCCGATGGCACCCGCTGCGGGCCCCGAGAGAAACAGTCGTACCGGCCGCTGCCGTGCGATCTCGCCACCGGCGAGGCCACCGCGCGACTGCATGATCTGCAAGGGTGCGGCAACACCAGCTTCTGCGAGATTACGGTCCAGGTTGCTGAGATAGCGTGCGACCACGGGCTTCACATAAGCGTCGAATGCGGTCACAACGGTGCGCTCATACTCGCGGAAGACAGGATCGACCTCACTGGAGATCGAAACCGGGATGCCGGGCATGGCGACTTCCAGTGCCGTGCGCACCTGACGCTCGTGCTCCGGCGCCAGGAACGAAAACAGCAGGGCGACGGCGACGGACTCGACGTTTTCAGAAGCGAGGGTTGCGATCGCGGCATCCAGTGATCCGGCATCGAGCGGGATGAGAACTTCGCCGCCCGCGTCGATCCGCTCCGTCACCTCCACACGGCGTGCACCCGGCGCGAGCCAACCCGGCGTCTCGGGCTTCAGATTGAGATCGTACATCTGGCGGCGGATCTGCCGACCGATCTCCAGGATGTCGCGAAAGCCCTTTGTGGTGACGAGGCCGACACGGGCACCCTTTCGTTCGAGCACAGCGTTGGTTGCGATCGTGGTGCCGTGGACGAAGCTCGTGATCGAGGCTGGCGCTATGGCAAAACGGTCGCGGAGGACATCGAGCGCGGCCATCACTGCGCGCCCCGGATCATCGCGCGTTGTCGGCAGTTTCAGAATATGCGTGCCGGTCGCGGTTACGCAGACGACATCGGTGAATGTGCCGCCGATATCTATGCCGATGCTGACGGCTGCCCCCGATGATGTCCTATTCGTGGTCATTCCGATTCCATCACTAAAGTTGGATCCGCGGACGTTGTTCGCCCGAGAGATTGCAGCTCGTCGTCAGTATTTCGCAATACCCAGCGAGAAGCCACCGTCGGCGGTAAAAAGGCTGCCCGTCGAATAGGATGCCGCAGGCGAGAGCAGGAATGCGGCCAATTCTGCGATCTCGTCTGGAGTTCCGAGCCGGCCCATCGGGATGCGGGATTGCTTTGCAGCCATCTCGTCGCGCGCGGCGGCGGTGGTGAGAGCCGCCGTAACGGTCGCGGTCTCGATCACGCCCGGCAGGATCGCATTGACGCGGATACCGTGCGGGGCGAGCTCGACAGCGAGCACGCGGGTCAGCTGGTTCAATCCGGCCTTGGAGGCGCCGTAGTGGGCGATGCCGGGTCGCGCCAGCACGCTTGCCGTCGACGAAATGTTGACGATAGCGCCGCCCTTGCCGGTGGCAAGCATGCCCTTTGCAACGGCGCGGGTCAGCAGAAACGGCGCGCGCAGATTGATGTTCAGCACCCGATCCCACTCATCGACTGACAGATCCAGGACCGGGGTCACCGGATAAGCGCCGGCGCAATTGACGAGGCCGTCGAGGGGGCCCGCGTCCCGCGCAAGCTGATCGATGATGGTTGCATCGCAGAGGTCGCCGGGCAAGAGCGTTACCCGAGTACCGGTCGCCGATAGCACCTGCGCGGCGGCATCGAGCGCTGTTGCGTCCTTGTCGGACAGAATGAGCTCCGCATTCTCGCGGCCAAGGCGGCGTGCGATGGCGAGGCCGATACCGGCTGCAGCGCCGGTGATCAGAATGCGCGATCGTACCGCCTCAGGCATTGGCCCCTCCCTGCGACTGCCCGGCGAAGTGACATGCCGTCTGGTGTGCGGCGCCAGCCGGCCCAAGCGCCGGGTCCACGTCGACGCAGACGGCTGCGGCCCGTGGACAGCGACTACGAAACCGGCAGCCCGATGGCAGGTTACTCGCGTCCGCAGGCTCGCCCTCGAGGTTGAACGTATCCGTGACCCGCCGGCCACCGATCCGCGGAATGGCCGACAGCAGCGAACGCGTATAGGGATGGCGCGGGTCCGAGAACAACGCAGAGGCCGGAGCGATTTCGACGATGCGGCCGAGATACATGACGGCGATTCGGTCGCACATGATCTGCACAACCGATAAGTCATGCGAGATGAAGAGGTAGGTGAGCTGGAACTCGGCTTGCAAAGTCCGCAACAGCTTGAGGATTGTCGCCTGTACAGAGACGTCCAGACCGGACGTAGGCTCATCCAGGATCACCAGGCGCGGCTGTAGCGTCAGGATCCGGGCGAGACCGACGCGCCGCTGCTGACCGCCCGAGATCTCGTGCGGGTAGAGGTCCAGATGTGTCTCGGGAAGTCCAACAGAGGCCAAAATCTTGCGGACGCGGAGCATGCGCTCGGGTCGAGACAATGGTGTGTGGATCGCCAGTGGCTCCTCCAGCGAGCGCCCGATCGTCCAGCGCGGATCGAGCGCGTTGCCGGGATCCTGATGGATGTACTGCAGCCGAGGCGCGATCCGACGGCGCTCCATGTCTCCGAGCGAGGTGATGTCGGCGCCTTCGAGATGAATGCTGCCGGCATTGGCTTGATGAATTCCGGCCAGCAGCTTGCCGAGCGTGGTCTTGCCGCAACCGGATTCCCCGACGATGCCGAGGGTCTCACCCGGTCGTAGTTCGAAGCTGACGTCGTCTAGCGCCTTGATCGTGCGCGTCGTGACACCGAAGGCATTCCGAACCGGGAAGTAACGACGCAGGCCGTCGACGCGCAGGAGCGGACGCGTGTCGGGGCTCATGACCGACTCTCCGCTGCGACCGTCAGCGGATGAAAACAGCGCACGATGTGCTGCCCTGTTCCGGTCGCAGGCGGCCGGCTGGCCTTGCATTCTGTCGTTGCACGATCGCAGCGGGGATGAAACCGGCAGCCTTGGGGAGGCGCTAGCAAGCTCGGCACCTCGCCGCCGATTTCTCTGATCTCGCGGTTCGGGTTCGGGAGGCTTTCGAGCAGCCGCGCGGTGTAGGGGTGACGCGGATGCGTGAAAAACTCTCCGACGGGGGCGGTCTCCACTTCCTGGCCGGCATACATCACCGTGATCTCGTCGCAGATCTCATAGGCCGTGCCGAGGTCATGTGTGGTCAGTAGGATGGAGACGTTTTTCTGGCGCGCGAGCCGTTTCAGCAACTTCAGGATTTGAGCCTGGATCGTGACGTCGAGCGCCGTAGTCGGTTCGTCGGCGATGATGAGATCCGGGTTGGTCATAAGGGCCATGGCGATCAGCAAACGTTGCCGCTGGCCACCCGAGAACTCGCCGGGAAGTTTTGTCAGTGAACGCTCGGGATCGGGGATCTGCACTTCATCCAACAGCGCGAGCACAGCTTCCCGGTCGGCCTTGCGGCGCGAACTTGGAAAACGCGTCAACAGCGGGCCGAGACCCAGCTCGCCCGGATCCCGGCGGGGCGATTTCCACTTCATCAGCTCCATCATCTGGTCGCCGACGCAAAACAGCGGATTGAATGCGCCGTAGGG
This sequence comes from Hyphomicrobiales bacterium, assembly GCA_031367895.1. Taxonomy (GTDB): domain Bacteria; phylum Pseudomonadota; class Alphaproteobacteria; order Rhizobiales; family Hyphomicrobiaceae. The sequence continues at coordinate 42,265 of JANLQP010000104.1, forward strand.
GTCTTGCGGCACGAAAGTGATGCGACGGCCCTTTACGTCGCGTTCGAAGCGCGCTCGTGGCAGATTGAGCAGATCGAGGTCGTCGAAGCGGATCGAGCCGCCTTCGATCACGGCGTTGGGCGACAGGACCGAAAGGATCGCACGGGCGAGCGTGGTCTTGCCGCAACCCGACTCACCGACCAGGCCCATGATGCGGCCGCGCCCAACCGACACGTTGACGCGATCGAGGACACGCGCGACGCCCTGACCCGTTCGGTAGCCGATGCCCAGGTCGGCAATCTCGAGCAGTGGCTCAGCGGTCATGCGAGCGCCTGAGACGGGGATCGAGCGCGTCGCGCAGGCCATCGCCGAGCAGGTTGAAGCCCATGACGACAATGAAGAAGGCAAGACCGGGTGCCAGTGCGTACCACCAGGCCTCGGGCAGGAACTCGCGCGATTCCGAGATCATGCGGCCCCATTCCGGCGCCGGCGGCGGCGCACCAAGGCCGAGGAATCCAAGCGAGGCGGCGGTCAGGATCGTGAATCCCATGCCGATCGAGGCGCGCACGATGATCGGCGAGGCGACATTGGGCAGCACATGCTGGAGGACAATCCGGCGAGGCGGCACGCCGAGTGCGATCGCTGCCTCGATGAAAGTCTCGCGCTTCAGTGCCTGCACTTCGGCATAGACCAAGCGCGCGAACCACGGCCAATAGGTGACTGAAAGTGCCAGAATGACGTTCTCGATCGAGGGGCCGAGCGTTTGGGCGATGGCGATTGCCAGCACGATTTGCGGCACGGCGAGGAAAACGTCGGAAATACGCATCAGGGCTTCGCCGATCCACCATTCGCTCCAGCCGGCCCACAATCCGATCGGCACGCCGATCAGCAGCGACGCGCCGACCGCGACCAGGGCAATCAGCAGCGTGATGCGGGCGCCGAACAAGACGCGGCTGAAGATATCGGCGCCCATCCGATCCGTGCCGAACAGCCAATCCCGGCCCGGCGGCTTCAGCCGGTTGACCGGGTTCATGTCCCAGACCGCCTCGGGATGGGTCGAGATCCAGGGCGCGAGTACGGCCGCGAGCACGACGATTGCGACCAGGATGAAGCCGAGGGCGGCTGATCGATCGCGGGCGAGCCGACGCAGGGCATGCGTGGCGCCGTTCATACGGTGCCTCCGCGCGGATCGATCAGACCGTGGACAATATCGACAAGAAGATTAACCAGCATGAAAATCCCACCCGCATAAACGGTAAATCCCATGACGGCCGCATAGTCGGAATGCAGTATGGACTCGAAGGCGTAGGTGCCGATACCCGGCCACTGAAACACGGTCTCGATCACGACGGCGCCGGCCAGCAAAATGCCGAACAACAGCCCGATCTGCGTAACCGTTGAGGTCAGGGCGTTGCGCAGGACATACTTCCACACGATCAAGGCCTGCGGAATGCCGGTTGCCCGCTGGTAGTCGACGAACGGCCGCCCGAGCGTGTCGAGGACGCCGGCACGGGTGAAGCGGACGATGGTGGCGAGCGCTGGCACCGCGAGGGTGATTGCAGGCAGTGCCAGGTGGGCTAGTGCGCTCCAGAGCCGGTCGGGGCGCCCAGCGATCAGAGCATCGATGGTCATGAAACCGGTCACGGGCCTTGGCGGAAAGCCCGAGATGCGCCCTTGCAAGGGCAGCACGCCGAGCTTCATCGCGAACAACAATTGCAGGATCAGCGCCAGCCAGAAGCTGGCGATCGCCAATCCTGCCACCGAGGCGATGCGTAGGCCATGATCGATCCCTGAGTTGCGGCGGGTCGCGGAAACCACACCGAGCGGGATGCCGAACAATACGGCGATCAACATTGCCGCGATCGTCAACTCGATGGTCGCCGGTAGCCGCGCCAGCAGATCGTCCGCAACTGGTCGCGTTGTGAACAGGCTCGTGCCGAGATCACCCTTAAGGAGCTGCCGGTAGTAATCGGCGAGTTGGATCGGCAGCGGCCTGTCGAGACCCAGCTTTACACGCAGCGCTTCGATCTGCGCGCGGCTCGCGGTCTCGCCGGCGATCAGAGCCACCGGATCCGACGGGATGACGCGGGAGATGAAGAAAACCACCGCAATCAATCCAGCCGCCGTCGGCACGAACCAGAACAGACGCTTGGCGATCAAGGCGAGGATGCGCATGGGGTCGGCATTACTCCCTTATCGGACAACCCAAGCACTCGCCATCTTCGCCTGGCCCGAACGGTCATTCGTAGTAAGCCGTCCGCATCTCCTGGGCGTTGCCGATCGGGCAGAACACGATGCCGGCAAGGTTTTTGGAATAGGGGCCGTACCACTTGGTATTGTAGATCCACAGTCCCGGCGCGTCATCGACCACGATGCGCACCGCTTCCTCATAGAACTTGGCGCGCTCGGCCTGATCGGTCGCCTGCACGGCCTTGTCGAGGAGTTCATCGACCTTGGGGTTCTTGTAGTGGTGCGCGTTCTTGAAAGTGCCGGCGCCCGACGAATGGAACATCTCGCCGATCCAGTTGTGCGGGTCGGCGTAGTAGGTCGAGATCCAATAGATCGAGATGTCGGGCGTCGTCTCAGGCTTGCCGAAACGCTCGACGATGGTCGGCCAGGGCGTGCCGACCACCTTCGATTGGATACCCATCTTCTGCAGTCCGTTCTGGAAGAGCTGGGCGGCCTGCTCGCTCTGGGCAAAACCGGTCAGGAAGTGGATTTCCAGCGGACGGTCGACCTTGGCCGATGCCTTGGCCAGTCCGGCCTTACCCTTCTCGATATCGAATACGTAGCCTTTAACGTCCTTCGGATTGCCCCAGATGGTATTGGGCAACGGCGTCGGATTGCGCTCGACCTGACCGCCGAGGATGTTCTTGTTGAAACCGTCGTAATCGAAAGCCTGGTTGAGCGCGCGGCGCACATCCGGGTCATTGAGCGGCGCGCGCGTCGTGTTGAACTGCATCATCATGACACGCATGGATTCGGCTTCGAGCACCTTGGCCTTGCCCGACTCCTCGATGCGCTTCAACTGGTCGGTCTGCAGATAGCCGCCGATGCCGTTGAAATCACCCTTCATCAGCCCGAGCACCCGCGTATTGGTGTCCTTGACGCCGCGGAACTCGATTTCATCGATGAACTTCGGCCCCCAGCCCTTGAAATGGTCCGCATTGCGTGCGGCCACGAACCCGATGGCCGGATCGAACTGCGTGAGCTTGTAGGCACCCGAACCGGCGGCATTCTTCGACAGCCAAGCGGCGCCCCAGTCGTTGTTGGCCTCGTTCTTTTTGACCTGCGCGGCATTGACGATGTGGATCTCGGGTACGATGGCGAGGAAGATCGCCGACGGTTTCTTGAGCGTGAACTCGACCGTGTAGTCATCGATAGCCTTGGCCTTGCCGGGATCGATCATCGTCTTGAACAAGGACGCAGCGCCCTTGCCGAGCGCAAGGATGCGCTCGAGCGAGTAGACGACGTCGGCTGCCTTCACCTCGCTGCCATCGTGGAACTTGACGCCTTTGCGCATCTTGAATGTGTACGTGAGGCCATCCTTCGAGATGGCATGGCTCTCCGCGATCCACGGCTCGAGTTTGGCCGGGTTCGATTGCCACCGCATCAAACCGTCATAGACGTTGAGGCGCACGGCGATGCGGCCAACGTCGAAGGCCGCGTGCGGATCCATCGTGTCGTAGTCGCTCTCGTTGGCGAAGACGAAGCGGGTCTGCGCCACCGACGCTTGGCCGAGGCAACCAAGAAGCGCGAAGCTTGCAAGTCCCGCCAGGACTAGGCGACGCGCAATGCTGGTACCGATCGATCTCAGAATAGGCATCCGTCCCTCCGTAGAGCCATATTAAGTGCCGAAAGCTGGTGCTGCACGCGCAAGCGGGCAGAAATGCCAAGCCCAGCAGACCGCAGTCATACTGCCCAGAAATGCTCCGTTGCGGCAAGCATTCCGGATGGCGCCATTTGCGTCATGTGCCTGGCGAGTGCGGGCAGAGCCTCGAGCGGGCGGACCCGCATCGGGTTCAGCATCAACCAACATCCACCGGCTCAGGCCCAATGCCTTCTTGGCGGATGCGGGGTTGATCGCGTTTCATGGAGCCTGCCAAGCAGCGAGACGGTCTCGATGCAGGAACCACTGGCTCGAAGCCGTGTGCGGGAAACCGCCTGGCCGGCTCAGAGGGCGGGGTGGCGCGAGCCATCCCGACCACTATCATGGACGCATGGGGAGAGGGGACGCGCGTGCCGCACCGCTTCGCCCGCCGTAGCTTTGCCCAGCCGCGCGGCCCCCCAGCCCCGATTCCCGGCCACGCGCAAGCGCTTCCTGGCGCGCCTGTGCATAGCGGGGACGAGTGTGGCCAATTCGGGCTTGACGGCCGGGGTGGGGCCCGAATCGTTTTAAGCCTCTGGCCATGGCACAAGAGCTCACCAAATCGCCTCCCCCGCGCGCAAGCGCCGCCGAAGAAACGCAGACGTTCCGCGCGGCACCGCACAACATCGAGGCCGAGCAGGCGTTGCTCGGCGCGATTCTCGTCAACAACGAGGCGCACGACCGCGTTTCGGGGTTCCTTGACCCCGGTCACTTCTTCGATCCGCTACATGCCCAGATCTACGAGACCGCAGCGAAACTGATCGCGGCTGGCAAACAAGCCAATCCGATCACGCTGCGCACGTTCTTCGAGAACAGCGAGCCGATCGACCAGACGACGACAGTACCGCAATATCTCGGCAGGCTCTCGGCCAACGCGACGACGGTGATCAACGCGCGCGACTACGGCCGTACGATCTACGACCTCGGCATCCGCCGCCAGCTGATCGTGATCGGCGAGGACATGGTCAACGGTGCCTATGACAGCACCGTCGATCAGCCTCCGGACGAGCAGATCGAGGACGCCGAGAACCGCCTCTATTCGCTCGCCGAGAACGGCAAGTACGGCCAGGGCTTCATGGGCTTCAATACGGCCCTGACACATGCCATCGACATGGCGAACAACGCCTACCAGCGCCAGGGTGGCCTCTCCGGCATCTCGACGGGGTTGCGCGACCTCGACGGCAAGATGGGCGGCCTGCAGCATTCGGACTTGATCGTCCTCGCCGGTCGTCCCTCGATGGGCAAGACCGCGCTCGTCACCAACATCGCCTACAACGTCGCCAAGGCCCACCGCACAGAAAGGCAGGCCGATGGCTCCGACAAGGCGGTCGAGGGCGCGGTGGTCGGCTTCTTCTCGCTCGAAATGTCGGCCGAACAGCTCGCAACTCGTATTCTCGCCGAGCAGGCCGAGATCTCGTCGGAGAAGATCCGCCGCGGGATGATCGACGAGGACGAGTTCAAGCGTCTCGTCTCCGCCTCGCAGGAAATGGCGAAGGTGCCGCTCTTCATCGACCAGACCGGCGGCATCTCGATCGCACAGCTTTCGGCGCGCGCGCGCAAGCTGAAGCGCCAGCACGGCCTCGGCCTGCTGATCGTCGACTATCTCCAGCTGCTCTCGGGCTCGTCGAAGAGTTCACAGGGCGGCCGCGTGCAGGAAATCACGGAAATCACGACCGGCCTGAAGGCGCTCGCCAAGGAATTACAGGTGCCGGTGATCGCGCTCTCGCAGCTCTCGCGTCAGGTCGAGCAGCGCGAGGACAAACGCCCACAGCTTTCCGACCTGCGTGAATCCGGGTCGATCGAGCAGGACGCCGACGTCGTGATCTTCGTTTTCCGCGAGGAGTACTACGTCGAGCGCACCAAACCCCAGGAGGGAACGGCAGAGTTCCAGGAGTGGATGGCCAAGATGCAGATTGTCTCCGGCAAGGCCGAGGTGATCATCGGCAAGCAGCGTCACGGACCCGTCGGTACCGTCACGCTGGCGTTCGAGGGCCAGTACACGCGCTTCTCGAACCTGGCACAGGATCAGTATCTGCCCGAACGCCACGAGTAGAATCCGCGCGTTGGTCCGCCTCTAAATCTCGTAGAGCCCTTTGGCTCGATACAACCCGGCCGTCGCCGGACCTGAGATCGCGCCCAGGAATTGCCGGGCACGTTCGACGTTTCCCGACGCGAAGATGCCGCCGGAGAAGATCAGGTCGTCCTGAATCTCGGGTGGCAGCGGGCCGAGGATGTCGACATCAGGCACTGCCATCAGCTCGCTCACCTGTTGCACCGCGAGCGCGGCGCGGCCGTCTTTCAGCAATTCGCCGGTGAAGCCCGCCGGAATGACCGTCGCCTTGGCGTCGACCATCTGCCGCAAGCCCAGCCGGTCCAGCACACCCGCGAAGAAGATACCGCTGGCGCCAGCCTTGGAGTAGGCGATCGACGGCGTCGCTTTGAGCAATGCCGTCACCGCCGCCGTGCTCGATATGTCCGGCCGTGCTGCGCCTTTCGGTACCGCGAGACCAACCTGAGAGCGGGCGAGATCGACCCGGCTGCCCTTGGCGAGGACGCCCGAGGCCATCAGTGTGTCGACCGCCTCAGACGTCAGCAGCGCGACGTCGCCGGTCTCTCCCGCAGCAATGCGCTTCACCAGCATCGCCGTCGGATCGAAGCTGGCATCGACTTTGACGCCAGCCTCCTTCTCGAAGCGCGGCAACAGCACCTCGAGCACGCCCTTGACGCCGAGCGTGCTCAACACTTTCAACGTGCCCACCTGCGACGAGCCCACCTTCGACGAGACCGGCTGCGCTGTCCCGCTCACGAGAAAATTCCGTGGTTGAAGGTTTGGCCCGGCGACGGCGCGACATAGCCGTAGCGCAGGTTCGAGCGGCCCTCCCCGCTCTTCTCGTAGTCGGCTTTCAGCGTCGCAAACCGATCGGTTGACAGTTCCGCGCGCTTTTGTGGCGTGACATCGTAGAGGCGGGCATTGTTCTCGCCGAAGATGGCGCGCTTCACCGGGCTGTCAGGGCCGCCGAGCGGCTTGAAGCCGAACTTCTTCTGCATATCGGCTGGGATCTCGAGCCGGCGCAGCCCCTCGATCTGCCACTGCGGCGAGCCGGTCCAAACTGCGTCCGTGCCCCAGTTGACGTGATCGGCGCCGAGGCCCTTGATCAGGATGCCCATCAGCGCGGCGCAGACGCGCGGCTGTGCGATGAGTGTCGTTGCGAACAATTGCCCGACGTCGCCGTAGACGTTTTTCACGCCGTATTGCGCGGGGATATCCGCGAGGTCGCTGGTCCAGGAGACGCGGCCCGTGCGCTCGAATTCGGCAAGTGCCACCGCTGGATCGCCGCCGACGTGGCGGTAGGCCGAGTGGTAGATGACGAAATTCAGCTGCGGCCAGTCCTTCGCGGCTTGGCCGACGTCGTCGACCGCGCAGAAACCGCGCAGGTGCGGGAACTGCTTTTCCACCGATGGCGCGAACAGGCCTTTGTGGATGCAGACATTCTTGACGCCCGCCTTCACCATCTTCTCGTAACCCTTGTAGGCGACCTTCTCGTCGTCGAGCCGCCACGGGAACCTGCTGGTTGCCTTGTGCGTGTTGTCGCCGATCGTGTAGCCCTTGGCCGAATTGGGCTTCAGCGCGAGGCCGGCATCGAGCTTGTCGAGCCAGCCGTCCTGGCCGGGCGTAAAGATGATGTGCGACATCAATCGTGTCGTGCCGCCGGCTTCCTTGTTCACCTTTTCGCGCGCCGCCGCCATCTGCTCGTTCGTCAGGAACCAGTCGGCCTCGGTGTCCGACGGGGCGGACGAGATCAGCGCGATCTTGGTGTCGCTGTCGAGGAACATCTCCTTCATGTAGTTGGCGTACTTCAGGTCCTCGATCGTCTGCTCCTTCTCGGCGAGCTTCTTGTTCCAGCCGGCCTTGCCGACGGAGTTGCGCATGTTGACGAAGTTGGTGATGCGGGTGTCGTCGCGCAGGAAATGCGTGTGCATGTCCATGATGAACTGACCCTTCAACACGTCGGCGCGCGCCTGGGCTTGGGCCGGTGTGGCGGCCTCGGCGGCGCCGACTTCGAAGATGTCGCCATAGACCTGGTTCATCGCCAGGAACGAGGCGGCCATGCCTGAAGCCGTCTGGAAGAAGCGGCGGCGATCGAGGCCCTGCTTTTTGCCGAGGTCGTCGGCCATGGCGAGGAGGCGGGCTTCCACCTCCTTCTGTTTGCCGTTCTGCGGATCGGGGTAGTACTCGTCGCTGGAAACCATCTGGGTCGGGATCGGCGTGCGCTCCTGCACGAGTTCCGACGGCATCAGCCCGGCGATTTCGTCATCCGACAGCAAGCCACTCATTGCATTTCTCCCGAAAACGCCGATCTAAGGTTGCGACCATCCTCTTCAAGAACAAGAAACGGCAGGCTACCACCACATTCCCTGGGACCGGAAGTGTGGTGGATGCGCGGTGGGCGCCCTGCACTCTGCTGCTTGACGGATGGTCTGTGATCGGCAACATGGCATGACATGGCGAAGGCCATCGACAAAACCGCTCCGTCCGTTATGCCTCCGCTCTATTTTCACGTTTTCAATCCCAATCGATAACAGACCTGCATGGCTACCCATTCATCGAAGACACCCACTCGTAAACCACGACGTTCCGTCAATCCAGATGCCGCCGCTGTCACAGCCACCGACCACGCCTACGCCGAGATCAAGCGCCGCATCAACGCCAATGAGTTGCGCGCCGGCATGGTCGTCAAGCAGGACGTGCTGGCGAAAATGCTGGAGTTGAGCCGAACGCCAGTACGCGAGGCATTGATCCGCATCGCCGAGGAAGGCCTCGTCGAGCTCCGGCCGCGCTATGGCGTGCTGATCCGACCGTTCACGCTGGACGAGCTTGCGGCCACCTACGACGTGCTGATGGTGCTCGAGGCGCATGCGGCTCGGCGCGTTGCTGAGCAAGGCGCCACACGCGAAGTGCTGGCAGCGCTCGAAGCGGCGCAAACGGTCATGGAGTCGGCGGTCGCGACGCAGGATATCGCGGCCTGGGTCAAGGCGGATGAATCGTTTCACAGGTTGCTGGCCAAGGAGTGCGGCAACGCTCAGCTGTGCAAGATCGTGCACGGGCTTTGGGACCGGCTGAAACGGGTTCGCAACCAGATCCAGAGGCATCGTGCGATCTCAGTGGCGGCGAACCGGGAACACGCGAACCTCATTCACGCCATCCGCCGGCGCAATGCCGGGCGCGCGTTCGACGTGCAGTTGCAGCATCGGGTCCGTGGCACGGCCGGCATGCTCGAATTGTTGAACAACCAAGGCTTCAAGGAGATCTGAAGCGACGGGTGGTCAGTGCGGCCGGTACCCCATTCCCCGGCTGAGAATAATCCCTAGCCAAGTTCGGGAGCCAGCTGTCTAGACCGGTAGAAACCGCTTGACGCACCCCAAGCCCGCATTTTCGACGTTTGTGGCAGGTCGCAATCTTTCAGCCCGGGAATAAGCCGATATATGTCCGGTGGACGGGTCGCTGTCGCCGACGCACAATGCCCGCGCGAGGTCGTAAGGATTGACGGAGGCGGACATGGCAGGTGAGACGGTGCTGGTCACCAGGACGGGCGGTATTACGCGGCTGACGCTGAACCGGCCGGAACGGCTCAATGCGCTGAACCAATCGCTGTACGAGGCGATGATGGCGGCGCTCGCCGACGCTGCCCGCGAGGAGACCTGTCGTGTCGTCGTGCTGACGGGCGCCGGCCGCGCCTTCTGCGCCGGCCAGGACCTCTCCGACGAGGTCTACAGCAAGACAGGACCACAGCCGGATCTCGGCCCCGTACTCGACCGCTACAACGGCATGATCGAACGCATGCGCGGGCTGGGTAAACCCATCGTCTGCGCCGTCAACGGGATCGCGGCCGGCGGCGGGGCGAGTCTGGCGCTCGCCTGCGACATCGTCATCGCCAAGAAGTCCGCGAGCTTCCTGCAGGCCTTCGCCAAGATCGGGTTGGTGCCGGATTGCGGTGGTACGTATTTCCTGCCGCGTCTCATCGGCGAAGCCCGCGCCAAGGGGCTGTCGCTTCTGGCCGAACCGTTGAAGGCGGAGCAGGCCGAAGCCTGGGGGCTGATCTGGAAGGCGGTCGACGACGACAAATTCGAGGCCGAGACGGCGGCGATCGCCGGCCGCCTCGCGGAGGCGGCGACATATGCGCTCGGGCTGACCAAGGCAGCGTTGCAGGCTTCGCTCGACAACGATCTTTCGACCCAGTTGCGGCTCGAGCGGGATGTGCAGCGCAAGGCCGGCCGTTCGCCCGATTACGTCGAGGGCGTCGGCGCGTTCCAGGCGAAGCGGCCAGCGCGCTTCACCGGCAACGGTTGAGCAGCACCGATGACAACCGACGCAAACGAGATTGCGCGGCGCTCGGCCGCAGCGATGTGGGCCGACGACAAGGCGAGCCCGTCGCTCGGCATGGAAATCGTCTCGGTCGGACCGGGTAGCGCCGTCATCGCCATGAGCGTGGGCGAGACGATGGTCAACGGCCTCGGCATCTGCCACGGCGGCTTCATTTTCACACTTGCCGACAGCGCTTGCGCCTTCGCGTCCAACAGCTACAACCAGCGCGCCGTGCTGCAGTCAGGCCAGATCTTGCTCCTGTCGCCGGCAAAACGCGGCATGCGCCTGGTCGCCCGCGCGAACGAGCGTCATCGTGCCGACCGCAACGGCGTCTACGACGTGACTGTCTCTGCGGAGACGGGCGAGGCGATCGCCGAGTTCCGCGGCCATATCCGCATCGTGCCGGGGACGCTGGTCGAGATGTGACGTTGGCTGGGATCGGCTGAACGGCTGGCGCGGCAGAACCGAGACTTCTGAGGAAACTGCCATGCACGACCTGACGCCGAAACGCTTCGAGCTGGAGCCGATCGAGATCGCCCCGCGCGAGGTTCTGCTGGACCTTCAGTTGCACCGCATGAAGTGGTCGCTCCGGCACGCCTACGAGAACGTGGCCCATTACCGGCAGGCGTTCGACGCGAAGGGTGTCCGGCCGGAGGATCTGCAATCGCTCGCCGATCTCGCGAAGTTCCCGTTCACGACCAAGCAGGATTTGCGCGCCAACTACCCGTTCGGCATGTTCGCGGTGCCGAAGACCCAGATTGCGCGGATCCATGCCTCGTCCGGTACCACGGGGAAACCGACCGTCGTCGGCTACACGAAGCAGGACCTCGTCACCTGGGGGCAGGTCGTCGGGCGCTGTATCCGCGCGTCCGGTGGGCGTCCTGGCATGACGCTGCACAACGCCTACGGCTATGGTCTGTTCACGGGTGGCCTCGGCTACCATTCGGGCGCTGAGCAGTTCGGCCTTGCTGTGGTTCCGGTGTCCGGCGGCATGACCGAGCGTCAGGTGCAGCTGATCGGCGATTTCGAACCTGATATCATCACTGTCACGCCATCTTACATGCTGGCGATCCTGGACGAGTTCCGCCGTTTGGGGCTGGATCCGCGCAAGACGTCGCTGAAGGTCGGCATCTTCGGTGCCGAGCCCTGGACGATTGCGATGCGCGAGGAGATCGAGGCGGCCTTCGACATGCACGCTGTCGACACCTACGGCCTCTCGGAGGTGATCGGCCCAGGCGTCGCCAACGAGTGCATCGAGACCAAGGACGGCCCGACGATCTGGGAAGACCATTTCTACCCCGAGGTGATCAACCCCGACACGGGCGAGGTGCTGTCGGACGGCCAAGTGGGCGAACTCGTCTTTACGTCGCTGACCAAGGAGGCGATGCCCGTCATCCGCTATCGCACGCGCGATATCACGCGACTGCTGCCCGGCACCGCACGCACGATGCGCCGCATGCAGCGTGTCACCGGCCGCTCCGACGACATGATGATTATCCGCGGCGTCAACGTGTTCCCGACGCAGATCGAGGAGCAGATCCTGAAGGTGAAGGGGTTGGCGCCGCATTATCAAATCCATCTGACGCGCGAAGGCCGCATGGACGAAATCGAGATCGTCGTCGAAGCGGCGGCCGATCAGGTTGCGAGCGAGGCGCGGACGCGGGCTGGTGGCGAACTCGCACATCTGGTGAAGAGCCTGATCGGCGTGACGGCCAAGGTCACGGTGGCCGATCCGAAGGGCGTCGAGCGCAGCCAAGGCAAGGCGCGGCGTGTTATCGACAAGCGCGGAATCGCGTGAGGACTGGTGCCGCGACGCCAGCAACGATGACGCTATAGTGATGACGCCTTGCGAGACGCGGTGGCGTGCTCGGCCTATAGTGACATTCGGACGCAGGGGGGCGGACGCAGGGGGGGGCGGACGCAGGGGATCAGGAACTCTAACGGAGCAACCCCATGGACCAGAACCGAAGCGATCTCTCAGTCGATGCGGCCCGGCAAGGCGTCACAGGGCACGGCGTGCGTTATGTCTTGGCCTACAGCCTGCTGCTCACGATTTGTGCCTTGGCGCTGACGATGGTCTTCGCCCGGTAGTACCGACCGCGAACACGCGTCTGGATCAACCGGCGGCGCAGAAAATGCATTCAGCTTCGCCGCCAGTTGTTCCAAACGGCGATATCGAGGCCGAGGCGCCGCTTGGCGACGATCGTGTTCAAGCCGGCACCGAGGATCAGGCACGTCGCGGTTGCAAGTGCCGCTCCCATCAAACCCAACAGCGGTATTGCGATGAACTGCAGCACGATGTTGAGCGCCGCCATCGAAGCGATGACAGCGGCGCAAGCCTTCTGCTGGCCGAGCATATTGAGCAGGAACTCTGACGGTCCCATTGCGGCGCGGCCGAGGAAGCCCAGCACCAGCACGAACATTACGGGATAACCTGCAACGAACTGCGGGCCGAACAGCCACAGCAGCGGCTTGCCCATCGCCAGCAGGCCGATGGCGGCTGCAAGTGACGGCCAGAACGTCCAGTTCACGGCATTGCGGGTGATCGCCGTCAGCGCCGCTTGGTCGCCACGCGCGTTCAGCGCCGAGAAGCGTTTTGCCATAGCGCTGCCGACGGCGTAGTGGATGAACATCACCAGCGCCATGGTCTTGGCGGCGGCGAAGTAGATGGCGACCTGATCGGGCTTCATGAAATACGAGACGATCAGCACGTCGGTGTTCTGCAGCAGCAGCTCGGCGCCGCCGATGACGAGCAAAGGCAGCGAAGTCCGCAACCACAGGTCCGGGCGGCGCTCGACAGGGCCTTTCGGCACCTCGGCGCGGAAGCGGCGATGCACGAGGAACGTCTGAATGGCGGCCGTGACCCAGGTCGAGATCACGGCCGCGGCTGTTGCAGTGACTGCATTCATCGGCCAGCCGAACTCATGCGCGGCGAACATGCCGACCAGCACCAGCAGCGGACGCAACACGTAGGGCGGCAGCAGCGCCACGCCCATCCAGCCGCTGCCGCGGCCGACGCCGTCCTGGACATCTGAGAGCGTGATCATCGGCAGGCAGACGAGACCGATATAGAGCGGCAGTAGATGTGTCTCGGCAAATACCGAGCCGAAGAAGTGGAGCCCGGCCAGGCCGAGCAGAGCAACGGTCGTCGAAGCCCCGAAAGCAATCAGGCGGCCGTAGCGGAGCAGCCCGCGCATCAGCGGCAGTGACTTGGTTTCCCGGTACTCGGGTAACAGGCGGATCATCGCCATGCCGAGGCCGAGGTTCGACATGCCGCCGAGCACCAAGACCCACGTCCACACGAACACGTAGATGCCGTACTGGAAGCTGCCCATCCAGCGGGCGAGTACGATCTGCGAGAGATAGAGGATCGCGGCACTGACGACGCGCACGGAAAACGCCAGAAGCGCGCTACGCATCGTGCGCGCATGCTCGCCGTCGTCGAGCCACAGGCTCACGATCGTCTCGCGCACGCGATCGAGTGCAAGCGGTGCCCGTTCGGCCGCAATGGCTTTTTCGGAGACTGTCGTCACATCAACGTCCTGACCCTGCACGCAACCCTCCGGATGCGCGAACCGCATGCCGGCCGCACTCTTGCCCAGAGAGGCCATCCGGGGGCGTATGCAACCCGCGGTCCGAAAGCCGGACGAGGGCTTGTCCGTACGCTATCAGTCCTTGGTTAGCGATCCGTAGCGTTGCCTTTCACGCTTCCGAATGGTTTCGGCCACGCCGAGCCAGGCCCAACAGCGCCCAGCGTCGCCGCCGAGCGAGTGGAACGTCGAGAAGAACTCGGCGACGTCGACGGCGTGGAAGCCGTGCCGGCCTTCCAACACGCAGGCCATCGATTCGACATCGGCGGGAGTGGGCGTTGCGTCTTCGTCCGGGTGCCAGGTCGCAGCCATTGTCTGAAGCTCTTTGTCGCTGTTGCTCTGGCCTGGACAAGAGCAAGATCGGCGCCAGTTTCGGGCCGTGCCGCATTGAAAGTCGGCAGTTCCACAGGCGGCGAAGTTGGCACAGCCTGTAACTTGCGCTTGGCTCTGACGTGCCAATACGGCACACTACAGGCTGATTGATTTGCGAATGCCGCCCTGGATGTGACTTGCCCGGGCGCTCCAATGAGGGAGTGCTGCCATGCCGTGGACGTTCCGGATTGCTTTGGCCGCCGTGATGGCCTTGGCCGCATTGCCTGGCCCGGCGCTGAGCCAGTGGGTCGTGACTCCACCGACGCCGCCCAGCGAATGGCGCTCGATCGAGGTTCCAATGTCGCAGCCGCGCGATCCCGCGACGGCCGGCCAGGGGTCGCCGGGCGCATCAAACGACGGTAGCGATGACAACGGGAACGCCGCGCAGCAGCCGAATGCCGGTTGCCCTTATCAAGAGCGTAGGCTGGAGTTGCTGGTCTGATGATTAATTCGGAACCGTCAGCGATTTCGACATTCAGGGCGAGACCGAGCACGCCCACGGCAGAGACGAAATCGATCACTGTCCCGCTTTAAACCTACTCCGCAGCCTTCGGCTGAGCGCGGCTGGCGGCCTTTTGCTTCGCTGGCGGCGGCGTGGAGCCGGTTTCGGTCGCGGCTTTGGCGGCCTTTGCTTTCCCGGCCTTGTCTTTCGCGCTGGCGACCGCTTGACCGGCCTTCTTCTTGGCGACGGGCCGCTTGCGGGCACCGCATTCCCAGCCGGTCACCGTTTGCCGCATGCTCTGCACGCCCTTGGCGTCGGCGGGGATCGGCAGGTTATCGATTGTCGGCGGCGAGTTGAAAAGCAGTTTCCACCCTTGTGCCTGGAAGCCGTGATCGAGCAGGCTCGCGGCGCGAATGCTGCGCTCGCGGCCAGAGGGTTCGCCGAGTACCACGGCGACCAGCTTGCGGCCGTCGCGCGTGGCGCTGGAGACGACATTGAAGCCACTGTCGCAGATGAAGCCGGTCTTGATGCCGTCCGCGCCCTCGAAGGTTTTCAGCAGGTGATTGTGCGTTGCGAGCTTGAGCTTGCCGATCTGCACCTCCGGCAGCGTCCAGAGCGGAGCATGCTCGGGGAAATCGCGCAGTATCGCGCGTGAAAGCCGGGCAAGGTCGCGGGCTGTGGTCACCTGCTCGGGCGCCGGCAAGCCATTCGGGTTGACGAACTTGGTCCGCGTCATGCCAAGGCGCAGCGCGGTGTCGTTCATCAGTTTGACGAAGTTCTCTTCCGAGCCGCCGATGGCCTCGGCCAGCATGACGGCAACGTCGTTCGCCGACTTCACGATCACCGCCTTGATGGCGAGATCGACGGTCATCTCGGCGCCGACGGGCAATCCGACCTTGCTCGGCGGCTGGACGAAGGCGTGCTGGCTGACCGGGATCTTCTGTTCGAGCGTGATGCGACCTGTCTTCAGCGCCTCGAACGTCAGATAGGCGGTCATGATCTTGGTTAGCGATGCCGGATGCCAGAGATTGTCCTGGTCCTCGGCATAGAAAATGCGGCCGGTCGCTGGTTCGAACAGCAGTGCAGGCCCGGCAACAGCCGTCGCCGCGGCGAGGCCCGCAAGCAGGACACCCGAAAGGCAGGCAGCGATTTTGGCGCGCATCGGGTTTTCCGCTGAATTTCTCTCGAACGAATCACGGCATTCACGACAACGGAACGCCTTATACATGAACGGCTTAGTCCCGGCGAGCCGGGATTAGGCGGTTGGATTCGGACATTCCCTTGCGGTATCGCCACCGCATCGCTGCCTCCAGCTCCCCGTTTGCCAAGTCGCGTCGACGAAATGATGGCAAGCGCGTTGGCTGCAACTCGAGCGCTGGTATCACTCGATCTTGAAGCGTTCCCGCAGTTGCTCGAAGAGCCCGGCCGGCCCCCAGTGGCGCATCGCCTGGTCCCAATCGCTGGCGGTCTCGGCGAGCCAAGCGCAAACGCTGTTCGACGGCAGGCTTTGCGTCCATTTGGCAAGCCCGGCCGAATTGAACACCACCAGCATTGCAACGGCGATCAGACCGATCTTCAGGGCATCCCGGGTCCGGCCGGGTGTCATGCCCCTTTCGAGTTCCAGGGCGCCCCATTTCTGTTCCGTTGGCTGCTGCATGGAATTCGTCCTCAGAACTGGAAGTAGATGAAAGCCGCCGTGCCGTCGCCGCCGATGATCTCGAAGGTGAGCAGCAACAACCCCGCGATGACACCGACCACCCAGACCGGCAGGCGCTGATAGAGCCGATCCAAGCGTTCGAGCAGATCGGGCGGCGTGAACTGAATGGCGAGACCGAAGGCAATGAGGCTCACGAGGAACGGCGTGACCAGCGTCGCCGGACTGGTGAGACGCCCAAGGCCCGCCAGCACCTCGATCGCCCGCGGCACGTTTTCGGCGCGGAAAAAGATCCAGCAAAAGCAGACGAAGTGGAAGATCGCGAGCACCGCCACGAAGCGCCGCCACAATGGCCGCTCCGGCATCGGCGGTCCAGCGGCAGCCCCGCGCACGTTCGAGATCGCCCGCTCGGCGGCTAGCATGCCACCGTGCAGCGCCCCCCAGATGACGAACTTCCAGGCCGCGCCATGCCAGATGCCGCCGAGCACCATCGTCAGCAACAGGTTGCGATTGGTCCGCCAGCCGCCGCCACGATTTCCCCCGAGCGGGATGTAGAGATAGTCGCGCAGCCAACTCGACAGCGACAAATGCCAGCGCCGCCAGAAATCGCTGAGCGACATGGCGCGGTAGGGCTGGTTGAAATTGCGCTGGAACCGGTAGCCGAGCAGGGCCGCGACGCCGATGGCGATGTCGCTGTAGGCCGAAAAATCGCAGTAGATCTGCACCGCGTAACCGTAGACCGCAGCCGTCAGATCAATCGCACCGAAGGCCGTCGGGTCGAAGAACGCCTTGTCGACGAGATGCACCGCCAGCCAGTGCGCGATGACGGCCTTTTTGAACACGCCCCACAGGATCAGCAGCATGCCGAGCCCGACGAACACGCGTTCCGGGTTCGGCGGCTTTTCCAGTTGCGGCAGAAAACTTGCCGCTCGCACAATCGGCCCGGCAACGAGATGCGGGAAGAACGAGATGAAGAACATCACGTCGATCAGCGGCCGGGCACGGTCGAGATCACCGCGGTGCAGATCGACGATGTAGGAGATGCCCTGGAACGTGAAGAACGAGATGCCGACCGGCAGAACGATCTCGAAGAGCGGGATTTCGCGCGCAAGGCCGGCCGCGCGCAGCAGCGTGTTCATTTCCTCCGCGAACCAGCCGAAATACTTGAAGAAGCCGAGCACCACAAGATTGAGCGCGACGCCGGCAGCGACAATGCGGGATTGGACGATGCGGGATTGTTTGTCGGGACCGCGGAACGCCTCGATCAGGCGAGCCGTACCCCAATTGAGCAAGACGCTCGCAAACAGCAGGAATGCCAGCTTCCAGTTCCAGAAGGCATAGAAGAAATAGCTGGCCGCAATGATGACCAGCTTGTGCATTGTGTGGTGGCCGAGCAGCACCGCCCCCCAGGACAGCGGCCAGACCACCAGGTAGAACAGTAGGAACGACAGCGTCGGAAAGACCACGTTTGCCCAACCCTTTCCGTCAGCGTTTCGGTGGCGGATAACCAGCCAGCAACCGCGCGTAGAGCTGATCTGCCGCCCGCCAATAGCCATCCTGCTTGAAATGCACCCGGTCCTTGTGCGCAAGCCCCTGCCGGAACCAGCGGTCGGCACCACATTCGGTCTCGAACAGCGCGAACCAATCGTAGAAAAGGGCACCCTGGCGTGCTGCAACCTCACGCTGCAGTGCGCGCACGACAGGAATCGCGGGTGGCGTATGCCAGCGGCAGAGGCGCCGGTCCTTGTCCGCCAGCATCTGCTCATAGGCTTGCCGTTCCGCGACGTCGAGCGTCTGGCAGATGGCGTCGGCCGGTGGTTCAGGCGGTGGCGGGCGCACGATCTTGGTTCGCACGCCGCCGCCATTTGCGGCTCCTGACGGCGCGACCTGTATCGGCCCGGACGGTAGGTCGGCGGCGGCCGCTCCGCTGCCGCCAGGTGCGGGCGTTGCTCGCGATGATGCGGACATTTCAGGCTGCAACGATGCAATTGGCGGCGTTGGCGGCAGGCAGAACCGAGGATAGCGATTTGCGTCCGGCGTGCCGACGACGACCAGCGAGGCATTGGGTGCTGCGACCTTCAGCGCGGCCAGTCGCTCCTCCAGCTGCCGTGCATAGCGCGCCTCGATGCTGCCGACCGGGGCATGTCCCTCGTTGGTGCCGAACGCGACGATGATCAGCGCCGGATCGAGGCTTGCGATCTGGGCGGCGGCACGCGGCCAGTCCCAGCGTGACATGATTGAGACCTGCGCGCCGATGAAGCCGAGGTTCGACAGCGTCAAGCCGCGCGCCTCACCGAGCAGCGTGTGATCCGTGATCTCGACGGGGCCGTCGCCGTATGTGCGCAACACGATCCGCTGCACGAGGCGGGGCACGGCGATCCGGTAGCTCTCGGTTCCTGTCTCCGCCGCGGCGGTCGTGATCGCGGAGAGTGGCTGTCCGTCCGCGTAAATCTCGAACGCACCGCCACCCGGCTGCGTATTGACGCCAATCTCGAACGCCTTCAGCCGGCCAGCGCTGCGATTATCGATCGTGATCATTTCGTCGGCAGCTGTGGCCCGCGCGACCTGGCCCGAAAGACCAAACGGCACGGCGTCAGGCGTGGTTTTGTTGCTGGTCAGCGTCTTCCAGCCAGCCGATTGCGCCACCGCGACCTGATGCGGCCGATAGTAGTCATGCGGTGCGCCCGGCGGCAGAAAACCGCGCCCCCCATTGCCGAAACGCAGTTGCAGCAGGGTCCGCAACCGGCCCGTGAAGTGATCGGCGGCTGTGTGACTGTCACCGATCTGCAAGATTGCGATGTCGCTGCGCTTGCCCGCGTCGAAGCCCGAGAGGTAGGCGTGGAACTTGGCCAGCGCCTCGAGATCGCCGGCGTCTGCCGTCCGCGCCGCCGCGGGGCTTGCCAGCGTCTTGCGCCGCGTCACGGATTGCGCTTCAGCTGCCACAATCGAGAGGGCGAAGCAGACGAGCACCGTTAACCAGCGGCACATCCCCCCCGCATTGCTCGGCCGGAGCTTGGTCATTCGGCCAGGCTCGCGAAACGAGGCGACACTTCGCGGAGGCGCTTCATCACTTGGTCGCCGATCAGTTCATAGGCCGGCTGCTCGAAATGTACGCCGTCACTCGCCCGCATCAAGCGTTTCTGGCCTGAAAGGTCGTTGAAATGCGCCATGTAGGCGCCTTTCTCGTTGGCGGTTATCGTTGCCGTATCGATCAGCGTCACGAACGGACGGCTCTTCGCCGCCTCGACGATGACACCGTTGACCAAGACCGCATCCCGTGTTGCATCCGCCGTCTTCATGACGGGCAGCAGTATCCAGACCAGCGGCACTTGGCGTTTGCCGGCGTGATCCATAAATTTCTCGACGCGCCCGCGATAGAGCTCGATCCAGGTCGGCGTGCCGAGCAGAGCCTTTGCCTTGCCGTCGGCGAAAAAGCTGCGCCGATCGTTGGCGCCGATCATCATGACGATGGCGTGCGCTGGAGCCGCCGCGAACGCCTTGTCGATCAGCTCGGTCAGGTCTGCGCCGGTGAAACCGATTGAGTTCTTGGCGCCGCGATGCAGCTGATAGCGCTTGTTCGTCTGCAGCAGCTTGTAGAGGCCGCCCCACATGCCGTCGGCAAGACTGTCGCCGACGAGCGCAATGATGGTCGGGGCGGTCGGTGGCGCCACGCTTTCAGCATGCCCTGTCGGGGGAAAAGACAGGACGAGCGCGAGGAGGCAAACGATGGGGGTGGGCAGGCGCATACACAAACCTCCGTGCCTCGAGGAAATTCCAGGAGACAATTGCGAACTGGAGAATCACCATCGTTGTAAAGTAGATGGTTCTGTCGGCTCGCGGCAATTGCAGGCTTGCAACAGCCGGCCGTATTGACACGTGGCGCGCGGCCGGCACCACCGGCTACACGCCTGCCGCAGATTTCGGCATCACCTCGGGACATTCGGGACAATCGCCTTGCAATCGGCAGCAGTTTGTTGTCCCAATGGCGCGGGGAGCTTCGATCCGATTGGCGGCGGGGCTTGGCCATCGGGTCCGCTGGGGGTTGACCAGCATTCGGCTTGGCCGGAAGCTGCAGAACCTGTGCAACTAATCGAGCGCTGCATCGGTATCCGCGGCGCAGTTCAATCGCCCCGTCGTCCTGACGAAGACTGGTGCCGACGGGTTCTGTCGCCCCGGTCGCAATCCAAACTGGCCCCGCCGGCGCATTGAAGGAGCCCGATGACGTTCTATCTGCCCATTGCCGAGATGTCCGCCAGCATCTTGCTGTTCGTCGGGATGGGCGCGGCAGTTGGGTTTCTGTCTGGCCTGTTCGGAGTTGGTGGCGGCTTTCTGATGACGCCGCTGCTGATCTTCTCGGGCGTACCTTCAGCAGTCGCCGTCGGCACCGAAACCGCGCAGATCGTCGCCTCCTCCGTATCGGGGGCGCTGGCGCAGTGGCGACGCAACAACATCGACATCAAAATGGGCACCGTGCTGATGACCGGCGGCATCGCCGGCTCGACGCTCGGCGTCTTTGTCGTCAGCGAACTGCGCAAGGCCGGCCATTTCGAATTCTTCGTGACAATCTGCTACGTCCTGTTCCTCGGCGTCATCGGCTCTCTGATGCTGATCGAGAGCCTGCATGCGATCAACAAGGTCCGTGCCGGCAAAACCCCCTCCATGCGCCGCCCTGGCCAGCACAACTGGGTGCACGGCCTGCCCTTCAAGATGCGCTTCCACCGCTCGAAGCTCTACATCAGCGCCATCCCGCCGCTGTTGATCGGATTGTTCGTCGGCATTCTCGCCGGCATCATGGGCGTCGGCGGCGGCTTCATCATCGTGCCGGCGATGATCTACATTCTGCGCATGCCGACCAACGTCGTCATCGGCACTTCGCTGTTCCAGATCGTGTTCGTCACTGCCGCCACCACCATCATGCACGCCAAGCAGAACTTCACCGTCGACGTGATTCTGGCATTGCTGCTGATGCTCGGAGGTGTGATCGGGGCCCAATTCGGTGCCGTTGCTGGCGAGCGCCTGAAGGGTGAGCAGCTCCGTTTCCTGCTGGCGGCGCTGGTGCTGCTCGTCGCAGTGCGGATGGCGTGGAGCCTGATCGCCGACCCGGGCGAGCTGTTCTCGCTGTCCTCCGGCATCAGGGGGCATTGATGCAACGCTTCGCCAGCCCGCCCCGATTGCTCGCCGGCCTCGGGGCGCTGTGCGTGCTGCTGTCGCTGTCGCTGCTGGCCGCCGATGCCATCGCTCAACAACGCCGCGAGCGCGCCACGCCGGTGCCGGGCCTCGAACGGGCGCAGCCAGCGCCGCGCCAGGGCGATCCCGCGACGCCCGGCGCGCAATTGCCGCGCGAGACCGTGCAGGCCGACGTCTCGACCCGCCGTGTCGCCATCACATCGAGCTTTGCCGGCACCGAAATCGTGGTCTTCGGCGCCGTCGACAACAGCCGTCAGACCAGCCCCGAAGCCGGCCTCTACGATATCGTGACGGTAGTCACCGGCACGCCGACGCGTCTCGTTGCGCGCAAGAAAAACCGCGTGCTCGGCATCTGGCTCAACACCGACAAGCTCGAATTCCAGAGCGTGCCGAGCTACTACGCCATCGCCGCGACGCGCCCGCTCGACGAGGTGGCGTCCGAGGAGGTGCTGAAATCATCCGGCATCGGCTTCCAGTACGTGCCGATGATTCTGGGCAAAGGCGAAGCCGAAGCGCGGTCGGCGGCCGAAATTAAGGAGTTCCGCGATGCGATCGTGCGCCTGAAGCGCAAAGAGAAGCTCTACAGCCTCGATGAATTCAGCGTCAGTTTCATCGGTCGCAGCCTCTTTCGTGCCGCCGTCGACGTGCCGGCGAATGTGACGATCGGCTCTTTCGAGACGCGTGTCTTCCTGTTCCGCAACCGCGAACTGCTGCACCAGTACACGGCGCGGCTCGACCTCGAGCGCGAGGGCCTGGAAGACGCGCTGCACGCCTTCGCGTTCGGCTATCCGCTGCTCTACGGCATCTCGACGGTGCTGCTGGCGCTGGGCTCCGGCCTGCTGGCATCGTCGATCTTCCGTAAGGGCGCGCATTGACGGCCCCTTGCAAGAGACCGCGAAAGCAGCGTTCGCTCGTCTCGCATCGCGCGCGCAAAAACAGCGGCAGCAGTTGCCGCACGGACTGCGATCACAGATCGCAAGCGAACCACATTTTTGAGGAGGATCTTCCTTGAGTGAGCGGGTTCTCGTTACCGGGGGCGCGGGCTTCATCGGCTCGCACGTCGCCATGGCCTTGGCCAAGGCCGGCCGCCAGCCTGTGGTCTACGACAGTCTCTCGCGCGGCAATCGCAAGGCCGTGCAATTCGGACCGTTGGAGGAGGGCGATGTCCGCGATGTCGAGCGGCTGACGGCCGCGATGAAACGGCACCGGATTGCCGGCGTCATCCATATGGCGGCATTCGCCTACGTGCGAGAATCGGTCGAAAACCCTCTCCTCTATTATGACAACAACGTCATCGGCTCGATCCGCCTGGTGCAGGCCATGCAGGCCGCTGGCGTCGGCCGCATCGTGTTCTCGTCGACCTGCGCGATCTACGGCATGCCCTCCCGGCTCCCGATCGAAGAAACCGACGCGACGCTTCCGATCAGTCCCTATGGTGCGTCAAAGTTGATGATGGAGCGCGTGCTGGCCGACGCCGAGCCGCGTGGTATCCATTCGGTCTCGCTGCGCTACTTCAATGCTGCTGGCTCCGATCCGGAGGGCCGCATCGGCGAGTGGCACCTGCCGGAGACGCACATCATACCCTCGGCACTGATGGCGGCGCGCGGCGAGATTCCCGCGCTCACCCTCTTCGGCGACCGTCACCCGACACCTGACGGCACCACAATCCGCGACTACGTCCACGTCCAGGATCTGGCTGACGCCCACGTGCATGCGTTGGACTACCTCGGCCGTGGCGGCAAGAGCGACATCTTCAACCTCGGCGGCGGCAACGGCCATTCCATCCGTGATATCGTTGCAAGCGTCCAACGTGTCACCGGGCTCGGTGTGCCGCACAAAGTTGTCGCGGCCAACCCTGGCGACCCGCCGATCTTGGTCGCCAGCGGCGACAAGGCGCGGCGGACACTCGGGTTCGCGCCGAAGCTGACCCGGCTCGACGACATGATCGCGCACGCCTGGGTATGGCGGCAAAAGGCGCAAGCTGCATATGGGAGTTGAACGCGCGCGCGATCTCGTCGCGAGTCTGAGGTTTTGGTGCGGACGGCGGGACTTGAACCCGCAAGGCATTGCTGCCTCAAGATTTTAAGCCCTATCGGACCGGAGCCGAAGCTAAGCGCCTTGACGCACGGAGACGAAGTAATCCATTGATTATATAATCATATCGTCGAGATCAATTGCGCCACCGTGCGCCATGAGTTGCCGCCATGCTTCACCGTTGTGCCGGTGGGAGGCCGAAAGCTTCTGTTTCATCAGCCACGCCGTATCCCACTTGACGTCGATATGGCGTGACAACTCAAGTGCCGCAGCGTGTTCCGGCGGTCAAGAATTTGCTCCATGGAACGCGTCGGAGTGGGACAGCATTCGATCGCGCTTTGTGTCGAAGCCTGGAACAAGCGAACGGTTTATGGGGCTGCTCCAGGAATGGCCAAGGCAAGCGCGGCCTGAGCCGGTTCGGCCCGATGGAAACCGTGCCGAGCGATTTCACCGCACCGGCGCGGCTCGAGGCGCCACTGGCGGCCAACCGAGGGAGCCTTCTGGGCCGGGGCGGCTGCGCAGCCACCAGGACCAGTCCTCTGGGATCAGAGAGAATGGGTCGGTGTGCGACAACTCGCGCGCCGCCCAGACCGGCCAGTGCGGATTGGCCAACGCCGGACGGCCAAGAAAGACGACGTCGACGAGCCCCTGACGGACGATCCGGTCAGCGACGGCGGGTATGCCCAGGTTCCAGCTGACACCGACCGGCAGGCCGACCTCCTGGCGCACGCGGGCCGCGCGGTCCACCATGAAGCCTATCTGATCGAAGGGCACGTCCTTCATGTCGTCGGTGTTCATACCGAGGCTGATGTCGGCAAAATCGAGGCCGTGCTGCTTCAGCTCTCCGATCGCCCAGACGGCATCGTCGAACTGGATCCCGTGTTCGTTGAAGTCGTCCGAACCGAGCCGCAGGGTGAGCGGCAAATGCGCTGGCCAAACCTCGCGAACAGCGTCGAGTGCCTCCCGATGAAAGCGCAGTCGATTCTCACGGCTGCCGCCATATTGGTCCGTGCGTTGGTTGCCAAGCGGAGAGAAAAAGCTCGCTCCGAGGTAGCCGTGGGCGAAATGCATCTCGAGCCACTCGAACCCACATTCGAAGGCGCGCCGGGCGGCGCTGGCATAGGCTTGGTGGATCTCCTTGATCTCAGCGATGCTCAACTGCTGCACGGGGAGCGTATAGCGGCGCCCATGCGGGATCGGCGAGGGGCCGCGCACCTGCCAGCCATCCGGGTCATCGGGCGGCAACTGCGTCTTGCCATGCCACGGCTTCTTCTCGCTGCCCCGCCGTCCGGTGTGCCCGAGCTGGATGGCGGGGACCGCGCCCATATCCTTGATGATGTGGGTTACCCTGCTCAAGCTGTTCTTCTGGGAGTCGTCCCAGATTCCGGCGCATCCGGTGCTGGTGCGGCCATCCGGCATGATGGCGATTTGCTCGGGAAAAACGAGGCCGAAGCCGCCGGCCGCCCGCGATCCCATCAGCATGACGTGGAAGTCCGTCATCTTCCCGTCAATCGACCGGTACATGGTCATCGGCGACATCGCAATGCGATTGCGCAAAGTCACGCCCTTGAGCGTGAACGGAGTGAACAGATCGGGCATTTCCGGAGGCACCTAATCAGATGGAAAACTGAACGCCCGCCTGGGCAGCCAGCAAAACGCGACGGCGGTCAGCCCGATTTTGCACGCCCATTCGATCTGCCGCGGCGAGACGTCCGCTGTCTCCCCGGGTCGATATTGAGCGAACCGCGGTGCACGCGATGGGTCACTTTCGACCGTTCTGACTTCCCGACTGCTATCCTACCACGAAGCCGACGAACGGCAAGCCTCTCCGCCATCTCCCCGCGAGCGTCGATATTGGCCCGTCGCGACTTGCCTCTAACGGACGGTATCAGACCAAACCGACCGTCGCCAAGCCAGATCGTGGTGCAAGATCGATGTGAGGCCCGACCGCCTCTGAGCGCGCCCCGGTGCAGCGCGACATCCCGAAGCCTACATTCTTGAGGACGGCGTCAGCGACGCTGGCCGCTCAGATGGCTGTGTCCGCAATCAGGAGTACAGCCGTCTTTTGTGGCGGCGATGGAGGCAGCGACGTTCGGCGGCGGAATCGTCAGCTCGATTCAGCCCAAGATAGGCAATTCACTTTCTGGGTCGAAAAAGTGCAATCGACCTTGCTGGGCTGAGAGGTGGACCTGATCGCCCGCGGCAACTACCGTCTCGGCTGGGACGCGAGCGACCGTGACGCGGTTGTCGCCAACCTTGGTCTCCAGCAATATTTCGGAACCGAGTTGCTCGACGACTTCTACGCGCGCATCAAAGCCTGGCCCCGGTGCACCGCCCGTTAGGAACAGATGTTCGGGCCGCACGCCCATAGTCACCCGCCGGTTATTCTGGGCGGCGAGTGCTCGGGCATCACTGGCGGTAACCGTAAGGTTAAGTCCCGGTGCTTCGACCGTGATGGTGCCGCCCTCGCTGCGTAAAGTGACGTCGATGAAATTCATCGCCGGTGCGCCGATGAAGCCGGCAACGAACTTGTTGGCGGGCTTGCTGTAGACTGTCAGCGGCGAGCCAACCTGCTGCACCCGGCCGTCGCGCATGATCACCACCCGGTCGCCGAGCGTCATGGCTTCGACCTGATCGTGCGTCACGAATACGGACGTGGTGGGCACCTGCGTGTGGAGGCGCTTGATCTCGATGCGCATCTGGGCGCGCAGCTTGGCGTCTAGGTTCGACAGGGGTTCGTCGAACAGGAATACCTGCGGATTGCGCACGATGCAGCGGCCGAGCGCGACGCGCTGCTGCTGCCCACCCGACAGCTGCTTGGGCTTGCGGTCGAGCATGCTGTGCAGGCCGAGCATTTCGGCGGCCCGGTCGATGGCGACTTTGATCTCAGGCTCGGGCGTTTTCTTGTTGCGAAGGCCAAACGCCAGGTTGTCGTAAACGCTCATGTGCTGGTAGAGCGCGTAGTTCTGAAACACCATAGCGATATCACGATCGCGCGGCGGCAGATGATTGACCACACGATCACCGATGCGGATCTCGCCACTGCTTATGTCCTCGAGCCCGGCGATCATCCGTAACGTTGTGGACTTGCCGCATCCGGACGGTCCGACGAGGGCCACGAACTCCTTGTCCGCGATGCTAAGGTCGACGTCCTTAACCGCGTGGAACAGCGAGCCGTAATGCTTGTTGAGTTTACTGAGGGTGATCGCTGCCATGTATCCGCCGGTCGAGGTCTGACGTGTATCCCCGCTGCGAGCCAGCGCAGCGGGGACATTTGTTCTGGGCTTACTGTGCGGCTTTACTCACCAGGGGTGCGCCCTCGGCGAGTATTTTTCCGATATCCTCGCGCTTGCCGGTGACGGCCTTGGTCACGGTATCGTTGAACGCTTTGTGCACCGCCGGCCATTGCGGGAAATAGTAGGCGCCCCGCACCTTCTCTTTGCTGTCCAGGACCGACTCCTTCAATAACGCCATGAACGGATCGGCAGCGGCAATCTTGGGCCAGAACGTCATGTTGGGCGGCGGCGCGCCGGTCGCCTTCCACAATTTGGTCTGACCTTCCTCATCCGTCATCATCGCTTCCAGCATCTTCTTGGCGATTGCCTTGCGTTCTGCGGGAATCGACTTCGGGATCGCCCAGCCCCAGATGTCGTCCCAGGCGAACGACTTGGGATTGTCGGGCCCGACGGGGAAGCGCGCGGCGGCTACCTTGCCAGCAACCTTCGACTTGGCCGGATCGTTGAACGTGCTCCACCACAGCGTGTCGGCAACCGTGAACGCGGCATCGCCGGCCATGAACACGGCGTTTGCTTCGTTGCGGTCATAGGCCGGCATGCCGCGCGGCGAGATCTTGTGAGTGTTGATCGCATCCCACCAGTACTCCACCGCCTCCTTCATGCACGGCTCAGTCAAACTCGACTTCCAGCCGGCTGCCGCGAGTTTCTTGTTGTCGCGCTCATAGGGCGGCAGCAGCACGTCGCAGGCGTTCCCCCACATCGACCAGAAGTACGTAAACCAGCTGTTGTTCATGGACATGCCGCCGACGTAGCCGAACTTGATCCGGTTGGCCGCCTGCAACTTGAGGCTCATGGCGACGAGTTCGGCGCGCGTCTTTGGCACTTCCTCCGGTTTGACCAGGTCGGAGCGGTAGAAAAACACGCTGAACGTCTGGCCCATCGGCACGACGGTGTTCTGCCCCTGCGCATTGGCGAACACGACTGGTGCGATGCCCCAGGGTTCCGCGAACTTGTTGGCGGCGACGTCGTCCATCGACTCCAGCAGGTGGGCCCAGGTTTGGCCCCAGTCGTCATTGTGCCAGATAACGTCGTACTGGTCCGAGTTGGAGGTGAGCGACGCCGTCATCTTCTCGACGTAGACGCCGTAGGAGTTCGGCACCTTGATGATCTTGATGCCATTCTTGGCGCCCCAGGCCTCGAACATGGCAATAGACGCATCTTGGATCGGATTCGGCTGGTAGCCGATCCGCAATTCCTTCACCTGGGCCGTCGCGGCACCGGCCGCAACGGTCAGGGCTGTGGCTAGTGCCGCGCCCCACTTTGCAAGTCTGCACATCGCGTTTCCTCCTGGTTGCTTTCGTTTTTGTCGTCAGATCCGCAAACCGCGGATCACGTATTTCTGGCCGAATAGGGCCAGTAAAAATGCCGGGACGAGCGCCATGACCGCGGTCGCCGCCATCAGGTTCCAGCGCATCCCCATTTCGGAGACGAATTGTGCCATGACGACCGTGGCCATGGGCACGCGATTGCCGGTGAGGATCAAAGCGAACAGAAACTCGTTCCAGGTGAACAGCCAGCACAGCACGGCCAGCGCCGAGATCGCCGGCAAGGCGGATGGTATTGCCACGCGGATGAACGCGCCCCAGCGGGTGCAGCCGTCGATCATCGCGGCATACTCCATCGACGGGTCGATGCC
The DNA here is from genome assembly GCA_031367895.1 of Hyphomicrobiales bacterium. Taxonomy (GTDB): domain Bacteria; phylum Pseudomonadota; class Alphaproteobacteria; order Rhizobiales; family Hyphomicrobiaceae. The sequence goes on from JANLQP010000104.1 coordinate 70,687, forward strand.
GTCGAAGAAGCCTTTCATGAGCCACGAATAAAAGCAGATGTGCACGGCCACATGCGGCAGCAGCAGACCGATGTAGGTGTCGTAGATGCCCCAGCTCTGGGTCACGAAGTACAGCGGTAGCACCCAGGAAATATAGGGCACGCAGCGGAATACATAGATGATCCCGAACCATGTTCGCGATGCCGGCCCACTAAAGCGCGAAAGCATATAGCCGCTCGACACCGTCACCAGTAGTGAGAAGATGGTAGCCAGCGTTGAGATCAGAGCACTATTAGCGAAAGCCTCGACGACACGGTCGTCGCGCAGCACCTCAGCGAAATTGCCGAGCGTGAACTCCGTCCCGCGATGCACGTAGTACACGCCCGACTCGGGACGCACTGAAGTCAGGATCAGCCACAGAACGGGGAAAGCGAAAGCAAAGCAGATCCCGAAAAGCGCCAGCGCGAAAAACGTGCGCCGGCTCCAATCCGGTAGTCCGGGTAGAAATTGGGGCCGGTTCACGATTGCCATGGGTTCAGGCCTTTGCCACGCGGTCAACGACACGGTAAAGCACGATGCCAATCATCAGGATGATAACTGCGCCAATAATGGCTGCAGCAGAGCCACGGCCAAGATCGAGATTGAGAAAGACGTCGACGTAGGCATAGAGGCTGAACAGCTCGGTCGACCGGCCTGGGCCACCACCCGTCAATGTCCACACGATGTCGAAGGTGCGGAAGGCATCGATTGCGCGGATCACTACACACACCACGATCACTGGCCGCAACATCGGCACGGTGAGATAGCGAAACACCCGCCAAGCGGTCGTGCCGTCGATCGCGGCGGCTTCAAACGGCTCCTTGGGCAAGCTCTGCAGGCCGGCCAGCAGCAGCAACGTGAACCATGGCGACCACAGCCAGATGTCGGTCAGCAAGATGATGCCAAAGGCGCTCCAACGCTGGACCAGCCACGGCTGACCTTCGAGTCCCAGCCCTTCGAGCACGGCGTTGACGATGCCGAACTGATCGTTGAACATCCAGCGCATCATGATCGCCGCGATCACCGGCGCCACCATCAGCGGTACCAGCAGGATCGTCTGCACCAGTTTCTGCCCGTAGAACGTGCGATTGAGCAGCAGGGCCAGCGCCAATCCAATGACAAGCGCACCGGCAACGCTTAGCGTCATGAAAAGGAAGGTATTGGGCAGGACCACCTGGAGGAAGGCCGGATCGGTGACCACCGCGTGGTAGTGAGCCAGGCCGACCCAAGTTTTCTTCGGATTGTAAAGTGCCCAGTCGCGGAAGCTGGCGTTGGCGCCGATGAAAATCGGTACAACCTGGAACAGCAGCAGCAGCAGGGCCGCCGGCGCAACCAGCAGGAGCATGAAGCGTTGCTGTTCGCCGAATAAAGGACGCTTCGAACCCGCCAAGCCAGCGTCCCTTTCGAATATATTATTGCTGACGACCTCGCACCTCATCATCGCATGTCGGGTGATAGGGTCGCCATTATTCGGGGCTCACGCCCATTTGCAGAAGAGCATACGGGCCGCAGGCGATAAGCGTCAATGCGCATTCGCCATGTAACAGGCACAACCACGTTTCTTGCGAGCGAAACCGGGCTGGTGAGGCTTCGCCCGCTAGGGCGCCCTTTCGTCGCTTGCTTAGATCCGCGTCCGCTTGCTGAGGTGCTGCCGACCTCAGCCCACATCGCAAATGAAACAGAGTTGGTCGAGCTGCTCATGTCCGCTTTTCTCTGGCCAGTGTCGCAGCACTTGTTGCCATCGGCCAGATCGACATCGTTGAAATCGTGCCACAGGTGAGGCGTTTGCTCCAGCCATAGGTCGGTGTCCCCACCGCGGCCAGCAATTTCACCGTGATCTCGGACGTTCCGGTATCTCAGCCTCGGGCCAACTGTTGCCGAAATCGGAAGTGTCACCAGCGACTTCAGCTTTTTCCAGCTCCGGACGTAGCCTAGGCGCCGGCCGAAGACCCACCGCAAAGGGTCGGCGCCTGTCGGACGCGATTTGGTTTGATCATAGCCTGAGTGCAAGTTTGAAAGTACGACTGATGGGCCGATGACGGCATTGTTGATGCGTGGCAGTCACCTCGTGAAGATCAACCCGATTGCGTGCTGAAAGTGCTGCTGCGGCTCGCCGTCGATTGCAATCCAGACAATCGACAAGAAGATTAGCGCAATAGCGATGTCCCTAGCGCGCCGTACTGCATGCCCGCCTCCCAACTGGAATGGCGGAGGTTCGTTCTCGAGTCGCCGTTCTTGAGTTCATCTGCCAACCTTTGGATGGCGGCCATGTCGAGCGGCAGATCTTTCACGCCCATCTTGCTTGCATCATTCGCGGTCAGTGCAAACGTCGGATGGCTATCATAAGAGCCGAGCGACAGGCTGAACGATTCCGAGACGTGTTGAGCACCGGCTATTTCGTCGAGCGATGATAATCCATCAATCTCACGGCCTCGTCGATCCTTTCTGAGCGTGAACAACAATAGCGATTCCAGGAGTGGCCCATGAATGCCGAAGATGGCGAGCATGCGCTGATATGGATCGTTCGTGATCCGCTCGACGTAGTGCATGAGCGCGTATGCCAAGCCGCCAGCGTATTCGCGTGCAAAACTCCGCCCTGCGGACGTTGCGGCCGACATGATGAGTCCGCGCGCTGCAACCTGCTGCGCCTTGTCAGCAGCATAGTTGATCAGCTTATCGATAATGAACTGCTCCTCCAGGGCCCGCTCACATTGCGGCAGATCCTGCAGACGTTTTCCAGCATTGCGGCTGATCTGGTCCCGGACTGATGCGATTGCGCTGTTTTCATTGAGGATGAAATAATCGCCCTGCTTGTCCAAGATGATTGTTTCGCCTGCGCCGATCGATGGCTGAAACAACAGATTGTCGTCACCCCTGAATCGGATGCCGACCTCATGCAGGTAAACTTTCAACTCTTTGATGAAGGCAGCATCGTACAAGTCCGTGTGCTTGTATGCCGGTGGTGCGGCCGGAAAATTGTAGTTGAACAGATCGGTTGCTCTCATCACGGCTCGGTGCGCCATGTTGGGGGCAACGATGTCGGCATACTGTTGCGCGGTGTAGCCGCTGCGTCCGACCACAATGTGCTCGAGGCCGGGGTAGGGCACATGGGGGCCGACACTGCTGCCCCAGATCTCCACGGTATCGAATGGTGGTAGGTCCAAGTGACGCTGGCGGATCGCCGAGGCTTGCCGGCCGTTCATGGCTTTACCGAAATCGCTCAGGAGATAGCCCGATTGGATTTCGATGCTCGCGCCATCATCCGCGATCACCTTTTTTGTGCGGTCCCCATGCCGCACGATGTCGATCCGAAGAACGGGGTTATGTGCACGCGCCGGACGGATCAGGCTCGACCGGTCATGGTGCTCGGGCAAGATAACGTGCTTGGTCATGACGGCAGATCGCACCTCGATCGTACGGTTTTCGGCGAGCCAACCTGAAGTGCGCGAGATCGGGCGGCCTTTGCGTCGACCACAGCCCGATCCAACTGGGGCGCTTCAATTTCCAGCGGGCATCAGGCGTAGGATGCGGCCATCGGGATGATCTGTCAGCAAATAGATCAGGCCATCGGGACCCTGTCTGACGTCGCGGATGCGCTCCTGCAGTCGTTTCAGCAGGCGCTCCTCCCGTACGATCCGCTCGCCATCGAGCTCGAGACGGTTGAGATGCTGCATGGCCAGCGCACCTACGAACAGATTGCCCTTCCAGCGTGGAAACTGGTCGCCGGTGTAGAAGGCCATGCCCGACGGCGCGATCGAGGGCACCCAATAGTGAATTGGCTGCTCCATCCCCGGCCGGTGGGTACTGGCGTGAAGCTTGGCCCCGGAATAGTCGATGCCGTAACCGATCACCGGCCAACCGTAGTTCAGCCCGGCCAGCGGCACGTTGATTTCATCGCCGCCCCTCGGGCCATGCTCAACGGTCCACAGCTTACCGGTCTCGGGATGAATGGCTGCCGACTGTGGGTTGCGGTGGCCATAGGACCACAGCTCGGGTCGAACGTCCGAGCGCCCGATGAAAGGGTTATCGCCGGGCACGCTCCCGTCGGCCTCGATACGAACCACTTTGCCGAGGTGGCCGGAGAGATCCTGCGCTCGATCGCTCTGATACCGCTCGCCGAGGGTCACGAACAGTCGCCCATCTTTGGCAAAGGCGAGGCGGGACCCGAAATGGCCGCCGCCGCCGGCCGCCGGCTGCTGTTGAAAGATCACCTGAACCTCATCGAGGCGCGCGCCGGTGATCTCCTCGACCAATCGGCCGCGAGCGACGGCCGTGCCGGCCTTGCCGCCGCCGCGGGGTTCGGCGTAGGTCAGGTAGACCAACCGGTTCTCGGCGAACCTCGGGCTCAGGGCGACATCGAGCAAGCCACCTTGTTCCCTTGCGAAGACTAGCGGCACACCCGCCAGCGGTTGCGACTTCGCTCCCGATGTCGTGACGATGCGCAGCCGGCCACCGCGCTCGGTGACGAGCATGCGGCCGTCAGGCAGGAACGCGAGGCCCCACGGATGATCGAGTCGATCGGCGACAGTCTCAACCCGGAAATCGTGATGCTCAGACCGGTTGGGTTCAGGAGGTTTTGCGGACGTCTGCGCCATCACCGGCGCACTCGTTGCGATGGTTGCAATCAAGAGGGCATGCAGCGAAGCTTTCATTGTATCGATTGCTCCAAGCGCGTGTTTTTGCGGACTTGCCCAGGCGGGAGATCATCAATGTGACTGGGGCTGCTCGACTGAGCAAAGCGGTCGTCACTATTCGGCTGCATCCTACGTGCCGACATTTGGCCCCGCCAAACCTGAATTGGCAGAGAGATCGCAACACTTGCCGTCCGTGCGGATGACCCGCTCGGTTCGGCGACGGTCATTCCTTCACCGAACATCGATAGCGCAGGTGAACGAGCCCTGCGAGCAGACCAGCTGCGCAGCCGAAGGCCGCGACGCCGTTCCAACCGAACTGCGCCATGAGCCAGCCGCTCACCGCCGCGCCAATCGCGCCGCCCGTGAATGCTGCCGTCATATAGAGGCCGTTGATGCGACTTGCCGCATTGCGATCAATCGCAAAGGCGCGACTTTGGTTCGATACCAATCCGGACTGCACGCCGACATCGAGCATGATGACGCCGATAACGAGTGCGACCAGCGACCATGGTGCCAGGAATGGTGCGAGGAACAGAACGTAGTAGGCGGCGATCACGGCAAGGATGCTGAAGATCACGATCCGAGGCGCCCCGATTCGATCGACGGCCTGACCGCCGAAAGCTGCGGAGAGGACGCCGGCGATGCCACAAAAGCCGAACGCACCGGCCCAGGCGCTGCCCAGATTGTAGGGCTCTTGAGCCAAAAATGTCGCGAGGTTGGCCCAGAGCGCATTGAAGGCGGCCCAAATGAGCCCTTGGACGAGCATTGCATCCCGCATCACCTTGTGGTCACGCGCCAGGTGCCACATGGATCCGAGCAGCCGCCCATATGCCAGTTCACTGGCCGGCTGCGCCTTAGGCAATATCAAACTGGCACCAAGGGCGATAACGACCATCCCAACTGCCAGCATTCCAAACACTGTTCTCCAGCCGTAGGTTGATGAGATCACACCTCCGAGAACACGCCCCAGCAGGATACCGACGCTAATTCCAGCGAGGACGATGCCTGCCATACGCCCGCGCTCGGATGGCGCAGCCGAAACGGCTGCCAATGCTACCAGCTGCTGCGTCAAGACACTGACGAAGCCTAGGCCGAAACTGGCGACGAGTAGCGTGGACAAATCTGAAGCCGTGGCCGCCAGGCTGGCGAAGCAACAGGCAAGTGCGAGCTGGATCAGAATGAGTATCCTTCGGTCGAAACGATCACCGAGAGGAAGCAGAAAAAAGAGCCCGCTACCAAATCCCGCCAATGTGAAGGCTGGAATCAAACCCATCGAAGCCTTAGGCACGCCAAGATCCGAAGCGATCAGAGGCAACATAGGTTGGTTGCAATAAATGTTGATGACGACAAGACCAGCCATCAGAGCCATGGCAAGAACCATGGGGCGTTGGCCCGCAGAGCCAGTATACGTTTGCGTTGTGTCGGAGCTTTGCGACATGTGATCAATCGCCTACGATCTGGGTGATCAGTTTCGACGACTCGGGAAACGGCTAACGGCCATTCCTCTATGCACCGAGCAACGCCGAGGAGGCTTCGCCACTGGCGCCCGAGCACCGTGATGTCCCCGTTGACTGCGGGACCTCGGACGCGACCTGCCGGGCATCCGGCGCGATAGCGGAGCGAGCCGCCTCGATGCTCGGTACCGCGAAGTGCGAGACGACGTGGTAGCGACCGTCGCTCAGCTGGAAGATCACCGCGCCGTTGCGCATCTCGATGAACTCCTGGCCGACGAGATCCGCCTCGCTGACCGGCGTGTGCCTGCCGGCGAAATGAGGCACCTGCCCCGCCGTGCGCGACGGTTCCCGATCGGGCGGTACCACTCCTGGCGGTACCACTCCTGGCGATAACGCTCGCTTGATTTCCTCGAGCCGGCCGGCGGAGCCGAGCGTCGCGTTCTTCCTCGCAATGAATGTCGCATAATCGTCGATGAATCTGGCGCCGGCCTCACGCAGGTCGATGCGGTCCGGATGATCGCGGAAGAACTCGCGATGGACGCGTGACCAGATGAGAAAACTGTCGCTGCTGACGTTCACCTGAGCGATGCCGAAGCGATGGAGGGTCGCCTGCTCCTGAGCATCCATTCCGCGCGCTGATCCGAGCTGACCTCCAGCCGCGTTGACGCGCGCCACCTCGTCGGCCGGGATGTTCGAACCCCCGTGCATGACGAGCGGAACACCCGGCACAGCCGCCGCGATCTCTGCCAGCCGACCAAGATCGACGACACGTGCCGCGCCCTCCGCCTTCTTGTGGCCGTGCCGGGACCCGATGGACACAGCGAGAACGTCGCATCCCGTTTCGGCGAGGTAACGCTCCGCCTGCTTGGGGTCGGTCAAGAGCACGTCGCTCTCGGGCAGTATGCGCATGTGCTTCTCGAAGCCGCCGATCTCGCCGACCATGCCCTCGACCGAGACGCCGCGCGCGTGGGCATACTCGACCACGCGCCGGGAGATCTCGACGTTTTTCGCGAAGGGCTCCGCTGAAGCGTCGATCATGACCGAGGTGTAGACGCCCGAGTCGATCGCGTCGTAACAGAGTGCTTCGTCGCCATGGTCGAGATTGACCCCGAAGACGACGTTTGGAAATTCGCGCTCGGCCTGCATGATGATGGCTTCGAGCATGCGTGCGCCCGCGTAGCGCTGGGTCGAGGGATAAACGGCGAGGACAAATGGCGCATCGGACAGCTCGCACCCGCGGAACAGACCGATGACCTGCTCCATCGTGTGAATATTGTATGCGCCGATCGCGAACGTCTGGAATGCCTGCAGCATCATTCGGTGCGATGATACTCTCATAACTTGCCCCTTGCACAATGCCGTCAGCCTTGAACGTTTCGACGTCCGATACCCGTTCGATTCCCGTCCGATTCCGCGCACGCGCCCACAGTCACGAGGGCACGGCCATCGTGACATTTTCGCAATTCGTGCCATCACCAGTCACTCGAGAGGACTGGAGATGAACCTAATTCCGGTCCCGGAGCAGGCGGCGGGGGGGGGGGGGGGGGCCCCACCCCCCCCCCCCCCCCCGGAGGTTATGTGGAAGGCGGAGCGAAACACAGAAGGGGGGGGGGG
>JANLQP010000116.1:0-7370 GCA_031367895.1 Hyphomicrobiales bacterium
TTGTGCAGATTGTTTGACCTGTGCTTCGCCGCTGCCCGCGCCATCCGGCCGGCTCCCTGCAGGGGAGTCGGATGGCGCAAAGTAAAAGCGATACCGGCGCTTGGCTGGTCGATGACAGGTCGAACATTTTGCTCGCCGGTATGACGACAGCCTGGGGCGGCCACGCAAGGAACCCGGCCAGCAAGGCCAAGATGGCACCAGCGCCTGTCCACGGAAGCTTCACAGGCGTCGGCCGGCGCGATTGCTGCGACGGGCGAGGCCAAAGGCAGACATGGCAATCATCCGGCACGCTCTTAAGTATTCTTTCGCCGGGCGCATTTACAATCGGCAGCAAGAACACAGTCGTTCTGGCATCAAGAGGCTGTTCGTAAATGTCGGTTTCCATGCTTGCACCAGTCCGCATCAGCATGCCGCTGGTTTTTCGCGGCAACGGACAAGTTTGCTCAAAGCCTGCTTGGTTGGTATGCGCGGTGGCGACCGTCGGGTTGCTGCTTGGTTGCCTGGTGACGGGCATCCGGTTTGGGATGTGGCATGACGCCGGCAAACTGCTCGCATTGAACGCCTGTCTTTATATCGCGGTCTTGCTACTTACTTCGCGGAAGATGTTGGCGTTGGCGACGGCGATCGATGCCTACATCGTCATGTCGACGATCGCCTTTGTCGCGCCGCTCCTGAATTGCATTCTCGCGCTCATATCAGGGCCACTGCGCGACGACATGCTGGTCAGCTTCGACCACGCCCTGGGATTTTCATGGCTCGACGCAGCGCTCTGGTTTCGCGAACATCCGACGTTGACGTATTTGATGTGCCATGCGTACGCGAGCATCTTCTGGCAAGCATGGATCCTGGTGCTCTCACTTGCACTGGTCAAGCCGGAGAGCGGACGCCACTTTACGTCATCACTGTCCGTCGCTCTCGCGATAACCACCGTGCTATTCCCGTTCGTGCCGGCCGTTGGCGGCTATGTGTATCACGGGCTTACTGCCGCCGAATTTCCGGGTGTGCTGATGGCGACATCGTGGAATTTTCCTCAGGTGCTGATGCGTGCGCGGGAAGGTGCGATCGCCGTCCTGGATCTCACGTGCTATGACGGCTTGATCGCTTTCCCGAGTTTTCATGCAACAACGGCCGTCGTTTTGGGCTATTTCTGGTGGCAAGTTCCCGTCGTGCGATATCCGGCTGTGGTGCTGAATTGCGCCATGGTCATTTCAACGATTCCGATCGGCAGCCATTATCTGGCTGATGTGCTTGGAGGCAGCGCTGTGGCTGTGGTGTCAATCTGGTTTATGGCGCGGTATCACAGACAAGAGCGCCGGACGGACCGAACACAAGCCGAAAGCCCGCGGGAAACCGAAACCGTGCGCGGCGCCGCGGCGCTCTGATTGCCGCAACGGCGGACTTGCCCAGCCGGCGAACCAGAGCATCAACCGAGTGGCGGCGCTGGACCCAGCCGCAGACCGGCCTGATGCATCGATGGTATGACCCGCCGCCCAAAAAACTCGAGATCCGCCAGGAAGTCGTAGAAATTCACCTGCACGCCGTCACACCCGGCTGCCTTCAACCGCAGAAAACCGTCGACCACCTGCTCCGGCGAGCCGACGATGTGCACATTGCCGCCGATCACCCACTGGTCGCGTGACGCCCCTTTCCAGGACGACTGGTCGCCGCCCGCGAACGTCGCGTGGAAGTTGTCGGCCGCCACCGGGTCCTGGTTATCGAGGATCGCCTTGTACTGGGCACGCGCCTCGGCCTCCGTCTCGCGGCAGATGACATGCGGATTGATGATCGTGCGCACGTCGCGGCCGATATCGCGCGCGCTTTGTTTGATGCGTTGGTTATGGGCGGGAAGCGCGGCCACGGCTTTATCGAGATCGGCGCCGGCTGGGCTGGTGATGAAGATCAAATCGGAGTGACGGGTCGCATAGGCGAGGCCGGCGCCCGACGACGCGGCGTTGACCAGAATGCAGCGCCCATGCACCGGCTTCGGGGCGACGAACGCGCGGTTCATCGACCAGAACTGGCCGTTGCTGGTGATCTCCTCGTCTTCGCTCCAAAGCCGCTTCAGAAGCGAGGTGAACTCGTCGGCCATCTCGTAACGCTTGTCGTGCTCGACGGGCGGCAGACCGAACATCTCGATCTCGCTCTTCTTGTAGCCGGTGACGACGTTGAGGCCGAAGCGCCCACCACTCATGCTGTCGATCGTGGCGCCGAACTTGGCGAGATGCAACGGATGCCAGCCGTAAAGAACGTGCACCGTCGAGATCAGCAGAATGCGTTTGGTGATCGCGGCCAATCCCGCCGAGGCGATCAGCGGATCGGTCGATTGCTCGCGAAACGCCATCTGGCCGCCGTAACCGCCCTTGCCCATCCATTGCGCCAGCCCGAACACGAGATCGAAGCCAAGTTGCTCCGCCATGACAGTGCAGCGTGCGTTGTAGTCGAACGTCCAAGATGTTCCGCGCGGCGCCGTCGATGGGCTCCAGGCGCCCGACTGCAGCGGCAGGAACAGCCCGAGCATCAGCGGTTGCTTGAGCACCGCGTCGAGTGGCGGCGAGTGGAACGTGCTGGGCATCGGGCGCGAACTCGCTGGCTTTCGTCTGGACCGACTGGACCGTGTTACACCGCGACGAACACCGGCAGCGTCAGGTCTTTTGTTGCGATCTCGAACGCGACCTTCACGGGCAGCCCGATCGTCAAGGCGTCTGTCCCCTTCCCACGCATCTGCGCCTGCATGCGCACGCCCTCGTCAAGATCGACGGTAACGAGCACGTAAGGCAATTCGCCTTTGAAACCCGGATGAAACGGGTGATGCGCGATCGTCCAGCTGTGCACCCGGCCGGTGCCCTTCGCCGCCACCCATGTCGCGTTCATCGAATAGCAATGTGGACAGACCGGGCGCGGATAATGGCGGACCTTGCCGCAATCGCCACACGCTTGCAGCTTGAGCTTGCCCTCCTGCATCGCCTGCCAATAGGGCGCGGTGTCCGGCGTCGACTCGGGCAGCGGCTTCATGTAGGTCGTATCGGTCATCTCTCACCCTTTCAGGAAACGGCCGCGCACACGCACGAAGTCCTCGATCGCACCTTCGAGCGCCACGTAGGCGGCTTCGTCGTGCACCATATTGGTGACCATCATGCCACGCCGCGCGATGTAGACGCCGCGATCGAGCAGATCGAAATAGAGCAGTTCCTTCAACGACTGATCGCCCTTGTCGGCGTCGGACTCGTTGCGCAACGGTCCCAGATGGAAATGCGGCGCCAGCATCGAGCCGATGCCGGAGAACTGGAGATGCGCGCCCGCGTCGCGCGCGATCTGGTTGAGGCGTTGGCGCAGTTTATCGCCGCGTGCGTTCATGGCGATCTGCGCTTGCGGCGTCAGGATTTCTGTAAGGCCCGCATAGCCTGCCGACATCGTCAGTACGTTGTTGTTGAATGTGCCTGCGTGCGGCAGCGCATCAGGCCGCGCCGGATCGAACTGCGCCATCACGTCGGCACGGCCACCGAAGGCGCCGAACGACATGCCGCCACCGACATACTTGCCGAGTGTCGTGAGGTCTGGCTTGACGCCGTGCACGGCTTGCAAGCCGCCCGGATAGAGGCGCGACGTCATCACCTCGTCGAAGATCAGCAGCGCGCCTGCTTTGGTCGCGAGCGCGCGCAAGCCTTCGAGGAACGGTTTCTCAGCCGGGATGCAGCCGGTGGAACCGAACATCGGCTCGACCAGGATGCAGGCGATGTCCGGCCCATGCGCGGCGACCAATTTCTCGACGCTGGCGAGATCGTTGTAGGTGGCGATCAGCGTATCGAACGGCACGTTGATCGCCGAGCCGCCACCGCGGAAATACAGCACGCCGCCATGATAGCCACCGGTGAACACCAGGATCTTGTTGCGTTTCGTGAAGGCGCGGGCGGCCTGCACGTTCATCAGATTGCCTTCGGTGCCGGAATTGGTGAAACGCACGCGCTCCATCGATGGCATGCGCTCGGTGACGGCGCGCGCCAGCTTGGCCTCGAGCTCGGTGTGGCCGCCGATGTTGATGCCGAAGTCGAGTGCTTTCTCGATCGCGCGGCGGATCACCGGATGCGAGTGGCCGAACATGCCGGCCGTATATTCCGAGATGAAGTTGATATAGCTGTGTCCGTCGGAGTCAAACAGGCGGTAGCCCTCGCCCTTGGTGAAGCGCAGCGGGAATGGCCCGTGAAACAGCGTCGTGCGCGTATTGCCGCCGGGCAGATGCTTCGCGGCTTCGACTTGCAGCGCCTGACTTTTCGGATTGGCAGCCGCGTACTGCGTGCGTGCCTCGACGATGGCCTCAGCCAGATCGGCGTTGGCCGTGGCAGACGCTGGCAGCGCGGACTTGGCGGCCTTCGTCTTCGGCGCGGGCTTCACGGATTTGGCTTGCGGCATGGCGTGACCTCGGGGCGGAGACGGCGGTGACCGCCATGCTAGCCACGATTTCGCGCCAGCGCCAATGGATGCGCGAGCTGGGCCTTGTCAGTGCGGCCGCGCGTGTTGCGGCAACCAACCATTTCGAGAGCCCCGAACCGTCAGCCGAACCACCGTCGGCGTCGCAGCGCTCAAGTCTCCTTTTCCTGACGTTTTGTCGACAATTATCGGAAAATTCACCCGTCACACCTAAAAATAGTCAGGCCCTTTTACAACCTGTAGCCGGTGCCAGCAAACCGATGCCCAGCATTCTCTTCGTGACGGCCCATGCCGATGACCTGGAACTCGGTGCCGGCGGCACGTGCGCCCTGCTATGCGCCAAGGGCTATGACGTTCGCGTCATTATCGCGACCGATGATGCCGATGCAATATCGGCCCCTGGACGCCGACAAGAGGCGATCGCCGGTGCCGGCGCACTGGGCGTAGCGGCCGGCAACGTGCATTTCCTCGGTCTCGAGGACGGTTATGTCGACTGCAACCGGCGAACCGTCACCGCGCTGCGCTCCTTGGTCTCGCGCATAGGTGCATCGCCGATCGCCGTATTCACTCATTCCCTGGCCGACAGCCATCAGGACCACGTCGAGGTCTCGAAGTTGGCTCGCGCCGCATTCCGGCAGGTTTCGCTGTTCCTGTTTCCGATCCGCAATTCCGCAATCCTGTCGAGCTTCGCGCCGAGCGTGAATTGCTTCATAGACGAATACGTTACCGTCAAGGAAGCCGCTCTGCGGCATCACGCGAGCCAGGATGCGCTCGATCGGATCTGCCTCGACAAGGTTCGCGCGCTCGCCGCGAAATTCGCGACCGGTTACGGTGGCCGCTATTGCGAGCCGTTCGAACTCCATGTGCAAAACGATGCGCCCGATGTTGCCGAGTTGGTGGGCCTCCTCGACGGCACGCCTTTCACGAAGCTGTGGTCACCGATCATGGCTGGCAACAAGCTGACGTTGCTTGTCAGCCCTACAGGCGCTTCCAGGCGGTCGGCACGAAGCAGCGAAATGAGCGATCTGAAGTACGTCACACAGCTTCAGGCTCGCTTGATGACCACGGTGCAGGCGAAGCTCGGCGTTTCCTATGCAGGGCTCGAGGTGCAGCATTCGGCGGGCGCGGGTGACGCTGCCTATGCCGAACGCGGCAACGTCCTGGTGCTCGGTTGTCCAGGCGAGACGCCCGCTGCCGACGCGCTGTTCGACTGGATCGCGCTCAGTGGCGATGACTTCGACTATCAACGCGGGAGCCGGCCGTCGCCCCGTGACAATTGCGGTCTCCTGACGATCGCCACGAACCCGTTCGCGCAGCGGCACGGGAAGCGCGCGCTCCTGTTCGGAGCGACCGGACCGGATCAGGCCACCAGCATGGCCGCGGCTCTGATGTTGTCCGACGACGCGCGGATCGCGCAAATCATCGGCCGGGCGCAGGATGTGTTGGCGGGGCGCACGCCCGCCGTTCATATCGAGGTGCCTGTCGCCGCTGCGGCGATGCCGTCCAGATTGGCCGGCCGCGGCAGGCCCGCGTCGGCCGGCGTCAAGCTGATGGCGTGATGCCGGAGGAGTCGCCGCCACTCAGGCCGGTTGCTGGGCGAGGCCGAGCCGCTGACACACCTCGAGCTTCACGCGCGGTATCCAGAAATCGGTCAGCGGCGCAAACTGCACTTTTCCGTTGGGCTCCCAGACGTGCTGCGTGGCGGCAGCGTGCGTATAGCGGCGCCAGTCGGCGTCCTTGACGTGGGTGAACGACAGCGAACCATGCCGCGCCGCAATGCGCGCTTTGAGCTGATCGATATCGCGATGCGCGTAGTGCCGGTTGAAGATCGCGCGCGAGCAGACCTTGGTTTTCGACAGGTTCTGCGGGAACTGCCTGGAGACCGCGACGTCCCAAGCCAGCGTCGGGTGATTGCGGAAAAAACGGAACTCGCGCCACGTCACGCGATAGTGCCGGCGGCGCTGCTCGATCGGCGTGTTCCGTGAGTCTTCGCCGCGCTCGATCGCCGCCACATCGAGGTCGGTCAGCGCGAATTCCATCTGGTTGGCGCGCACGAAGTCGGCGCCTTCCGTCTCGGCCAGCGCCAGGATCGGACGCGGATCCTCGTTCAGGAACTCGTCGGCATCAAAACGCAGCCACCAGTCGGTGGCGGTCAGCTCATGATGGAAGGCGTTGTAGGCGATGGCGCGCAGGCTGTCGTGGAACGGCTTGTCGATGCGGGCATGGGCGACGACGCGGCCCGGGTAGCGGCGCGCCAGGTCCTGCACGAGCTCCCATGTCCCATCGGTGGACATGTTGTCGAGCACGATAACCTTGTCGCAATGATCGAGGCCGTTGACGAGGGCCTGGCCGATGATATCGGCCTCGTTCTTGGCGATCATCAAGCCGTACACGCGCGTCATGCAATTGGTCCTGGCCCAAGCGAAACGAGGCCATGCCGTGAGGCTGGCATGGCCGCGAAGGCTGATCATCGCATGGACGGATTAAGGGCGGGTGTCGACGTGGGTGTACGGGCAAATCAAGGTAATTCGTCTCGAGTGCAAAAAACCGCTGTTGCCATCCCGGCATTTATTGCCGGGACCCATCGTGTCGACACCTCGAACGATTGAGTTCCTGGCACCAAGGGTCCCGGGGACAAGCCCCGCGAAGACAACGTTTGGTCGTTGGATGCCGCGGAACGAAGTCCACCTGCGCTTCCACTCTCCATTCCGGCCCACAAACACCAAGGGGCGCCGTGGCGCCCCCTGCAAGTTCGTTTGCGGCAGTAACCAACCTCACGCACCCGCAGGCGCCACCTCGGTCGGCGCGAGGTCGATCTCCACCTTGGCGCCGTTCGGGTCCATGAAGAACAGCTGCCAGACGCCGGCGCCGTGGCCACCCTCGGGCAGGCGGCGCAGGTCGTACTCCAAGCCCTTCTTCTTCAACTTGCCGATGTAGCCGGGCAG
>JANLQP010000123.1:0-3479 GCA_031367895.1 Hyphomicrobiales bacterium
CTGCCGATCGCCGGTCGCGACGCGGACTGGGAAAACCGGAGACGATCGACTTCCTGGGGTTCACGCACATCTGTGAAACCAAGGCGGACGGATCGGGGTTCCAGCTCTGGCGAAAGACCGTCCGCAAGCGGCTCAAGACCAAGATCAGGGCGATCAAGGAGGAGCGTCGACGACACGTTCATGCGTCGATTGCCGAACAGGGCCGATGGCTCGGCTCCGTGTCACGCTGGAAGCGTGCGTCCCGCACGACCGAGGCTACTTCGCCTACCATGCGGTGCCGACCAACCTGATGGCGATAGCCGCGTTCCGTCACCACGTCATCGTCCGCTGGCTGCGTGTTCTGCGTCGTCGCAGCCAGCGCCACCGCATGACGTGGGCGCGGATGCAACGGATCGTCGACCGCTACCTGCCCACGGCTCGTGTGCTGCACCCGTGGCCGGACGAACGGTTCCGCGTCACCCACTCAAGGTAGGAGATGCGGGAAATCCGCCTGTCCGGATCTGTGCGGGGGGCGGTCAGCAATGACCGTCCCTTGCATGATGATTTGGCTCGAATCGGTCACTGGTTCGGGTGACCCTCCGGAAGGTGGCCGCCTCCCGGAGGGTGGATCGGCGGGATCGTCCGTCCCTTGGTGGTGATCACCGTGCGGTAGCTTGGTCCGCCGATCCTTCGCGCTCGTCCTGAACAGATGATTGGGAGCAAGTCCCGAATGCAAGGCAAGGTCTCGTCCGAACCAAGCGCGGAGCCATTGGTATCCGTGGGAATCGACACTTGTAAAGCGTGGCTCGATGCCCACGTCCTGTCGGCCGATATCGTTTTTCGCGTTCCCAATACCAAGAAGGGCCACAAGCAATTGATGGCCAAGTTGAGTCCGTACAAGGTACACATCGTCGTCATCGAGGCGACCGGCAAGCATCATCGAGCTGCTCACAGATGTTTATGCGAGGCTGGATTTCGCGTCGCAGTCGTCAATCCCTTGCGGTCGAGACTGTTCGCCGAGGCGCTCGGCTTGCTTGCCAAGACCGACAAGGTCGACGCGCGCATGCTTGCGGCTATGGGGCAGATGACCGATCCGAAAACGACGCCTCCGTTGGCCGAAAACCTCGAAAATCTGAGGGAAATCGTGCGTTCTCGCGATGCCGCAATCGCCAACAAGGTCTCGCTGAGGAACCAGCTCGACACTGTGACGCTCGATGCCGTCCGCGTCGTGATAAGAAAGCAGATCACGGCCGCCGACCGCGCCATCGAGGATCTCGAGCGACAGGCGCTGAAGCTCATCAAGGCCGACAAGGTGTTCGCGCGGCGGCTCGTTGTCCTCACTTCCATTCCAGGCATCGGCGACGTGACCGCGATCGGCCTCATCGCCAACATGCCCGAACTCGGCACGCTCAACGAGAAGGCCGTCGGCATGCTGGCTGGGCTCGCGCCGATCGCCTGTGAGAGCGGACAAATGAAGGGCGCACGCCATATCCGAGGTGGCCGCAAGATTGTGCGCACCGGCATCTACATGGCGGCGCTCTCGGCGGCCCGCTTCAATCCAGAGCTTCAGCGCCTTTATGATCGCCTCGTCGCCGTGGGCAAGAAGCCGAAAGTCGCCATCACCGCCGTCATGCGGAGACTGCTCGTGCTCGCGAATTCACTGCTCAAAGGAGATCGTTGCTGGTCGCCAAATCCCCCCATTGCCAAGCCATCTTTGGCTTGACATCCATCACAGATTCTACCGCGATACACGATCCCGCACGACGAACTCATACAGTGCGTTGCCCGCAGGATTGTGGACCGGAAGATATTGGCCATTGTCAAAATGTGGCTCAAAGCACCGGTCGAAGAAAAGGATCGCGACGGGACGCGGCGGATCAGCGGGGGTAAGAGCAACACGACGGGCACGCCGCAAGGCGGGGTCATCTCGCCGTTGCTCGCCAACCTCTACATCAACCGTTTCCTGAAGCACTGGCGCCTGACGGAACGGGAGCGCGCGTTCCGCGCTTCCATCGTCTCTTACGCCGACGACTTCGTCATCCTCTCGCGCGGACGAGGCTCTGGCGTGGACACGCGGCGTGATGGCGAAACTCGGGTTGACGATCAACGAGGCCAAAACCTCGGTGAAGAATGCCCGGGTCGAGCGGTTCGACTTCCTCGGCTACAGCTTCGGTCCGCACTTTGCCCCGCAGCAGAAACGATGGAAGAATGGTCGTGTGTATCAGGGTGCAAGTCCGTCGAAGAAGAGCATTGGACGCTTGAAAGACAAAGTGAGCGACATTCTAGTGGCTGTAAATCCCAGCACCTGGGACGATGTGCGCGACCGGCTCAACGCAGTGCTGCGCGGCTGGTCGGGTTACTTCGCCTACGGGGCGCTGACGGACGCCCACCGGGCTGTCAATCATCACGTCGCTGAACGCGTCCGTGTCTTCCTTACGCGGCGGCACAAGGTCCGCGGGCACGGCTACAAAGCGTTCCCTGATCGACATATCTACGGGGAACTCGGCGTGCTGCGCCTCAGTCGCAAAGGCAAATCCAAAACAGCCGTGGGTCTGCTGTGAATCCAGTCGGAGCCGTGTGCGGGAAATCTGCATGCACGGTTCGATGAGCGGGGAGAGGAACCGGGATGCCAGCCAATCGGCTCTTAGGTCCCGCGCCTCTCCTCGACTCTACGGCCGATGTGGCGGCTGGTAGCACGAATGTTGGTTCCAGGCCTATGACGAGGTCAACTGGTACGTCGCAGAACGCGTTCGCCACTTCCTTCGGCGTCGGCACAAGGTCCGCTCGCGCGGAACCCGGCAATTCTCGGCTGAGAGAGTCTTCGACGACCTCGGTGTCCTCAAGCTCAGCCGAAAACCGCAACGTGCCGATACGCCGCATGCCTTCGCGTGAAGCCAGTCGGAGAGCGGATGCGGGAAAACCGCACATCCAGCTCGACGAGCGGGGAGAGGAAACGGGACGATGGCTACAAGCCCCAAGTTACCGCGCCTCTCCTCGACTCTACTCTAGGCCAGCTGCGATTGAAGCCGCACCGCCGGGCCTAGTGAAACAGAAAGTCAGCTGACGTCAGGCTACTTGCTGCGATGCCTTCCAGGATGATGTGGCTTGTTCCATAGGCCACATCGGCGCCCGTGGTCGTGCTGGCGATGGTTAGATTGGCTATGCTGGTGACGCCGGCAACCCCGGCGAACTCCACTTTGTCCGAGCCGGTCATGAAATCCTTGACCCTGTCCGTACCCCAACTAGCATTGAATTGAAAGACATCGGACCCAGTTCCGCCGGTCAGTATGTCGTTGCCAGCACCGCCATTGAGGACGTCGTTGCCGCTGCCACCGAGAATTGTATCGCTGCCGGCCCCGCCATTGATGTTGTCATTGCCGCCGAAGCCATCCAGCAGGTTGTTCCCGCCGTTGCCTATGAGAGTGTCGGAATGGGAGGTGCCCTTCACGTTTTCCACGTTGGTAATATCGGCAATGGCGATTGTCGCGTTGGATGCCTTG
>JANLQP010000126.1:0-6374 GCA_031367895.1 Hyphomicrobiales bacterium
GAGCCGGCCTTGACCGCAGTGTCGACGATGTCGTCCGCTGCGCGCGCCGGTACGCTGGCGAGAAGTAGGCCGCCAGCCACCGTCAAACCGGCAGCGATCAATTTCAATCCGAGCATTTGTCTCTCCTGGACGTGGTTTCGATCCGGCTCTCACGGACGGCGCATTGGCGTCGCTCGCTTCAGTTCACACTCACCGGTCGTGGACAGTTAACGAGGTTGCCGACAGCGCAGATCACTAGGGGACGAATTCAGTTTCGCGTCATCTGGCGCTGGACCGTCTGCTCAGCGTTAATCTTTCAAAACTGCGGGGCGATGTTCTGAAGCGCGAAATTATGGCCCCCCGCTATTTCACGTGGGTTGACCTGGATTGTTGATGCCGTTGACGAGGCCGTTGACGAGGCCGTTGACCATGCGGCTGTCGAACGAGCGAGGATGGCGTCCCCGTGACGCCTGATGCTGCGCCCGACATCCTAAATCCGCTCGAGGCGCGATCGGATGGACCATCGATACCATCGCTCCAGTTGAATCTGAGCCCAGACACGCGAAGACGCGCGGTAGATGTCGTGAGAGGCGACCGCGGCCATGGCAGCTCATCTGGAGTTGGCTCCACCGGTGCGCGTCAACGCTCTTTCGCCGAGCCTCTCCAGAACACCTCTCGCCGGACCGATAATTGGTTCAGAGACAATGGCGGAGGCCATAGCCGATCTCCACGACCAGTTCGGCAATCTGTTCGCGGCGCTCAATGTCGAAGGATTCCAAGGCTGCTGCATCGCCTCGGTCGACCCGATCGCCATCGGCAAAGGAGATATGGGTCATTGAAAGCTCGATGGGACACCTACTGCGGCGGCTCGATCTTTCGCGACAGAAGGCGCGTCCCAGCCACCCGCGTAACCTGAAACCTGTTTCGGCTTCCGATTGCCATCATTGCGGGCTACGCTGCAATTCACCGTTGTAGGCTCAAGCCCCACATGAAGCTCGTCGCCATCATCCTTCTGTTCGCCATTCCGATGCTCGAGATCGGCGTGTTGATCAAGGTTGGCCAGATGCTCGGTTTCTGGTCGATGCTGGCGATCGTCATCGGCACCGCCACGCTCGGTTCGATCATCATCTCGCATGAAGGGTTTTCGGCGCCGTTGAAGGCGCAGGAGGCCATGCAGCGCGGCGAGGCGCCGGTACCGAAGATGTTCGACAGCGCACTTGCCGTCGCTGGCGGCGTACTGCTGGTGACGCCCGGCCTGATCGCCGATGGCTTCGGTCTGTTGCTGCAGATCCCGCCCGTGCGCCGCATGTTGGCCAGCTGGCTGATGAAAACCTTCTTCCATGTCGAGGATATCGTCGTCGAACGCGGCGAGGCCCCGCACGAGCCACGCCCGCGCTCCGCTGCTGCCGCAGGCGATGGACCTGTGATTGAAGGCGAGTTCGAGCGGTTGGAAGAGCGCACACTCGATCCGAAGAAGTGAGGTGCAGTGCAGCGAAGTGACCGGCTCGCTGGTCGATAGACGTGCGCAAGCTGTGCGATCTGCACCGCGACGGGCGTGGTCCGCTACAGCAACTGCAGAAGGCCCGAGAACGAAACAAGTTCCGGTAGAGACGGGTCACTGATCGGGATAGGGGGACGCCTCGCGGCGCCGCCCCTCCCACACCACCTGGCATACTGAAGGCGACGTAAGAGCACTAAAAGCAAGGCGGCGTGCACGCGGCTGCCATAATCCGGTACATCTCGGCGGGCATAGCTCTGCCTGAACGCCGGCGCCACACACCGGCTCGAACATGAGGACTGGGGGAGACATGGCTACCATGCGTTTGCCGATCGCCGTTCTTGCTGTTGCATCACTTCTGGGGCTTGACCTTGGGTCCGAGTCCCGCGTCCACGCGCAGGACAAGCCGGTCACGACTGGCACCGGCACGGGCAGCAGCATCAAGCCCGAGGATCTCACTCCCGAAGAGAAAAAAGAGCGCGAGCTGCGCAAGGACTGCAAGGTCAAGATCTGCGCTGCGTTCCGCAACAAGAAGGCCGACGGCGGCGACATCTCCTGCAACGTGCTGAAAACTTGGCGCAAGGAGCAGCTGACCAAGATGGTCGAAAAGGCCAAGGTCTCCTGGCCCTGGGGCGGCATCAAGTGCGTGGCCGACATCAAGCTGAAACGCGCCGACCTCATCAAGGGCATGACCGACGACAAGTACGAGGCGCAACTCGACAAGCATCAGGTCGTCTGCGAGGTCGAGCGCGACAAGGAGGCCAAGGCCGACATCAAGTTCGACTTTTCGCCGAAGGTGACCTTCGAGAAGGGTAAGGCGACCAAGGCCACGCTCAACTGGGGCACGATCGAGGCGCCGTCGCTGGTCAAGGGCGCCATGTGGACCGCGACCGCCACCGACAACACCTTCAACGTGCTGCAGTCGACGGTCGTCGAGGATATCAACGATTTCATCGGCCCGAAGTGCGACGAGGTGAAGGACGAGTGGCAGGGAAAGTAAGGCCCTTGTAGGGTGCAACAAGCAAAGCGCCGTTGCACCGATTGAGCGTTAATGGAACGCCCGAGCGGTGCAATATGGTGGCATGTGCAGGTCCGCCTATTGCACCCTATGGTCCGCGAGCAGCTTCGCCAGCACCCGCGGCAACATCTCGGGCAGGTCCTCGGCGATGAGGCCCGGACCAAAGACGTTGGCGCATTCGCCGTGCAGCCAGACGGCGGCGCACGCGGCCTCGAACGGGGCCATGCCCTGAGCCAGCAACCCGGTAACGAAACCCGCGAGCACGTCGCCGGAGCCCGCGGTCGCGAGCCAGGGCGGCGCGTTGTCGTTGATCGCAGCCGAACCGTTCGGATCCGCGATGACGGTATCGGGGCCTTTCAGGATGACCACCGCGCCGGAGCGCCGGGCCGCCGCCCGGGCCCGGTCGAGCTTCGAGCCCGGCAACGCGCCGAACAGCCGCTTGAACTCGCCTTCGTGCGGCGTGAGGACGACTGACCGCCGCCGCTCCGGTGTCGGTTTGGTGGCGTGTGGGCGGAGCGCCTTGCCCGCGATCATGTCGAAAAGTGCGCCGGGGTGCGTATCGTTGGGATAGGGGTCGGCGGGGCGTTCGCCCACGACAGGCTGCATATCGAAGACCGCAGGCTGGTACTCGAACGAGGTCAGCGCATCGGCATCGAGGACGGTCGCCCGATCGGCCGAGAGGATGGTCTCGACCATGTCACGGGTCGCCTGACCGACACCGCAGCCAGGTCCGATCAGTATGGCGTTGCGACGTGTGTCGCTCAGCGTCGCGTGCAGGCTCGGCACCTCGAACGGTTCCAGCATGATCGCCGTCAGGTGTGCGGCATTGACGGCGACCGCATCCTTCGGGCTGGCCACCGTGACGAGGCCGGCACCAGCGCGCAGTGCGCCGCGCGCACCGAGACGGGCAGCGCCGGTTTTTGCGGCCGGACCCGACACGACGACGGCGTGGCCGCGGGTGTATTTGTGCGCAGCGTTTGTGAGGCGCGGAAATGTCGCGTGCCAAAGTGCTGGGGCGTTGGCCGTGACGCGCGGGCTAAGGATCGCGCTTTCGTCGCCGAAATACATGTCGTCGAAAATATCGTTGGGGGTGCCGATGTCAGCGACGATGAGTGTGCCACACAAGTCGCGGCCCGGCAGCAGCACATGCCCGGGCTTTTTCCTGAAGAAGGTGACGGTGCGCGTGGCCTGAACGACATATGAGCCGAGCGCACGTCCTGTGTTCCCATCCAAGCCGCTCGGCACATCGACTGCGAGCACTGGAATGCCGTCGTTGTCGCGACATTGATTGATCAACTCGATCGCCGACGCATAGTCGCCTTCGGCGGGACGCGACAGCCCGGCGCCGAAGAGCGCGTCGATCACGAGTGCGTTCTCGACGCGGAATACCTCTGGCCAGTCTTCCAGGATTATCGTGTCGCAACGGCGGGCCATTTCCGCAGCATCGCCCTTCAACGAGGTCACGGGAACGAGACTTGCGGCGTTGACCTGATGCCCGCGCTCTCTCAGCAGCCGCGCCGCGACGAACCCATCGCCGCCGTTGTTGCCTGGGCCGCAGAGCACGGCGATCGTCGCCCCCAACGGCACCATCTTCATTGCTTCGTCGGCAACGGCGCGGCCGGCATTCTCCATCAGTGTCAGGAACGGTACGCCCGAGTTGACCGCGATCTGGTCGGCCTTCGCCATCTCGGCGGTAGTCAACACCTCGAGTCCGGTGTGCGTGATCGGGGTCATGACGCAGCCCTGGTGCCATCCTGATAGACCGACAGCTCGACGAGGTTCTGGTCGGGGTCGCGGACATAGATCGAGGTGATCGGCCCACGCGCACCGGCCCGCGTCGAACGCTCGACCAGGATGTCCACGCCCGCAGCCTTCAGTTGCGCCTCGGCGCCGGCGAGATCATCGACCAGGAAGCAGAGATCACCGGAGCCCATCGTCGGGTGCGCGGCCTTCGGGTCGAATGTGTTGTCGGCCTGATGCAGATTGATCTTGTGGGCGCCGAACCGTAGCGCATGCCGCTGCATCGGCCCGAACACCTCGTGCGTCAGCCCAAGCGCGCCAGTGTAGAACGCGACCGTCTGCTCGATCGACTTCACGGTCAGCACGAAGTGGTCGATGCCGAGGACGCGCATGAGGTGTCTCCGCAAGTGATGCCATAGTCGGCGCGCGACGTGCACACCGCCTTGGGAGGGTAGCACAGGGGCAAGGCCACCCGAAGAACGCGAGCACAATGATTAAAATATGGGCATTCGGACTGAGATTTAGGCGTCCGTTGAGGGTGGGTTCCGCCTATAGTTTGGGCGCTGCACCTTAACCACCTGAAATCGCGAAGTTTAAATCACCATTTACCATCTGGCATGCGACATGCTACGTGCGTGCGGACCAAGCCTGTGCTCCCATGCCTGCCGGCGTGCGTTATGCCGCCACCCCCGAGGCCAACATGAAAAAAATCGAAGCGATCATCAAACCGTTCAAGCTCGACGAGGTGAAAGAGGCCCTGCAGGAGATCGGGCTGCAGGGCATCACCGTGATCGAGGCCAAAGGTTTTGGCCGCCAGAAGGGCCACACCGAGCTTTATCGCGGAGCCGAGTACGTGGTGGATTTCCTGCCCAAAGTGAAGATCGAGGTTGTGCTCGGCGACGAGATGCTGGAGAAGGCCGTCGAAGCGATCCAGCGGGCTGCCAAGACCGGCCGGATCGGCGATGGCAAGATCTTCATCTCGACGATCGAAGAGGCCATTCGTATCCGTACCGGCGAGACCGGCGCTGACGCGATCTGACGACGTTTTCCGGCCTCCGACGCGGTTGAGCGGCCACGCTCTCTGCGCTGGACCGGCGTTGATTTACGAGACGACCGAAGAGCGACGACAAAAGCCCACGACCGAAGAACTACGAAGAGTTGTAGCCCAGTTGCAAGCTAAGGGGAGCCACGATGGCAGACAAGATGACGACGGCGGCCGATGTCCTGAAGATGATGAAGGACAAGGACGTGAAGTTCCTGGACCTGCGGTTCACGGACACCAAAGGCAAGATGCAGCACGTCACGGCCGACGCGTCGTGCGTCGACGAAGCCATGTTCGCTGAAGGCTACGCTTTCGACGGCTCTTCGATCGCCGGTTGGAAGGGTATCGAAGCCTCCGACATGACGCTGATGCTCGACCCGTCGTCGGCGCACATGGACCCCTTCTTCGCGCAGACCACGATGGCGATCTTCTGTGACGTCATCGAGCCGTCGACTGGCGAACTCTACAGCCGCGATCCGCGCGGCATTGCCAAGAAGGCCGAGGCCTACCTGAAGTCGACCGGCATCGGCGACACCATCTTCGTCGGCCCGGAAGCTGAATTCTTCATCTTCGACGACGTCCGCTTCTCGTCGGATCCTTACAACACGGGCTTCAAGATCGACGGCACCGAGCTGCCCTCGAACATGGGCACCGAATACGAGATGGGCAATCTCGGCCACCGTCCGCGCGTCAAGGGCGGCTACTTCCCGGTTCCGCCGATCGACAGCGCCCAGGACATCCGTTCGGAAATGCTCTCGGTCATGGCCGAAATGGGCGTTGCGGTGGAAAAGCACCACCACGAGGTGGCTGCCGCTCAGCACGAGCTCGGCATCAAGTTCTGCCCGATGGTGACGATGGCCGACCATATGCAGATCTACAAGTACGTGATCCACAACGTTGCCCAGGCCTACGGCAAGTCCGCCTGCTTCATGCCGAAGCCGATCTTCGGCGACAATGGCTCGGGCATGCACGTCCACCAGTCGATCTGGAAGGCCGGCAAGCCGACGTTCGCTGGCAACAAGTACGCCGATCTCTCGGACACCTGCCTGCACTACATCGCCGGCATCCTGAAGCACGCCAAGGCGATCAACGCCTTC
>JANLQP010000130.1:0-4801 GCA_031367895.1 Hyphomicrobiales bacterium
TTCAGAGCCTCTGCCTCCGGGCAGATTTTCTCCGCCGCCATCGCGCGCGCCGCATGCCGCGCGATATCGACCAGCATCATGCCCCAGGGCTCGGGACTATCGAACGCTGGAGCCAGCGAGACGTGCAGGCCCTTGTTCGCGATCCAGGCGCGCAGAACCTCGGCGCCCTCGGCATCCTCGAGTGCGCCCGGCGGAATGGCGAGCGCGCGCGGCTTCGAATTAGACATAGCATACGCTCCTGACTGCCGCGATGACCTGGTCGGCGTTGGGAAGAGCCAGCTTCTCGAGGTTTGCGGCGTAGGGCATCGGCACATCGGCGCCGGACACCTTGGCGGGCGGTGCGTCCAGATAGTCGAACGCCTGGATGGCGGCCTGGGCGCAAATCTCCGAGCCGACGGAGCAGGTCGGCCACGCCTCCTCCACTGTAACGAGACGATTGGTCCGCTTGATCGAGCCAATGATCGTTTCCCAATCGATCGGGCGGAGCGAGCGCAAATCGATCACCTCGGCCTCGATGCCGTCCTTCGCCAACGTCTCGGCGGCCGCAAGCGCGTATTGCATGCCGCGCGCGAAGGAGACGACGGTGACGTGCCGGCCGGGACGGACGATGCGCGCCTTGCCGATAGGGACCAGCCAGTCGATGCCCTTCGGTACCGGCCCGGCGATCCCGTACAGCAACTCGTTTTCAAGCACCAGCACCGGGTTCGGATCGCGGATCGCGGATTTCAGCAGGCCCTTGGCGTCGGCTGCGGTCGAGGGCGCCACGACCTTCAAACCCGGCACATGCGCATACCAGGACGAAAAGCACTGGCTGTGCTGTGCGCCAACACGTGCGGCGGCACCATTGGGGCCACGGAACACGATCGGCGAACCCATCTGGCCACCGGACATGTAGAGCGTTTTCGCCGCCGAGTTGATGATCTGATCGATGGCCTGCATGCCGAAGTTCCAGGTCATGAACTCGACGATGGGTTTGAGGCCCGACATGGCCGCGCCGACGCCGATGCCGGCAAAGCCCTGCTCGGTGATCGGCGTATCGATGACGCGCTTTGGTCCGAACTCTTCGAGAAGGCCTTGGCTGATCTTGTAGGCGCCCTGGTACTGGGCAACTTCCTCGCCCATCAGGAAGACGTCCGGGTCACGGCGCATCTCCTCGGCCATGGCGTCGCGCAACGCCTCGCGCATGGTCTGCGTAATCGTATCGCCGGTATGGGCGGGCGCAGCCTGCGCGAAATGCACCGCCGGGCGCGGCATCGGGGCGGGCGCCGCCTGCGGCGCGGGCGAAGGCGCAGTTGCGGGCATGCCACCGCCATTGGTTTTGGCTGCCGGCGTGGGCGTCGCGCGCGCACTACCGGCGGCTTCACCTTCGCCGCGGATAATGGCGATCGGCGTGTTGACCTTCACCTTCTCGGTGCCGGCGGCGATCAGCAGTTCTTGGATGATGCCGTCCTCGACCGACTCGACCTCCATGGTCGCCTTGTCGGTCTCGATCTCGGCCAGGATGTCGCCCGGCTTGATGCGGCTCCCTTCCTGGACGAGCCATTTGGCGAGCTTGCCCTCCTCCATGGTCGGTGACAGGGCGGGCATCAGGATTTGCGTGGGCATGGGGGGCTCGTGCTCGCAGGTTGGTGACGTCAGGTTACGGGTTCGGTGGTCGGCGAATCGAACGGCCAGAGCAGGCCGAGCGAAAAGGCCACAGCATCGAAGGGCGGAGCTTTCACCTCGTCATCGTCGAAAAACACGCCCGTAACAAGCCAGGACTTGTCGGAGCGTTTGAACGTTTCGAGGCTCTTTGATCGTGGGTCAAGCTGCCAGAGGAAATCGACCCCGTAGAGTGCATAGATCGTGCGCTTTGCACCTTTGTCATACTTCTCGGTCGAAGGTGACAAAGCTTCGCATACCCAATCGGGCGCAATTTCGAAAAACGCCTTGTCGGCTGGTTCGGTCATGCGCTCACGCCGCCACCCCGCGATATCCGGGACGACGACGTGCGGCCCAAGATGAAGTTCCGGTTCATCGACGAAGATCCAGCCCCCCGGGCCGCCGACGCCGAGTTGGTGCGGGCTGCCGACCGCCATTCCCAGCGCACTTGTCGCACCACCGTGCCGGCGCACCGGACGCGGATGCGTGACCAGCGTGCCAAATAAAATCTCGGCCACGAGATGCGGCGGCACGGCCTCGAGGTCGGCGTAGGTGGCGGGAATTTTGGCCGGGGCGGTCATGTGGCTTGCTTCAATTCTTCAAGGGTCCACACATACGAAAAAATGTCCGCATCACAACATGCCCGACTTCCTTTGATCGCAACTCGGGCTCATCAACGACTGTTGCCACCATTGCTTCATCGAACGCCTTCATGCCCGCAAACGACAAGCATTGCTTGAGTTGCTCGCGTTTGCCTTCATGGTCTCCGACATGAAAGAAGTGAAGGTGCCCCTTCATAAAGCCAGAGAGGTAGGCGATTTTGGTTTCTAGGCTATAGTTGGGCCAGTTGGAGTAAGGCGTCTCCCAAAACGCGGTCGCTTCGCTTGTCAGCGAAATCGACATCAGAATTGGGACCAAGACTCGCCGCCTGAGCATCTCACCCGCCCGCCAGAATATCCGTGAAAAGCTCGCTTGCGTCGGGCTCGGGATTGCTCTGTGCGAACTCGGCGGCTTCCGTGACGATGCGGCGGATTTCGGCGTCGACGGCCTTCAACTCGTCCTCGCTGGCGAAGCGGCCTTCGAGAATGCGGCGGCGGACGCGTTCGATGGGGTCGCGCTCCTCGCGCACTTTTTCGACCTCCTCGCGGGTGCGGTATTTGGCCGGGTCTGACATGGAATGGCCGCGGTAGCGGTAGGTCAGCATTTCCAGGATGTAGGGACCCTTGCCGGCGCGGGCGTGTGCGGCGACCCTCTCACCGGCAGCCTTGCAGGCGCGCACGTCCATGCCGTCGACCTGCTCGCCGGGGATGTCGAACGACAAGCCGCGAATGGCGAAATTCGTGGTCGCGGCTGCACGCTCAACGGCCGTGCCCATGGCGTAGTGATTATTCTCGATGACGAAGATCACCGGCAGCGACCAGAGCTTCGCCATGTTGAAGGTTTCGTAGACTTGGCCCTGGTTCGCCGCGCCATCACCGAAATAGCACCAGCAGACGTTGTCGTTGCCGCGGTACTTGTTGGCGAAGGCGAGGCCCGCTCCTAGCGGCACGGACGCGCCGACGATGCCGTGGCCACCGTAGAAATGTTTCTCTTTCGAGAACATGTGCATGGAGCCCCCCTTGCCCTTGGAGTAGCCCCCCTTCCGCCCCGTAAGCTCCGCCATCACGCCCTTGGCGTCCATGCCGGTCGCCAGCATGTGGCCGTGGTCACGATAGGTCGTTATCACCTGATCGCCAGGTTTCGACGCCATCTGCAGACCGACCACAACCGCTTCCTGGCCGATGTAGAGGTGGCAGAAACCGCCGATGAAGCCCATGCCATAAAGCTGGCCTGCCCGCTCCTCGAAGCGGCGGATCAGCAGCATCTGCCGATAGGCCTCGAGCTCCTCCTCGCGCGTCAATGGAGCAAGCCCACGGCTGTTATGGGTGGTGTCGACAGTGGACATGACCTCGGTGCCCGGCAGCGCCATGGAGCCTCCCTCAGAATCCCGCGGAAATCGGTCAGTTGACCCTACACGAGCCGCGCCGACGTTGCCACCCCTTGAACATTCATGGCACTGCAGCCGGACGCGTGCGTCTCGCCCACCGAACTGCGAAGCGCCTGGGTTTTGTGCAGAGAGATTATCGCAGCGCGCGACGCGGGCCCGAGCGTTCGACGATCAGCCGGTCGGCGGCCAAAGCAAACCCAAGCGTCTGGCGGGCCAACTCATCGATGAAATCGGGATCGGGGGCAGCCTCGTTCAGAAGCGCCGTCTCGCGCTCCAAACGAGCACGCACGGTCTCGAGCGCTCTGATCTCCCGCTCGAGCGTACTGGAGCGTTCGATCAGTCTGGAGCGCGCATCGAGACCGTGCCTGCCTTGGATCGTGTGATAGCCGAAGTACGCCGTGAGACCGAGGCATACGAACAACAATGGATTGCGTTGCCGCACGAGGTCGGGAGCCATCATGGTTCGAGGATACGCGCAACTGACGGAAGACTGGGATGCAACCGGGTACATGGCTGTTGTACCAGGCCACGGTTAAACGCACGTAAAGTTGTGTTCCGCCCGCGTCCCATTGCCGGGCCTGATCGAGGAGGCCTCAACTCGTCCGGATGACGCCACGGCCGGCATAGCGGGCGACGTCGCCGAGCTGCTCCTCGATGCGGATCAGCTGGTTGTACTTGGCGAGCCGGTCGGAACGCGACAGCGCGCCGGTCTTGATCTGCCCGCAATTGGTCGCGACCGCAAGATCGGCGATGGTCGCGTCCTCGGTCTCGCCGGAGCGGTGCGACATGACGGCCGTGTAGCGGGCACGGTGCGCCATGTCGACCGCATCGAGCGTCTCGGTCAGCGAACCGATCTGGTTGACCTTGACCAGGATCGAGTTGGCGGTGCTGGTCTTGATGCCCTGGGCGAGACGCTCGGTGTTGGTGACGAACAGATCGTCGCCGACCAGCTGGCACTTGTCGCCGATCAGGTCGGTGAGCGCCTTCCAGCCAGCCCAATCGTCCTCGCTCATGCCGTCTTCGATCGAGACGATGGGGAAGCGCGCGACGAGGTCCGCCAGATACTTGGCGTTCTGCTCGGGGTCGAGCGTCTTGCCTTCGCCTTCCAGATGATACTTGCCGTTCTTGAAGTACTCGGTCGCGGCGCAGTCGAGCGCCAGCATCACGTCGTGG
>JANLQP010000182.1:0-1777 GCA_031367895.1 Hyphomicrobiales bacterium
AGGCCTTTTTGGTGGCAGTGTAGGCTTGATCTGGGTGGTTCGGCAGCTCCGGATGGCGGAAACGCAGCAACCCCTCACTGACCATCTTGGACAAATTCCGGTCGCGTAGTCCTTCGACTTCCCGGTTGCAGAGATTGGCCAGCTGATCCGCCGTCAGATACCTGCCGTGGCAAAGTTGGAGGATGACGCCCCGAAGCTTGGCCGCCGATGCACGCTTCTGCCTTGAGACGGGTTCGGCGATGGGTCGGAGGGCGTCGACTTCATCCGCATTGAGTGGGGAGTCCGCTTCGGTATGCGGGGAGTCCCTCCCGTTGCGTGGGGAGTCGTCCTCAGTACGGGGGGAGTCCGGGCCGCTATGCGGGGAGTCGGCGCCGGTGCGTGACGACCCACTCCCCTCACTGTCCGGCGACGCTGCCGAGAACAAATCATGCTGCGGCGCGGTTGCCGTTGGCAGCCGGTATCGCGTCCAGCGTCGTTGATTGTCGGTTGCGAGCAACCCTTTCGTCACCAGCCCGCGCAGCACTTTGGTGATATCGGCGGGATGATCCAGCACGAGATCCTGCATCCGCGTGTTCGTCACATCACCTTCGATCGACGCGGTGGCCAAGGCGATCCGCTCACCCTGATCAAGCCGATCGAACGACGGCCCGATCCGATCGCGCAGATCGTCGAATGCCTTCTTCGGCATCAAGCTGATCATTGGCATCACCAGCTGAACCCGATCCGGCCGATCCTGCTCGGTCAGCCGTGGCGCGCGCCATTGCTGGTTCTTCCAGCCGTCCTGAATGCGTGCGAATCCGGAGCCGGCCTGCTCGCCGACACCAATCAGCATGAACATCCGTTGCAGCGACTTGTTGCGGCACTCGGACACGCCACCGCGGCGAAGCTGCTCCTGGGACACGAGCAACGTGCCGGGGTTCTCCATCTGGTAGCGATCATCGTGGCGCATGATCACGATGCCACCGCCGACCTTGTAGTCGGCGTGGATCATGGCGTTGACCACCGCCTCGCGCAACGCCTCGTGAACCGGTGTTTCGTCCACGCGCTGCACGCCCTTCAACGAAAACGGCACCTTCAGGTCCACGGACACCTTGGGCCAGCAGCGCTGGTAGAACTGGAACAGGTTCGCTTCCCAAGTGCCGTCCGGGAAGACGCGATCGCCCCACCGTTCCTCCGGCCGGCGGCCACGGTAGTCGCGAAAGTCGACCATGTAGTTCGGCGCCGCGCCGGGACTGGTGATGGCTTGGTGCTTGCCGAACATCAGCAACCCAGCGAGCGTGAGACCGACTTTGCCGGTCTCGTGGTCCTTGCGCCATGCGCCGAACTTCTCGAGTTGATCCGTGCCGGACAACGCCTGCCACGGATGCGGCGCCCTGGCCGAGAATACGTTGCGGAAGGCGATGATCGACGGTTCGTCCAGGTCGTCGATGCCGAAGCCGTCGAGGATGCGCGCGTCGGCCGGCGTGTTGTCCGCATCGGCGATCATGCGGCCAACCTCTTCCGGCGAACACCGGTAGTCGCCCTCGTGACGGCGCTTGTAGGTGCCGTCGATCGGGTCCATGCCCTTGAAGATCGGCCGCTCCTGCCGCGTCGCCTGCCGCACTCGAATAGCCAGCAGCCAGGATTTGCCAACCTGAACGTCCTGCACATCGCCGCTCGCGATCAGCGGACGGTTGATCTTCTGCCGGTTGTTGTGGTTGTCCCAGAACGCCTTCTTCCAGCGAGCAAGCTGGCCCTGATCGACGCCATCAAGGGTTACGTCTTCACCGCGCTGCGT
>JANLQP010000208.1:0-5311 GCA_031367895.1 Hyphomicrobiales bacterium
CTCGGTGATCTCGTCCAGCCGCTGATCGATCTCTTCAACGACATGCAGCTCGCCTACGACGTCCTGCAGATGGACGAGACGACGGTGCAGGTTCTGAAAGAGGACGGTCGCGCGGCGAAGGACAAGTCCTTCATGTGGGTAACCCCAGCCTCGGCATTCGAGGGTAATCTCCCGGTGGCGTGATCTCGGTTGTCGATGGGGCGGTGTCAGCCGCCCTCGCCGATCATGAGCATTGGGCACGAAGTGATCAGCCGGTGGCAGGCGGGTCGAGCTGGGCGATGCGCGCGACGAAGGTTTCTTTGAACGCGGGCTCGGAGTAGTCCGGGTTGTCGTCGAGGAACGCGACCACCTTTCGATAGCAATCGGCGGCTTGGCGGTTCTCGCCGCGCTTTTCGTGAACCATGCCGAGCCGGTCCCAGCCGTCGTGCACATCCGGGTATTGCGCCAGCAGCGCCCGGGCCGCTACCTCGGCTTCGTCGAGCTTGCCGGAGCGGATCAGGTCGAGCACGGCATTCGACGCATCCATCGGGTCGTCGTCGAGCAAGTCGTCCGCGAACAGCGCATCATCATCGATTGGGTCGTTGCCGGCGAGTTTGGCAAGCATCGCCGCACGCACCTCGCGCAGGCTCAAGCGCTTTTCGGCGCCGTGTTCCTCGCGCGGCGCCCGCGCCGCCGCCAGCCGCGCTTGCTCGGCTACCTCATCCGTCGTCAAGCAACATGCTTTGTATTTCTTGCCACTGCCGCAGGGGCAGCGATCGTTGCGTCCGGGCTTGGCCATGGGGGTCAGACCTCAGGTTGAGACGGATGGCTTCCTTGTACGCAACCCTGCTGGCCGATGCCAGATTCCACGAGCTGCTGCTCGCCTTCGACACCGATCTCGCCGAGACGGCGCGCGCCGGGCGATGCCGGTACTGCGACGGCGCGCTGCATTCAGCCAAGTTCAGGCGCAAGCCCAGGGGACGCGGCTGCAAGCTCGGCCCCGAACACGACCGGCGCTTCAGCTTCTGCTGCGCGGTTGATGGCTGCCGGGGCAGAGAGACGCCGGCGTCGCTGCGCTTTCTCGGCCGCCGCGTCTATGTCGCCGCGGTCGTCGTGCTGATCGCGATGCTGCAGCACGGCGTGACGGACGCGCGGATGGCGCACCTCTCTGAGGTCGTCAGCGTCGACCGCCGTACCGTGGCGCGCTGGCGCAGATGGTGGCGCGACAGTTTTACCGCAACGCCGTTCTGGCGGATCGCGCGGGCCGCTTTCATGCCGCCGGTCGAACACGACAGCCTGCCGGCATCGCTCCTCGACCGCTTCACCGGTGATGCCGCCGATCGATTGATCGCGCTGCTGCGCTTCCTTGGTCCCGTTACGGGAGGCGCCGGCATGCAGGCTCGATAACGGTCGCGGCGCATCCGCAGAGGATGCTCGTCGCCAGTTGTTACGCATGATGCCAACGCTTCAGCGCATCTCGATCCAGAGGAGCGCCGGCATGGCCCAGCAAGCACGAGCCCCCAAGATCCAGGGACGCGTTCACGAGCGGTGGGCGCATCTGCGTTTCTCTGTCGTCGGCCAATTGCTGGCTGCACCGCCCGACAAAGGCGAGTTGAGGGCTACCATCACGATGCTCAGCCAGCGCACGTGGCAGCATCCGACAACCGGCGAGCCCGCGCGCTTCGGCTTCTCGACCATCGAACGCTGGTATTACCGTGCGCTGCGCGAGCGCGCCGATCCGGTCGGCGTGCTTCGGCGCAAGGTGCGCGTCGACGCGGGCCTGCAGCATGCCGTCAGCGACGCCGTCCGCCAAGCCGTGGTTGCGCAATACGCCGCCCACAAGAGCTGGAGCATCCAGCTTCACCACGACAACCTCGCAGCCCTCGCTGAGACGCAACCCGGCCTCAAGCCGGTTCCGTCGTATCCGACGCTGCGCCGCTTCATGAAGGCCAACGGCCTCGACAAGCGCCGCAGATTATCGTCGCGCACGACCGACGGCGCCGATCGCGCCGAGGCACGGATCGTCGATCGCGAGATCCGCAGCTACGAGGCCGAGTACGTCAACGGGCTCTGGCATTGGGACTGCCACCATGGCTCGCGCAAGGTGCTCACCCAACGTGGCGAGTGGGCGACGCCGATCCTGTTCGGCGTTGTCGACGACCGCTCGCGATTGGCCTGTCACCTGCAATGGTATCTGGCGGAGCGTGCCGAGATCATCGCGCACGGCCTGGCGCAGGCGTTCCAGAAGCGTGGATTGCCGCGCGCAGCGTTGAGCGACAACGGCGCGGCGATGACCGCCGCCGAGATCACACAAGGGCTGGCGCGTCTCGGCGTCCTGCACCAGACCACACTTCCGTATTCGCCCTATCAGAACGCCAAGCAGGAGGCGTTCTGGGGCCCCGTCGAGGGCCGGCTGATGGCCATGCTGGAGCATGTGCCGGACCTGACCTTGTCCGTACTCAACGAGGCAACGCAAGCCTGGGTCGAGCAGGACTACAACGGCAAGCACCACTCCGAGATCGGCGCAACGCCGATCACGCGCTTTCTCGCCGGGCCGACCGTGACGCGCGAGTGTCCCGGCAGTGATGTGTTGCGGCTGGCCTTCACTCGATCCGACACGCGCACGCAGAGAAAAAGCGACGGTAGCATTGTCATCGAGGGCCGCCGGTTCGAGGTGCCGAACCGCTACCGGCATCTGACGCGCATCGAGGTGCGCTACGCGTCGTGGGACCTGGGCCAAGTCCACCTCGTCGATGAGCGCACCGGCGCCGTGCTCGCCCGCCTCTATCCGCAAGACAAAACGAAGAACGCCAGTGGTTTGCGCCGCACGCTCGATCCAATCGCGACCGCATCGACCACGTCCATGCCGACCGGTGTCGAACCCGCGACGGGTCTGCCGCCGCTGCTCGCCCGCATGCTCGACAAGCAGGCCATGACGGGCTTGGCGCCACCCTATCTGCCCAAAGACGAAGCCCTGGACGAACCCAAGGACGACGGAGAGACGTCATGACCAAGAAACTGCTGGCGCTTTACGGCCTCAAATGGAACCCGTTCGCGCCCGACGTTCCCGTCGAGGCATTGCACGTGTCGCGCCGGATCGAGTCGTTCTGCTGGCGGGCCGAGCAATTGGTTGGCGAGGGCGGCTTCGCTCTTGTCACCGGGGCGCCCGGCACCGGCAAGTCGGTGACGCTGCGCATTCTGGCCGAACGCCTCGGCGCACAGCGTGACGTCAAGGTCGGCATCCTGACGCGACCTCAAGCCGGCCTCCCCGACTTCTACCGCGAGATGGGTGATCTCTTCAGCGTCGAACTCCGGCCCGCCAACCGCTGGGGCGGCGCCAAGCTGTTGCGCGATCGCTGGCAGACGCACATCGACGCGGCCCTGTCGCGACCCGTACTGATCGTCGACGAGGCGCAGGAGATGCTGCCGACCGTGCTCGCCGAGCTGCGCCTGCTGTCGTCGGCCAAGCTCGACAGCCATATCCTCCTGACCGTCGTGCTGGCCGGCGACGGCCGCTTGCTCGAACGCCTGCGCTCCGACGAGTTGATGCCGCTCAACAGCCGCATGCGCGTGCGCCTCGCGCTCGATCGGTCGACGCCGGACGAACTGTCCGAGCTGGTCGTGCACGCCTTGCAGAAGGCCGGCGCCGTCAAGTTGTTGACGCCGGAGTTGATCGCGACGCTCGCCGACCACGCCCAGGGCAACCCGCGTGCCCTGATGAACATCGCCGGCGAGCTGCTGTCGGTCGCGGCCCAACGCGAGGTCCGCCAGATCGACGAGAAGCTGTTCCTCGAACTGTGCGCCACGCCGCCCGTCCCCGAGACCAAGACGGCGAGGCAACGCCGATGAGCCAGCTCCCCGTCGAGCCCGCATGGCGTCTCGCCGAGCGCGCCGAGGAGCATCGCTGGCTGGTCACCGGCCTGTGGGGCGAGCAGGCCGTCGGCATCGTCGGCGGCGAGCCCAAATGCTGCAAATCGTTCCTCGCCCTCGATCTGGCCGTGGCCGTCGCATCGGGCACGCCGTGTCTGCGCCGCTTCGCCGTGCCGCGCGCCGGCCGCGTGCTGCTGTTCGCCGCCGAGGATGCTTTGCACATCGTGCGCCGACGCCTCGAAGGTATCTGCGCTGCAGCCGACGTGGTGCTCGCCGATCTCGATATCCAGGTCATCACCGCGCCGACCCTGCGTCTCGATCTCGACGCCGACCGCCGCAACCTCGCCGACACCGTCGCCCGCCTGCAGCCGCGCCTGCTCATTCTCGATCCGTTCGTGCGCCTGCACCGCATCGACGAGAACGCCAGCGGCGAGGTCGCGCCATTGCTCGCCTTCCTGCGCGAGCTGCAGCGCCGCCACGGCACCGCGGTGCTCGTCGTCCATCACGCCAGGAAGGGCGGCGGCGGCGTGCGCGCCGGACAGGCGCTGCGCGGATCGTCTGAGTTCCATGCCTGGGGCGACAGCAACCTCTACCTGCGCCGTAACGGCGATGAGATCGGACTGACGGTCGAGCATCGCGCCGCACCGTCGCCGAAGCCGCTGACCATCGAGCTGGCGCAGCGCGGAGACGCCCTCGCTCTCGAAGTCGCAGATCGGCGCGAGCCCGTGACGCCGGCGCCCAGTTCGCTCGACGAGCGCATCGTGGCCATCCTCGGTGGTGCCGACCAGCCGATCCCATTCGCCGAACTGCGATCCCAAGTTCGCGTCCGCGCCGCGACGCTCCTCGAGCGGATCGGCCTGCTCTGCGCCGACGGCCGCATCGTCAAAAGCAGTGACGGCTATCGTCTCTCCAGCGCCTGACAGCCCATCCATTCATGGGGACAGTTCCGGTTCCCGTTCCCAACGTCTCTACAGCGCGCGGGAACGGGAACGGGAACGCAGGGCCCGCGAGCACCACGGCATCTCTTCACTTCCTTGCTTCCTATCTGGAACGGACTTCCTTGGTTCGGCCCCAGCGGAGCTTCCTTCGTCCCGGCCACACATCCAGATCGCTGCCGTGTCGAGTGGCAGTCAAGACCGGCCCGCTTGGGCCGCCGAAGGCTTGGTCTTGACGGCCGCGAGCACGGCTGCACGCTCGAATGGCACGGGCGACGCCAGCGTATCAGTACAGACCATCGAACGACGTGGCCGACGCGACATCAATGTGCGTGATCATGCTTACGCGCTGGACCGAGACGGCTGGTGGATTGGATCAACCGTTTGGACATATTGATCCAATGGCTTGGGTTACCTGTTGGGGTTGGTGGTTCTTGCGGTCTGCTACCAACTCTGGCGCCACCGAACTATCAACTCGCGCAACTTCAATCACCTTGCCGACATCAGCTATCCGCTCAATGTCGTGC
>JANLQP010000219.1:0-19020 GCA_031367895.1 Hyphomicrobiales bacterium
GACGAGAAGATCTGGCCGGGCCTCGCCGCCCGGGTTCCGGCCATGGAAGCGTTGAAGGTGCAAAGCGCCTGGTGCTGCCACTACGATGTCTCGACGCTCGACCACAACGCCATCCTCGGTTGCCATCCGGAACTGCCGAGCTTCGTGCTCGCCTGCGGATTCTCCGGCCACGGCCTGCAGCAGTCGCCGGGCGTCGGGCGCGGCATCGCGGAATTGCTCGCGCATGGCCGCTACCGCACGATCGATCTCGTGCGCTTTGGCTATCAACGCGTCATCGACAACAAACCGCTGCTCGAGTCGAATGTTTATTAGCATCACATTATGAGCCGCGTCCTCGCCATCTCCTCGCAAGTCGCCCGCGGCCACGTTGGCCTCTCGGCGATCGTGCCGGCGTTGCAGGCGCTCGGCCACGAGGTGATCGCACTGCCAACGGTGCTCCTCTCGAACCACCCGGGCCACGCCCACGTCGCGGGCGACCGCATCGCGCCGGAGCAGTTGCGCCGCATGCTCGACGCCCTCAGCGCCAACGGCTGGCTGGCAGAGGTCGACGCGGTGTTGACCGGCTACCTGCCGAGCGCAGAGCACGTAGCGTTCGCCGTGGAAGCCATCCGACGTGCGCGCAAGGCCCATCCACGCACACTCGTACTGGTCGACCCGATCCTCGGCGATCACCCGAACGGCCTCTACGTCGACAAGCACGCCGCTGCCGCGATCCGAGACTCGCTGCTTCCGCTCGCGGCTATCGTCAAACTCAACGTGTTCGAACTGGAATGGCTCACCGGCGCTCGCATCGGCGACGAACGCGACGCGGTGTTGGCCGCCGCTACACTTGGCCCGCGTGCCGTGCTCATCACCTCGGTGCCGGCACAAGGGCAGCTTTCGAATGTGCTGGTCCAGAGTGGCGAACCGGCAGCCACGTGCCGCGTCGAGCACTTCGACCGCGTGCCGAAGGGCACCGGCGACCTGTTCTCGGCGCTGCTGCTCGCAGCCGAGTTGGCCGGCCCCGGATCACATGCGCAATGCATGGCCCGTGCTGTCGCTGGCGTCGATCTTGTCGTTCGCACGAGTCGTGCGCAGGACGAACTCAACCTCGTGGCGAGCCTGCACGCACTGACAAGCGTCGTGCCACTTGCAATCACGGAACTCGGATGAATGGCGGAGAGCCCCACCACCTGGATCGCCGGCGTCGATGGCTGCCCGGGCGGCTGGCTCGTCGTGCTGCGCTCCGTCGATAGCGACGCGGCCCCGCGCGCATTGATCGCGCCGACGTTCGCCGAGGTGCTGGCCTTGCCAGAGGCCCCCCGCATCATCGCCGTCGACATGCCGATCGGGCTGCCGGAGCGGTCGGGTATCGGCGGGCGGGCGGCGGACATCGCGGCGCGGTCCAGGCTCGGCGCCCGGCAGTCCTCCGTGTTCGCGGTGCCGGCGCGCGCGGCCGTCATGGCGACGGACTACCGCGAGGCCTGTGCCATCGCGCTCGCGCACTCAGATCCGCCGCGCAAGGTGTCGAAGCAGACGTTCAACATCTTCGCCAAGATCCGCGAGGTCGACCGGCTGATGACGCCGGCGCTACAGGATCGCGTCGTCGAATGCCACCCGGAGACCGCGTTCTGGGCCATGAACGGTGAGGCGCCGCTGGACGCGCCGAAGAAGGTGAAGTCGCGGCCCCATCCTCCGGGCCTCGCGTTTCGCCGCAAGCTGCTCGCGGCTACCGGTCTGCCGCCGGCATTTCTGGAGACGCGCTTTCGCTCGAGTGACGCCGGCCCCGACGATCTGCTCGATGCCTGCGCCTGCGCTTGGACAGCGTTGCGCGTGCTCGCCGGCACGGCACACCGCTTCCCCGAAACGCCGCCGTTGGATGCGCAAGGGTTGCGGCAGGAGATCTGGGCCTGAGCGGCAGTTGAACCCTGCGACCGTGCCACGCGCCTTATGCCCGACGCGTCGGATCACGCAGCGCATAGTTCAACATTTTCGCCGCCAGTTGTGCTGCCGTGAAATCGTAGGCGTGGAAGCCCTTGATCGGCGCGAACTCGACGAGGTCCATGCCGACCACGCGGCCCAGTTCGCAAGCGCGGCGCAGGAACGCGAGGAGCTGCAAGTAGTTCATTCCGCCCGGCGTCGGCGTGCCTGTCGCCGGCATGATCGCACCGTCCAACGCGTCAATATCGACGGTGATGTAGACCGGCCTGCCCTGCAACGGCTTCAGGATCGCCTCTATGTCCCAGCGCGCCTGATGGACGGCCAGATGCATGTCGATGCGGCTCCGATTGGCGGCGTAGAAATCCGCCTCCTCCTGGCAGAAGGCGCGGATGCCGACCTGGATCATCCGAATGTTCGGGTGATCGAGCACACGGCGCATGGCGGCGGCGTGCGAGTACTTTTCTCCCAGATAGCCGTCGCGCAGATCGGCATGCGCGTCGAACTGCAGCACCACGAGATCATCGAATCGCTCGGCAAACGGGCGGATCGCGCCCGCCGTCAGCGAATGTTCGCCGCCGAGCACGAATGGCAGCCGCCCTTGCTCGAGTACCGTGCCGACGGTCGCCGCCAGCAGGTCGAGCGCCTTGTCGATGCGCTTTGGGATCTTCGGCTCGGCCACCGCCGCGACACCGTAGTCGCGGTAGGCCTCGCGCCCCAGCTCCTCGTCGTAGAGTTCCAGCTGATGGCTCGCCGCCAGGATTGCCGCCGGCCCCTTCGCCGTGCCGCTGCCGTAGCTGACCGACGCCTCCAGTCCGAACGGGATCACCACCGCCTTCGCCTTTTCCGGCATCCCGGCATCGAGCCGCACCGGATCGAGAAAGCTCTCCGCGCCTGGGAGGTAGGTGAGTTTTGCGAGCGGTTTTTTTGTCATGATCGCCGATTCGTAGGGTGCAATAGCCCCGGCTTTTGCACTCAGCCGGGGCGTATTGCACCGCTGGTGAGTCCAATTGGCACTTGGTCGGTGCAATACGGTGGAAGGGCAGGCCGCCTATTGCACCCTACAGCCTTCACTCCCCCACCGCCGCCAGCGCCAGCTCGCCGTACATGGTGAACATCGGTTCGTCCTGCAGGATCACCTCGTCGTACTGACCGTAACCGTTGAAGCGGCCGGCGATGGCGCGGGCGTAGGCGCCAGTGTTGCCGATCTCGAGGAAATCGCCTTCGCGCACGCTGTCAGGCAGCAGAAACGGCCCCTTCATGTGATCGATCGAGTCGCACGTCGGTCCCCACAGCTCGAACGGGGTCAGCACGTGCGGCTCACCCACCTCGCGGCCGACGATGCGGATCGGGAACACGAAGCCCAGATGCGCCGCGTCGAACAGCATGCCGTAGCTGCCGTCGTTGATGTAGAGATCGCTGCCGCGCCGCGCATCAACGCGCACGATCAGGCTCTCGGCCTCGGCCACGAGTGCACGCCCCGGTTCGCACATCACGCGGCAGCGGTCGCCGATCGGCAGCGCATCGATGCCCTGCCGAATGACGGCCATGAAGTCAGCCAGCGGTGCCGGCTTCTCGTTGGAATAGCGCGACGGAAAACCGCCGCCGACGTCGATGCGGTCAACCACCACCCCCGCCTTGACGATCAGCTTCTTCACCTCGTCGAGCGCCGTCG
Source organism: Hyphomicrobiales bacterium (assembly GCA_031367895.1). Taxonomy (GTDB): domain Bacteria; phylum Pseudomonadota; class Alphaproteobacteria; order Rhizobiales; family Hyphomicrobiaceae. Next base: position 3,593 of record JANLQP010000219.1, read on the forward strand.
CGTAGGCCTCGGGGCTGACCGTTTGCGAACCGACGTGGAAGGTGATGCCGACCTCCTTCGCCACCTGCCGCGTTTTCACCAGCAGTCGCGCGGCGCGCGCGCCGGCAATACCGAACTTGCGCTCGAGCGGAATGCGGCTGTTCTTCGCCGGCACCGCGATGCGCACCCACAGGATCAGATCGCGCGCGTTACTCGTTTCCTCGACGATCTTCTTCAGCTCATCCTCACTGTCGAGTGAGAACGACCGGCAGCCCAAGCCGAACGCTTTGCGAATCGCATGCCGCGACTTCACCGGATGCATGAAGTGGAACGTCGCGTCGGGGATCGTCTTGGCGTCCTCGATCTCGGGCAGCGAGGCGACGTCGAAATGGCGGATGCCAGCGCCATACAGTGCGCCGAGCAGGAAGACCGAGCTGTTCGCCTTGTAGGCGTAGGCAACGTCGCCGGGGAAATGCTTGAGGAACCAGCGCGCGGCCTTGCCCGCGGCATGCGGCCGGAAACCGACGACCGGCTGCTCCGGCTTGCGGGCAGCAATCAGCGCGTCGGCGTTCGGAAACGTATCGAGCTTGGCCATCTCATGAAACCTCCGCGACAAGACGTGCCCGTTTCGATTGCACTTCGGCTGTCGACGCTGCAACCGCGCTGGCACCGAAGCGGAGCGCAAATGGCCACGCCACCTCGATTGCGGCCGGACATAGGGCGTCGCTGCTCCCGTGTAAAGGCCGAACTGTACGGATTCGCTAGCCTGACGCCTGGAACAGCGGGCCATCTGGCGGATCGTCCGGTGGGGCAATCCTCAGTAGCGAACCGGTCTTGCCTTTCATCTTGCCGTCGAGATGCAGCAAATCGTTGCCATCATAAGTGTGCATGACGTCGACCGGCCATCGCAGCGCGGAGGCGAGATGTATTGCGTCCGGTCGCTTTTTCAAGCCCGAATGCTGTCGAAGCAATTTTCGCGCGAACTTCGCGACTTCAACATCGAGTGGAACAAGTTTGATGAACTCCTGCTCGAATACTTCGTCGATTTTGTCGAGACCGGCGCTCGGGTAAGGTTTTGGATTGGCCTCCTCGCCACGGATCCTGAATACCTCGACATACGACATTGTCGAGGTCCATATTTCGTAGGTTCCAGCGCGAGCAGAGTTATAAATGTATTCTACAGCCCGACGGCGCTTCGGTTCACCGTTTATGAGTGCGAGCCAGACGCAGGCGTCCCAATACACTCGCCGGAGTTCAGCCATTATCCGCTCCCCACAAGAGATCGAGGTGTTCTTGTGGCGACAAACCATCTGAAAAATTGGCGTCCCGAAACTCCGACAGCGGCACGTCGCGCCCGCCAACTTTGACAACACTGTCAGCTTCTATTCGGACGAGATCGCCCGTCTTGTCGAAGTGACACACGCCGGTCACTATTACGCGTTGATTTCCCCAAACGTCCTTCCATTGATGCTGCGCCCCGATCTCATCAGCTTGAGATGCCGGCAGCACGCATTTTACTTCGCGTCCTGACAGTCGTTCCCTGATGACGAGCGCGGGTTTGGTGTAATGGGTGCTGAGGCCTATCGCTTGACCTTCGATCGATCCGTGTTCCTTGCGGCTTAGATCCTCCAGTTTGGATGCCTCTTCTGCCGCCTTTAGATCGAGGAAAACGTTCGCCTTTCGGGCTAATCTTGCATCGAGAACGACTGGTCCACTTGCCTCGCTAGCAATAAAGTCCGTTCGAGAGACACCGTTGATTTGACGTCCAAGAATGCGGCGCATGACCTTTTCGGCATCTTGATCAAACCAGATCGGCTTTCCTTCTCCCCTGACGAGCTGATTCAAGCCGACATGAAGCGCTTGAGCAGCATTGACCGCTCGCCTCTCGATTGGAACTTCTGGGTCCGATGAAATGGGACGCGCTTCGACGGTAAATGGGCTGTTTGTCGAGGCGCTTTCCAGCCGCCAGACCACCTGCACATTGCTGCCAGGCACTCTAGCGTCTGCTTTCGTCAACAGAGCGAAGTAGTCGAGAACCTGCTCCATTGCATCTTTGACCGTTAAGGCGTCGTCCGATCCGCCTGACGGATAGACGACAACACGAACTTTGTTGCTTGTGTCACCCATGACCGCCAGCCCAACTCATCTCCATGCTCGATTATTTGAACAATATACATTTTTGTCTTCAAAGCCAGCTGGCGGTGGTCATAAGGGCGTAAATTACCGCTCCTCAACCTTCCGCTGTGCCGCCCCCAGTGCAAACGCGCCGGCCCCTTCGCCGGCGATCTTGCCGAACACGGCGCCGGACGTGAGGCCTGTGCCGCCGGGATAGTTGTGGTAGAAGAGGCCGCCGACCAGCTCGCCTGCCGCAAAGAGGCCCGGGATCGAGTGGCCGTCGGTGTGCTCCACCTCGCAGCCGGTGTTGATCTTCAGCCCACCGAACGTGAACGTCAGGCCGCAGCCGACCTGATACGCCTCGAACGGCGCGGTATCGAGCACATTCGCCCAGTTCGACTTTGCGACCGCGAGGCCCTTGGTGCCGCGCCCGTCCTTCACCGCCGGATTGAACGGCACGTCGGTCATGACGGCGGCATTATAGGCTTTCAGCTCGGCGAGGCAGGCCTTGGCGTCGACGCCTTCGAGCTTTTCGACCAATTCCTCAAGCGTGTTCGCCGATACCTTGGTCATGCGCTTGATGCGGTATTCGCCGCGCAGCATGTGCAGCACCTTCTTGTCGAAGATCTGCCAGGCCATCATGTCCGGCTGGTCCTTCACGACGTGCCCGTATTTCGCGTAGGTATAGTTGCGGAAATCGAAGCCTTCATCGACGAAACGCTTGCCGGTGGCGTTGACCATGACGCCGAGCGGGTAGCTGTGCTTCTGGAAGTTGTCGCCGACCGTGAGATCGCCGAATGGCGGCGCGTTGAAGTCCCAGGCGACCGCATGGCCGCTCGACCAGTGGCCATGCGGGATAGCGCCGATCTCGAGCGCCATATTGATGCCGCCGCCGGTGTTGTAGCGGGTGCCGCGCACCTTCGCGAGTTCCCAACCCGGCCCCATGTAGCGGCAACGCATCTCAGCGTTGGACTCAAAGCCGCCGCAAGCGAGCACGACCGCGCCGCTGGTGAGATCGTACTTCTTCCCCTTCTGGCGCGCGGTGACACCGATCACCTTGCCATCGGCGTCGGTGATCAGTGCGTGGCCGGCGGTCTCATAGCGGATGTCGACGCCGTTCTTGGCGCAGATCTCGTGCTCGCTGTCGATCAGGCCGTGACCGCCGCCCCAGGTCTCGACGCAGAGCCCGCCCCAGAACTTGAACTTGCCGTCGACCTTGAACGCCTGGCGGCCCTCGCTGGTCTGGAACTTGACGCCGTGTTTCCTCCACCACTGCCACGCCGGAGTCGAGTTCTTGACCAGGATATCGCAGAGTTCCGGGTCCGTGCGGTAGCGCGTCATACGGTACATATCGTCGAAATATTGTTCCTCGGTGTAGGTGCCGAAGTCGCGCGCCTCGACCTCGGCGTCCGAGAGTTCGACCAGCGTCTTGACGTCCCCAGGCCCGGTATAGACGAGGCGAAGCGCACCCGCGGTGTAGGTGGAGTTGCCGCCGCGCTCCTCTTTCGGGGCGGCTTCCAGCATGATCACGCGGGCGCCGGTATCGCGGGCGGCCATCGCTGCCGAGCAGGCGGCGTTGCCCGCTCCAATGACGATGACGTCGGCGTCGAGATCTTTCTTTGCCATGGCTGTTCGTCTCCCGTCTCGAGGGCCCGTTGGCGGTCCCGATTGATGCAATGCATGCGGGCGCCGACCCTCCCCAGGGCCCAGGCGCGAACGCTGTGCGGACTTTAAACACGGCGCATGGCCGGATGCCAGCGCGGGCGGTACGTTATTGAATGACGGGTGGCCGCTGAGGATGAGGATGGAACGTCCGGCGCGTCGCAACGTTTGCGCCGTCTGGATCGATCAGCTGCGGAAAAGCCTGACGCGCCGAGAGCAGGATGCGCCTTCAATTCACGCTGCGTGTGACGAACGGGCTATCGAGCGAGAACGCGGGGATCGCCACGTTCATCAGTTTTCCGTCCGGCAATTGCATCTGGTAGCTGCCGACCATGATGCCCGATGGCGTCGTCAGCGGGCAGCCCGAGGTGTAGGTGAACGCTTGACCGGGCGCCAGTACCGGCGTCTGCCCGACGACGCCCGGGCCGCGCACCGTCTCGAGCTTGCCGTTGGCATCGGTGATGCGCCACTCGCGCGTCTTCAGCTGCACCTGGACATCGCCGTCGTTGCTGATGTCGACGGTGTAGGACCAGAAGTAATAACTCTCGTCCGGCAACGACTGCTCTTCGACGTAGGCCGGCGTCACACGCACGCGAACGCCTTTGGTGACCGTTTCGTACATGACGCAACAACCTTCGTGGTCAAGGTAAGTACGGTGCCTAGCGTCAGCCTGGCACCTTGGCACCGCTCGAACTCCGGTGTCAGGCTGAAGCCAGACACCAAACATCATGCTTACACCTTAAGCGCTGCAATCCCTTGGTCAATGTCGCGGATAAGATCGTCGGTCGCCTCGAGTCCTACGGAAAGCCGCACGAGGCCATCGGAGATGCCAAGTTCGGCCCGCGAGTCCGGTTTCAGGCGTTGATGCGTGGTCGTTGCCGGATGCGTGATCAGGCTCTTGGCATCGCCTAAATTGTTCGAGAGCCGGATGATCGCGAGGCCATTGAGGAAACGGAACGCGGCCGCCTTGCCGCCCGCAAATTCGAACGAGACGAGCGTCGAGCCGCCTTTCATCTGGCGCTTCGCGAGGGCCGCCTGCGGGTGATCCTCGCGGCCGGGATAGATGACGCGGGTGACGCCCTTCGACTTCTGTCCGGCGAGATGGTTCGCGATCTTGCCGGCGGCGGATGTCTGCGCCTGGACGCGGATGCCGAGCGTCTCCAGGCCCTTCAGCATCACCCACGCGTTGAACGGGCTCATCGCCCCGCCGGTGTGCTTGTAGAACGGGTGCAGGTAGTCAGTGACGTACTTGTTCGAGCCGAGCACGATACCGCCAAGCACGCGGCCCTGCCCGTCGATGTGCTTCGTCGCCGAATAGACGACGACGTCGGCGCCCAGTTCCAAAGGCTTCTGCAGCATCGGCGTCGCGAACACGTTGTCGACAACAACGAGCGCGCCCGCATCATGCGCGATTTCGCACACGGCCTTGATGTCAACCAGGTCGAGACACGGGTTCGACGGTGTCTCGAAGAAAAAAGCTTTCGTGTTCGGGCGCACAGCCTTCTTCCAGGCATCGATGTCTCGACCGTCGATCAAAGTCGATTGCACGCCGAATTTGGGGAGCAGATCCTGCACCACGTAAAGGCACGAGCCGAACAGCGCTTTTGCCGCCACGATGTGGTCGCCGGCCTTGAGGAAGCACATCAGCGAGGCGGAAACGGCTGCCATGCCCGACGCTGTGGCGCGGGCGGCTTCGGCGCCCTCCAGCAGCTTCATGCGCTCCTCGAACATGGCGACAGTCGGGTTCGCATAGCGCGAGTAGATGAAGCCGCCGGATTCGGTCTTGAACCGCTCCTCGGCCTGCTCAGGGCTGTCGTAGACATAGCCCTGCGTCAGAAACAGCGCTTCCGAGGTCTCGGCGAACTGCGAGCGCATGGTGCCGCCGTGCACGAGGCGCGTTTCGGGCGCCCACTCGGCCGGGTTTGCCAGTGGCTTCGATTTCGGTTGGCTGGAATTCGTCACGCTCGAGCTCCCTCGTCATCCCGTGGGCGAAACCGATCGCCGGGCCTGCTGTTGCCGGCCGCGTCCCACGTGTTCGGGTTGGAACGTACGGCCCTTTAGCGAGTTGTTTTACGTGGCTGCAAGCCGGCCGGCCAAATCACCACGTCGTCTGGCGCGGAATTAACGCTGCTGTGCGCCCGCCGTCAATGGCGTCATCGCATTTCCTCGTATTTGCGCGCCAGCGAACGTCCCGGCAAAACCCAGCGTGATCGCGATTGGCGCAAGAACGGCCCCCCAGACGTTATCATTCAACCCTCATCACGCATGCGTGAGACGGGCTAGCCAAGATTGGACCGCTCCCCACTTAGATACAAGCGAGCCCAAAACCGGCCGCTGTTACAAAACCCTAGATGATCGCACGGAGATCTCGCCATGAAGACCATCGCAATTTCGCTCGTTGCCCTCGGATTGTTCACTGGTGCAGCAAGCGCCAAGGACATCTTTGCCGATATCAATTCGACCGCGCCGCGGGACTATTTCGACACCCTCCGCGACTCCGCCCCCCGTTCCCCGTTCGACCAGTTGAACAGCACGGCGCCACGCACATACTTCGACGACCTGCGCGACTCCGCCCCGCGTACGGACAGCCCGTTCGGCACGCTCCAGGACAGCGCGCCATAACAACGGAGGTTGTTGACCGTTTGGAAGTCCGGCGGCATGGCGCTGCCGGACTTTCGTTTGCGTTTCGCCAGGAGCGCTTTGTGGTGAACGCGACCGAATGATGCTATATGTCGGGCAACACTGCTCCCAAGTTCAGGACGTCCCACGCGCCATGCCCGTGACCACCTCCATGATCGATCCTTTTGGCCGCCACGTCAGCTACTTGCGCGTCTCGGTGACGGACCGCTGCGATTTCCGCTGCGTCTATTGCATGAGCGAGCACATGACCTTCCTGCCGAAGAAGGATCTGCTCTCGCTCGAGGAACTGGATCGGCTCTGCTCGGCGTTCATCGACAAGGGCGTCAAGAAGTTGCGCATCACCGGTGGCGAGCCACTGGTGCGGAAGAATATTCTATGGCTGTTCAAGGCGTTGTCGCGCCACCTCGAGTCGGGCGGTTTGGAGGAGTTGACCCTCACCACGAACGGCAGCCAATTGCCGAAATATGCCGCCGATCTCGCAGCCGTCGGCGTCAAGCGCATCAATGTCTCGCTCGATACGCTGCAACCGGACCGGTTCCGCGCCATCACGCGCTGGGGGGACTTCTCACAGGTCGTTGCCGGCCTCGAAGCCGCCGAGAAGGCCGGTCTCAAGGTCAAGATCAATGCCGTCGCGCTGAAAGGCGTCAACGAAGACGAAATGGCGGACCTCGTGCGTTTCGCGCATGGCCGCGGTGCCGATCTGACGCTGATCGAGACGATGCCGCTCGGCGACATCGATGGCGACCGTACCGACCAGTACCTGCCGCTCTCGATCGTGCGCGCGCGACTGATGGAACAGTTCACGCTCGAGGATATCCCGTATCGCACGGGTGGCCCGGCGCGCTACGTCAAGATCAAGGAGACCGGCGGCCGACTCGGCTTCATCACGCCGATGACGCACAACTTCTGCGAAAGCTGCAACCGCGTCAGGCTGACCTGCACGGGCACACTTTACATGTGCCTTGGCCAGGACGATGCCGCCGACCTGCGTGCGCCACTCCGCGCCAGCTCAGATGACGCGCTGCTGTCGAAAGCCATCGACGAAGCCATCAGCCGTAAGCCCAAAGGCCACGATTTCATCATCGACCGGCGCACCAAGCGACCGGCCGTCCAGCGCCACATGAGCGTGACGGGGGGGTAGGGGCATGTTCCAACGGCGGCTGCGGCAGCATCGTCCGCCAATCTAAAAGCGAGACATGGCAATGGCTGATTTGAGCCTCGAACTTCGCGACCGCGTCAATGCTCTCATCGAGAGTATGCTCCAAGGGCATCGACTGGATAATCTCACGATCTCCGTCTGCGACGACGCGGCGGGCGATGAAGCGATTTTCATCGACCTTTCTTACAAACTGAGCGGGGATGAGTTCGATCCCACGCTCATCAACAAAATGCGCTCGGCGGTCCGTTTGCTGCTGGAGCAGAACGGCGACGAGCGCTTCCCCTACATTTGGCACCATCTGCAGGACGGCCAGAGGTTGAAGGTCGCGTGACGGACGCAGCCGCCTATATTGTCACCGCGCGCAAGCTGCTCACAGGCACGCCCACAGAGACCGACGTCAGGAGATCGATCAGCACGGCGTACTATGCGCTGTTCCACCATGCGTGCATACAGTTCAGCGCAATCGTATTGCGACCTGGCAGCGGCACATACTTGCGGGCGTGGAGTCAGGCCTATCGTTATCTGGATCATGGCCCGGCTCGGCAGCGCTGCATCGAAGCTTGCAGGAAGGAACGTAATTTTTCTGCCGGTATCGTCGTTTTCGCGGAGGCATTCATCGATCTGCAACAACGGCGCAATGCGGCCGACTACGATCCGATTCCAGTTTTCACGGTCGTCGACGCAAACGCATTGATTGTTAGCGCGGAGGCAGCACTTGCCGCATTCGACGTCGAGCCAGTCGAGGCGCAGCGCGCGTTCGTCGTGTTCCTCGCTTTGCGCCCGAAGAACAGGTGACAAGCAGACCGGCAGCAGACCGGCAAATGTTGCAGGTGTGAAAGCCGACACATAGTCTGCACCGCCATTCGGCGCCAGCTTTGGGGGACAGTGCATGGGGTCAGCGACGGAGCCCGGCAGCGACGAAAGAATTCGCGCGGCGCAAAACCTCCGCGGCATCCTGGCGATGGTGGCGGCGTGTGCATCTTTCGCCTGCGGCGACACCATCATGAAGCTGATCGCCGGGTCCGTGCCGACGAGCGAGCTGCTTTTCATCCGCGGCCTCTTCGTGCTCGGCGGCGCCATTGCGGCGAGCGCATATCTCGGGGCCTTCAGCGTTTTCCATCGCGCGCTGTCGACGGTGATGGCGGCACGCGCCGGCGGCGACACGATCGGCGCCTGGTCGTTCCAGCTGGCGCTCGCGCGCATGCCCTATGCCGACCTCTCCGCGATCGGCCAGCTGAGCCCGCTGACGATCACGGCCGCGTCCGCACTGCTCTTCGCCGAGAAAGTCGGCTGGCGGCGGTGGACGGCAACGGCGATCGGCTTCCTTGGCGTGCTGCTGATCATCCGGCCGGGCTCGAGCGCCTTCAACTGGTGGGCGCTCGCCGGCATCGCTTCGGTGCTCGGCTCGACGATCCGCGACCTTGCGACCCGCCGCGTCGACCCGAGCGTGCCGCCGCCGATGATCACGATCTTCTCGGCGGGGCTGACGATCCTGACCAGCCTGATCGTTTCGCACTGGGTCTCGTGGACCTGGCCATCGGCACTGATCGTGTTCGGCCTGTTTTGTGCGGCGATGTTCTCGCTGTTTGGCCAGTGGTGCACCATCGTCGCTGTTCGCACGGCCGAAATCTCCGCCGTCGTGCCGTTCCGCTATTCGATCATCATCTTCGCGATCATCTCGGGCATGACGGTGTTCGGACATTTCCCCGACCCGGTCACGCTCCTCGGCATCGTCATCGTCTGCGCCGCCGGCCTCTACACGTTCCACCGCGAGCAGACCTTGCGCCGCCTGGCCGCCAAGAAGAGCCGGCCGGCATGACCGGCAGCACCACGAACGCGGCTCAGCAGCAACGCAGTCACGGCAGCCAGGGCGCCAGCGGCAATCTGCGCGCTATTGCGGCGATGATGCTGTCGCAGCTCTCCTTCATTTTCAACGACACGCTGATCAAGCTGGCGACGCGCGAGTTGCCGGGTGGCGAGGCGATCTTCATCCGCGGCGTCTTCGCATTCATGTTCGCGGTGCTGCTGGGCGTGAGCATGGGCGCGCTGAAGCCCTGGCCGACGCGCGCGACGCTGCCGGTCGTCGGCTGGCGCAATGTCGGCGAGATCGGCTCGACGTTCTTCTACCTGACCGCGCTCTTCCACATGCCGATCGGCGACGCCACCGCCATCCTGCAGTTCGTGCCGCTGGCGATCACGGCGGTTGCCGCGGTGTTTCTCGGCGAGCCGGTCGGCTGGAGGCGCTGGCTTGCGACGCTCGTCGGCTTCATGGGCGTCATGATCGTGATCCGGCCCGGCACCACCGCCTTCAACGCCTGGTCGCTGCTGGCATTGGCCGGCGTTTTCTTCTCGGTTCTGCGCGACCTGACGACGCGGCGCATCTCGACCGCGATCCCGACGATTGTGCTGGTCACCATCTCGGCGGGTGTCGTTGCGACCGCGGCGCTGGGCTTTTTGCTTGTCGAAACGTGGGCACGCCCGTCGCATTGGGCCCTGCTCACTCTCGCGGGTGCGGCCGTGTTCCTGCTCGGCGGCTACTATTTCATCATCGACGCCATGCGGCATGGCGAGATCGCGGTCGTGGCGCCGTTCCGGTATTCGGTGATCGTCTGGGCCATTCTGGCCGGCATCCTCATCTTCGGCGAGAAGCCCGACAGAACCGCACTGCTCGGCACCGCCATTGTCATTGTCGCCGGCATCTATACGTTCATGCGCGAACGCCGCTTGCGGATCGAGCGGGCGCGCGCAACCGGGGCAACGAAACCATGATCGCCGGACTGTCGGACAACCAGCGCGGCATCCTGGCGATGCTCGTCTCGGCGATGGCGTTTGTCATCAATGATGCGCTGGTCAAACTCGCGACCGCGGAGCTGCCGACGGGCGAGATCATCGTCATCCGCGGCGCGATCTCGACCGTCGTCATCGCCGTCGCCACCACGATTGCTGGCGCCTGGGCGTCGCCACGCACATTGTTTGCGCCGCCGATGTTGATCCGGCTGATCGGCTCCGGCTTCGCCTCGCTCAGCATCGTCGCGGCGCTACGCTACCTGCCGCTCGCGACGACATCCGCTATTCTGCAGTTGTCGCCGCTGGCTGTAACCGCCGGCGCAGCGTTGCTGCTCGGCGCGCAAGTAGGCTGGCGCCGCTGGACTGCGTCGGTCGTCGGTTTGCTCGGCGCCATGCTCATCATCAAGCCGGGCACGGAAAGCTTCGCGCCGGAGATGTGGGTCGCACTGTCGGCGCTGCTGTTCGTCGTTGTCCGCGATTTGACGACGCGCTTCATCGATCATTCCGTGCCGTCGCTCTTTGTGGCGCTCGCGTCGTCGTTCGTGATCATGCTGTCCGGCCTGACGCTGCTGCCGTTCGAGACCTGGGTGATGCCGTCGCCGCGCGCGACGTGGCTGCTGCTGGCGGCCGGTTCCTCGGTCTATGTCGCCTATTATTTCGGCATCGTCGCCATGCGCACCGGCGAGATCGCGGTCGTCTCCCCGTTCCGCTACACGCTGGTGATAATGGCGTTGATCCTGAGCTACGTGATCTGGGGCCACGTGCCGGATCGCCTCGCACTGCTCGGCATCGCAGTCGTAACCGGCGCCGGCATCTACATGCTGCATCGTGAGCGCATCGCCGCACGAGCACTATCGGCCTCCGCTGCTGCAGCCACAACGAACCCGGCCCCGAGGACCGCGACATGAAGAACGCCATGAAGGAGAAGATCGCGCGCGGCGAACCGGCGCTCGGCGCTTCGGTCATGTTTCCCTCGCCCCAGATCGTCGAGATGCTGGCCTATGCCGGCTTCGACTGGGTGCTGATCGACTGCGAGCACGGCTCGATCGGCTTGGCCGACGTCGAAGTGATGGCGATGGCGGCCGACGCGTCCGGCATCACGGCGATCGCGCGGCCGCGCAGCAACGATGCAGCCGACATCCAGTCGGTGATGGACCGTGGCGTCAAGGGCGTGCAGATTCCGCACATCAACACACGCGCCGATGCGGAGCGTGCGGTGGCGGCGGTGAAATTCGGGCCAGGTGCCGCGCGCGGTCTCGCCGCCGGCACGCGCCCGGATCGTTGGGGGCTCGGCGCCAGGATGCCCGATTTCGCGGCGCAGGCGAATGCCACTTCGCTGGTCTGCGTGCAGATCGAGCATCAGGAGGCTGTGGCCAACGTCGACGAGATCCTGAAAGTCGACGGCATCGACGTGTTCTTCATCGGCCCGTCGGATCTCTCGCAGTCGATGGGCTTTCCCGGCAATCCGAAGGCGCCGTCAGTCGCCGAGGCGATCGACGCGACGCTGGCGAAGATCCGAGCAGCGGGCAAAGTTCCGGGCATGCCGGCAACGGCGGACAATGTGGCTGACGTTGTCGGCAAGGGCTGCCGCTACATCTACAATCACGTGCCGCGCATTCTCGGCGCCGGTGCTGCGCAGTTCCTGAAGCCGGTGCGCGGGTAGAGGAGATTAGCCGCGCCGCCGCAACTTGTTTAAGCTTAGCGCCAATCGAACCCAACCAAGCAAGGAACCGATCCATGGCCAACCGGCTCGACACCACTGCATTGAACCAACTTTTTGTCGAAGCGCGCACCCACAACAAGTGGATGCCGAAAGTCGTGCCGGACAGCGTGCTGAAGGAGCTGGTGACGTTGGCCGTCTGGGGGCCGACGAGTGCCAATTGCGAGCCGATGCGTATCCTGTTCGTGAAGTCCGAGCCTGCAAAGCAGCGCCTCGCTCCGTTTCTGTCCGAGGCCAACCGGCCGAAAACAATGACGGCGCCCGTATGCGCGATCATCGGCTACGACCTGCGCTTCTACGAGCACCTGCCGAAGCTCTTTCCGCATAACCTGACGGCGCGCACCTGGTTCGAGGGGAAAGCCGACCACGTCCAGACAACCGCGATCCGCAACGGCTCGTTGCAGGGCGCCTACTTCATCATGGCGGCGCGCGCGCTCGGCCTCGATACCGGCGCCATGTCCGGCTTCGACAATGCCGGCGTCGACAAGGAGTTCTTCCCCGAGGGGCACGTCAAGTCGAACTTCCTGTGCAACGTCGGCTACGGCGATCCCGCCGGCCTCTTCGACCGCTCGCCCCGCTTCGCCTTCGACGAGATGGCGAAGATCCTGTGATGCAGCCGCCGCGGTAGCAGGATCTCATTTCGGATGGTTCGGCCGTACCAATAGAAAGGGCCACAAGCGCTTGGCGCTCATGGCCCTTGGATCGGACAAATCGTGGTCGCGAGGGTGTATTACCGGCGCTCGTTCGCAACATAGTCGCGCTTGGCCGGACCGATGTAGAGCTGACGCGGACGGCCGATCTTCTGCTCGGGGTCCTCGACCATTTCCTTCCATTGCGAGATCCAGCCGACCGTGCGCGAAACAGCGAACAGCGGCGTGAACATCGAGACCGGGAAGCCGATCGCACGCAGCACGATGCCTGAGTAGAAATCGACGTTCGGGTAAAGCTTCTTTTCGATGAAGTAGTCGTCCTCCAGCGCGATCCGCTCGAGTTCCATGGCGATTTTCAACAGCGGCTCGTTCTTGATGCCGAGCAGGTCGAGCACCTCGTGGCAGCTCTTCTGCATGATCTTGGCGCGCGGGTCGTAGTTCTTGTAGACGCGGTGGCCAAAGCCCATCAGCAGCACGTTGTCGTTCTTGTCCTTCACGCGGCGCACGAACTCGGGAATTTTATCGACCGAACCGATCTCGTGCAGCATGTTGAGAACGGCTTCGTTGGCGCCGCCGTGCGAGGGGCCCCAGAGGCTGGCGATACCAGCCGCAATGCAGGCGAATGGGTTGGCGCCCGAGGAGCCGGCGAGGCGAACCGTCGACGTCGAGGCGTTCTGCTCGTGGTCGGCGTGCAGGATCATGATCCGGTCGAGCGCCTTGGCGATGGTGGGGTTGACCACGTAGGGCTCGCACGGCACGGCGAAGCACATCTGCAGGAAGTTCGAGGCGTAGTCGAGGTCGTTGCGCGGATAGATGAACGGCTGACCGATCGAGTATTTGTAGGCCATTGCCGCGATCGTCGGGATCTTGGCGATCAGCCGATGCGAGGCGATCATGCGGTGCACGGGATCGTGAATGTTCGTGGAGTCGTGGTAGAAGGCCGACAGCGCACCGACGACGCCGCAGATCACAGCCATCGGGTGGGCATCGCGGCGGAAACCGGTGTAGAAGCGCGACAGCTGCTCATGCACCATGGTGTGGTGCGTGATCGTATCGCGGAACTTCTCGAGCTCGTTCTTCTTCGGCAGCTCGCCATTGAGCAGCAGGTAGCAAACCTCGATCATGCTGGAGTTTTCGGCCAGCTGCTCGATCGGGTAGCCGCGATAGAGCAGCACGCCCTGTTCGCCGTCGATGTAGGTGATCTTCGACGAGCAGTTCGCCGTCGAGGTAAAGCCCGGATCGTAGGTAAAGCAGCCGGTATCCCGGTAGAGCTTGGCGACGTCGACCACGTCGGGGCCGATGGTGCCGGAGCGGACCGGCATCTGCATCTGCTTGTTGTTGACGATGAGCGTTGCCGCCCTGCTGGCGTCCGCCTTCTTTGCGCCGTCCTGTGCACTCATGACTGGTTCCTTCTAGCACCGCGGCATTCGGGCGTGCGGACGTATTCCGCCAACTCCGGTTTGCCCTACCCCCAAAGTCACAGCCGTTACTATAGCTGATACTGCACAGCAGCAAAGTGGGAAGACGCACGTGTTGCGACGATTTTCTGCGGCGTGAGGAGCCTTTGCAATTCGGGCGTCGGCGCGTGTGAAAAAAATGCATTGGCTTGCGGGAAGCTGACAGGTTTGGTCCCCCGCGCGGACGGCAGTAGGTCGCGATCGCGCGGCACGACATACTTTGGGCCGACGGGGCGCAAGGATGTCGTCCGTCCGGGTCGGCCGGTCGCAAGGTCTCGATGAAAGTTGCGCAGCGTGCACCGTCTGCGTGGAACCCATCATCACCGCCGCGCCGTCAACGTGACGCTGTTCCGGATCAGGCCGTGCTCGTCGCAGCGAGGGGGTGCGAAGGGAGGCGATACCCGAAAGGCGTCCGACGCGCGCGCTATCGCATCGGTTATTGAGACGTTCCCGTCGTGTGATTCACATGGCCATCATTCCACGCATAAAACCCAGCGGCCCGGATGCCGCGCAAAATAGGCTCCGGGTTCATTTTAAAGGGCATCACATGCTGAACCCCCAGCACAAAAGTTTGTTGAAATTTCCAGGGTTCATCGCGGTTTGGCAATCCGCCGCCAGTCCGATCGAGCGTGACAGCCAAATACGGTCCCGCCCGGAACAGATGAGCCAAGGAGGCCCCCTCGTCGTCACGTCCCCATAGTTCCATAGCTAGCCTCATCGTTCCTGTGAACCGCTCAACTTGATCTGAGGGGAACGCTGAATGGCGGAAATCGTTGCCCCATAGACATTCCCATCGCCGGTCGGACGAGGGCGAGCGCGAGGGCGAGCGGCGCTCCCGGAGCGGTCCAAACGATCGTTAGACTAAACCCGGATCATGCATCAGACGCACGCGCAAGCCTCCTGATGGCGACCGAGTTTCCGCCGCAAATCCTCACCTCAGGCCCATTGGGCGTTAACTCTGCGGCGGCGGCCGATTGGCGAACTTATCCCCCTCGGCCAGAACCGCTGCATCGTGGCCCATCCCGCCGATGTCGCATCCTGCATGCGGCCCAGGGCTGCGACGCCGCGCTTTGGCGTCGAAGGCGCGGCGGGAGCACGGACCGGGACGGCTTGTCGAAGCGCTGCCCAGGATCAGATCGGCTCGCTGGGGCAAGAGCGCTCGCGCCCCAGACAGAGCCCCGGACTCCTCGCCATGATGCGGGGGCGGAACCGTCCGGGTCGTCAAGTGGGCCCACCCACGGCGGCAAAGATTCACCGGT
>JANLQP010000252.1:0-12096 GCA_031367895.1 Hyphomicrobiales bacterium
GTTGGCCATCGTCGTGCGGAAATCGTGCCATACGCAGCACGTGCAGTTCGCGGCAGTGATGCCGCCCCTGCGCATGTCCTCGAACACGGTGCGAGAGAAGCGCGCGATCACCAGCCCGTCGATCAGAACCGCGTCATCAAGCCCGGTGGGCATCGGCGTTCCTCCGCTGCGTGAGTTATCTTGCCCAGAAGGCGATCGCTGCACTCGGATATCCAACCTTGCCCAGGCGTCTCCCGTAAGATTCACAGCCGGTCGATCGGCGCGGGCACGGAGCCTTTGTACTCGATCGCTATCCGCCGTACCATCACTGCTCCAAAAGGAGGAACCATCCATGGGCAATTGCATTGTCGTCGTTCAGTTCGATTTGCCGAAGCGCACTGAGGAGCAAGCGATCAAAGGTGGCACAGGGACCGCGCCAATCTATCGTGATCTCGGCAAGAAGGGGTTGATCCGAAAGGACTACCTGAACGGGGAGACAGGAACCGGCGGAGTCTATCTCTGGGACAGCCGCGCGTCGGCGGAAGCCTGGTTTACCGAGGAGCGGATGGCAGAGCTGACCAAGCGCTTCGGCGTCCGACCCCGTTTGACTTGGTACGACACGCACGTGACCGTCGACAACCTCAAAGGCGAGACGCGGGTCAACGGAAGGGCGATCGAGATCGTTGGCTGACGCCTCTGCTCGTAGGGTATTGCTCGATTGGTCAGCGGAAATGGGAACGTCATGAAGATCCATCACGCACCCAACACGCGCTCGGTCCGCATTGTCTGGCTGCTTGAGGAATTGGGCCTGCTCTACGAGATCGAGAGCTTCAAGCTCGGGGACGCGAAGATGCGCAGCCCTGAATATTTAAAGATCAATCCGATGGGCCGCGTGCCGACGCTGGAGGACGGCGCGGTGCGGCTGTCCGAGTCCGGTGCCATCGTCGAGTACGTCCTTGCCCGGCATGGCAAGGGCCGGATGGTTCCGGAGGTCGCGTCGCCGGAGTTTCCCCGCTACCTGCAATGGCTGCATTATGCTGAAGGCATGATCATGCCCCCGGTCAACATCATCGTGGTCGAGACGATCCTCCTCCCCAAGGAGCGGCGCAATCAGGTCAACGTCGACCGTGCCGTGAAACTGCTGTCGCGCATGCTCAGCGCCGTTGAGACCGGGCTCGAGGGCCGCGAGTTCCTGGCCAGCGCATTCAGCGGCGCTGACATCATGACCGGCCATGCCTGCACAGTGGCAAAGCGGCTCGGAGCGGACGTCTCCGACAAACCGAATGTGGCCGCCTACATCGAGCGGTTGAATGCACGGCCTGCCATGCAGCGCGCCTGGGCAACGACTTGACCTGCGGTCAAAACGTCCACTCACCAGTCTGATACCGCCGAGCGAATGTTTTGACCTGTGCGTTGCCGCTGACCGTGCCAACCGGCCGGCTCCGCGAAGCGGTGTCGGCCGGCGCAAAGCAAAAACCGATACCGGCGGCCGGAGCTTCGCAGAACGAGTCAGACATTTCGACCGCCGGTATGAGAGCCACGCAAGCTTCAGGATGCCGCTGCCGCGATGCGATCCAAGGTTGATTGGCGCAAGGTTTGCTTCGTTGTTGCAAAAGCCACTGGATCGAGCTTGAGAAGATCCTGAGCATGTTGCGCAAGTGTTGCGTCGAAGGCGGCGATATCTACGGCCACATCGAGATCTACGGCCACATCGAGGTAGCCCGCCTTGGCTGCATCATCGGGCTTGTACAGACGGGATCGCACGACGGCTTCCGTCAAGGCAGTGGCGGTCAGCCGATCGCGTGCAAGCTCGATCCCGGCCTGCGGCAACGCCAGTCCGATGGCCACCTCATTGAGGCCGATCCGGAACTCGCCGCGCACGCCGATCTTGACGTCGCCCGTCAGAAGAAGGAGGCCACCAGCCGCCACGGAATGGCCGGTGCATGCGAAGATCAAAGGTTGGGGTAGCAGATAGAGGCGAGACAAGAGTCGCATGCCTGCATCTCGCATGGCGGCGCTCTGCGCCGCGTCGTTGCCGCGGATGACTGGGGGTCGATGTGGATCGCTACTCCTTCATCGCAATGGGCTTGCACCATCTATCTCCTGCCGGTCTCCCGGCGCACCGAAGAACTTCGAGATATCGGCGTCGAGGACCCAGACATCCGATGCTCGAACTTGTTCCACTTCGTCATGCGGTAGGCGTGCTCCGCCACGACGAAATCGTGCGTGTTGACGCGATGCGGATCGCCCTTGGGCCGATAATCGCTGCCGCCGTTCTTGAAGTTGCGAGATTACCGGCTGGCCGGCTGCCTGCGCCGCGACGACATTCGAGTTGATGTGCTCCACTGCGCGTTCCGGTCTGGATGGCTCGCCCCTTCGTGTGTCTTGCGATTGAACTGGCGCGAGTATTCCAGGCCTCGTCTCGAGCAGCTTGGACAAGTTGTTCATCAAGAAGGTCAGCTGCAGCCGAGCGGCGGGCATTGTATGACCTCCGACTCGGCAACGTACTGCACGAGACTCAGACGCAACACTGGCCAACCACTCACCAGCGTGGATGGCGGCGTCCAATCGGGTAGACGCTGGACGATTCTCGCCCCGACCGACACACCCAACCACTGTCGCAGCGACATGCTCATTCACAAGGTTCTGAAGTTCGTTACGATTTTTCGAATCGTATTCGAAAATTTATTTAGTCAGAATGAGTTTGTTGTTGGCGGTAATCCGAAGGCGATATATTTTGCTGTCGTGCTGAATAATAATTTCACGTTCAGTGCCGAAGAGATCACGTGATTTCAGCAAGCGTGCCGTCGAAACCGTTGCCGTTGGCGGGTTGGTCGGTTCATTGTTTGACGGTTTCTCAGACATGCCGCGCCCTTCTGGTGCCGACGAAACGTTGCGCTCCGCTGCATTTCGCCTGTTCACATGGGAAACCCCGCGACGTCAACCGCGATCTTTTAGAAATAGAATTAGTCTAATTTCGAAGTATCGCGACGATGCGACTTTTTAACACTAAAGAGCGACATCGCATATTGTTGACAGAAAAAGTTGCGGCACCTACGCATGGAATGGTTCGCGTCGGCAGCCAGGCAATCTTGCTACACCCAGCCACCCCGCGACTTGGGTTCGATTGATCCTGATGGATCGATATCTGGCTGGAGTTTGCCATGTGGACGAATAAGGGTTTTTGTCAAAGAACGAGCACGTGCTTTATCCGGAGCGTTGATGCAGTCGGAAAAGTGGTGATCGCCGCGGGATTTCTGTGCAACGCCAACGCTGCTCTGGCTCAGGACCGAGCCAATCCGCCAGGAGGCAGCAGGCCATTAGCATCGCCGTCGGCAAACCCACCTTTTCCTCCCGCAGCCAACGCCGCAGCCGCACCAGCGCAGCTTTCGGCGGATGCCCTGACGCGTGAATTACGCTGCTTGCAACAGCGTCTCCGTGTTCTCGAAGTGAAGGCCCAACCGGGGGCGACAGGTACCGCTTCTCCGCCGGCTGGAACCAAGATCGCCGTCGATGGCGATGCGATGGCGCCAACGCCCAAGGAAACGCCACCGGCCACCGGCAAGCCGACCGATGCCGACGCGAATGCACCGCTACCGTGGGGTTCGGCCGTCAACAAGCCGGCGCCTGAGGTCGATAGCAAATCGGGAAGCTCGACAGTGCAGAAGTCGATGCCGTCATCGGCGGCGGCCGTCACGCCAGCGGCATCATCGCAAACAGCGACGCCGGTCGACAACTGCGCAGCGGCCGCGTCGCCGGGCGCTGCGGGTCCAAGTGGCATTTTGTTCGCCCTCAATCCGGCCAGCGCACCGCAGTCGATCGACCCGAGCATGTTCGCGCTGACGCCGGGCAACGCGCCGGGTGGCCCCGGAGCTGCCGCAGGGAAAGCCATTTTCGGCATCGTCGATTCCCCGATCGATGGCCTGAAGATGGGCGCCTATGGCGAGGTCAAATTCGGCAAGAGGCAGAACCCGGACGCGAACGGCGGTTGGCAATCCGGCTTCGATGCGCACAGGTTCGTGCTGCTGCCGACCTATGCGATCACCAAGAACATCATCTTCAACGCCGAAATCGAGTTCGAGCACGGCGGGATCGCGTTCGACTCCGACGACAAACTGCACGGCACGGCAGAAATCGAGCAGCTCTACATCGATTTCAAGATCATCGATCAATTCAACTTCCGGGCCCCAGGCATCGATCTCGTGCCGATCGGACATACCAATGTCTATCACGAGCCGACCTTGTTCTACAGTGTGAACCGGCCGGAACTCGCCAACGGCCTCGTGCCGACGACATTCCGTGCGCCGGCCACCAGCGTCTATGGCCAGATCTTCGAGGGTTGGAAATATCAGATCCAGGCGAGTTTCAGCCTTGAGGATTTCGGCGACAGCTTCGACAAACGCACCGACGCCAACAGAGTCAGCGACGGCGGTTATGCTGCCGGCATCGACGGCAAGAACGCACTCGGCCTGTCGCGGCCGGTCGTCGGCGATTTCCGCCAGTTGAGTAACGACGTCGCGTGGACCGGGCGGCTCTCGTATTCGCCGTCATTCCTGCCGGGCTTCCACGGCAGCACCAGCCTCTATTGGACGCCGAACACGACGCCACGCGGCGCATATTCGGACACGGGCGACATGCTCGGCCGGTCGAGCCTCGCCCTGTTCGACAGCGAGTTTCGTTACCGCATCCCAGACACCGGTTGGGAGTTCAGGGGCGAGGTCGTCTATCTGACCTTCGGCAACCCTGCGAATCTGCGCGCCAACAACGACTCCGACGCGACCAACAATGTCGGCAAGAGCATGTGGGGGTGGTCGGGAGAGATCGCGCATCACTTCGCGCTCGGCACCATTCTCGAGAGCCAGTGGGAAGCCGTGCCGTTCTATCGTTACACGCGCGAAAGCCTGCAGACCAAGGGCTACGCCGGAACCGACGACAATCTGCCGAACGGCGCCGGTCAGCTCCAGTTCCATACCGCGGGTATTGCCGTGTTTCCCTCGCCCAAGCTCGTGATGAAGCTCAATTATCAGAAGGTCCTCGACAAGGAGCCGGGTGGAGCGAAATCCGACGCAATTCTGGGCGGCCTGGGAATATTCTTCTGACGCATCGCATCTGAAAGCAGAACACGGGGGAATAACATGATCGAATGGACCAAGTGGGCGGCACCCGCGGCGGCTGCCCTGACGATGGTGCAACCCGTCCAGGCGACGCAGTACCTGACCATCGGCGCCGCGCAAAAGCTGGCATTTCCGGATGCATCCGCTTTCCAGGAAGCGCATGTCGCCTTCTCGCCGGCCGAAGCCGCGGCGGTTCAGCAACTGTCGGGGCAGCGCTTGCAAACCCGGGCAGAGCAGGTGTGGCGGGCCTATTCCGGCAACACCTTGCTCGGCTTCTTTTTCGTCGATTACGTCATCGGCAAGCATCTGGTGATCGACTACGCCGTCTCTCTGGATGCCGGCGGCCGGGTCCGGCGAGTCGATATTCTCGAATACCGGGAGGCCTACGGCGGCGAGGTCCGGAATTCGGGCTGGCTCGCCCAGTTCGTCGGCAAGGCGCAAGGCAGTGTCCTGGAGCTGGAAAAGGACATCCGCAACATTTCCGGCGCAACGCTGTCATCGCGGCACGTGACCGAAGGCGTCAAAAAGGTGCTCGCGATCCATGCGGTCCGCCTCAAGTAGCACCCGGCGCGCCCGGCCGCTGCTCGGAACCTTCGTCGTTATTGCGACCGGGGAGGCGGCTTCGCCAGGGCTCGACGCGGTCCTCGACGCCGCCTTCGATGCAGTGGCAACGGTCCATAGCCTGATGAGCTTCCACGAGCCGTCGAGTGACGTGAGCCGCCTCAACCGCGAGGCCGGCCGTGGCGCCGTCGTCGTGCACGATTGGACTTTCGAGGTATTGCAGGCCGCACTCGATCTCGACGGCCGCTCGGGCGGCGTGTTCGATATCGCGATTGCGCCTGCTTTGCAGCGGCTTGGACGCCTTCCCGTTCACGCGGGCCAGCCACAACCGGATGCTGGCACGGGCAAAGCCGGCGGTTTCCTTCTCCTCGATGGAAATCGCGTGCGGTTCAGCGGCCCCGAGGTTTCCGTCGATCTTGGCGGCATCGCGAAAGGTTACGCTGTGGACCGCGCGTTGGCGCAGCTGCGGCGCGCCGGGCTCGCATCCGCACATGTCAACGCCGGCGGTGATCAGGCCGTCTTCGGGGGCGAGCCTTCAGAGGTGCATATCAGGGACCCGCGTCAACCAGGCCACCTGATGACGAGCATTGCGCTTTACAATGGCGCCGTTGCATCGAGTGGCGGCAGCTTCGATCCTGTGACGTCCGCCCACCCGGGCGACAGCGCCGTTATCGATCCGACGACCGGCCAGCCCGGCAACGCGATTGCCGGTGCATCCGTTTGCGCGCCTACATGCATGATCGCCGACGCATTGACCAAGGTCGTCATGCTGATGGGCCAGAAATCAACAGGACTTATCGAGGATTATCGAGCGAGTGCGCTGCTCGTGTCCGCCAATGGCGAAATCTGCGCCACGTCGAATTGGCCGCGCGGAGGTACCCGTGCGATTTAGCCGAATGTATCGCTGGCTTGCAATTCTGATCGGCCTCGTCCTCCTCGCGTCCGGCATCGTCTGGACCGTCGCGGATCGATGGAAAGCCGGGCCGGACGGCGAATTCTGGCAGCGCTGGATCGCCACGGCCCTAATGGTGCACGGCGGCGCTGCGATGGCCGCATTGCTGCTGCTCGGCGCGCTGGGTGAAATTCACATCCGGCGAGCTTGGCGCGCCAACCGCAACAGGGCCACCGGCATCCTCATGGTGCTCGTCAACGGTCTGTTGGTCGTCTCAGCCCTCGCTCTTTACTACAGCGGCTCCGAGACGCTCAGGCCGTGGATCAGCGCCATCCACATCACCGGCGGCTTGGCGCTGCCGCTCCTCATCGCGCTGCACATCGTGGTCGGTCGTCGCTCGAGGTGATGTGCCTAGCCGGCAATTTCCGGAATGTTCCACCCCCGCTGACAAAGCGAGTGCCAGCCACCTTGGTCATCAGCTCCGGGTCAACTTCGATAATTGTCCGCCACCGCAGCCAAGCGCGTCACTTTCCGCAGCACTCCGAAACCGGCGATGCTCGCCGACACCGACGCCAGCGTCGGCGATCACCTGCCGGCGCGTCATCGGTCCTGAGGACCATCCGCACATTTAGGTTCATGGCCCCGTCCGCCGTCAGTGACTTCATGTCCATACCGCCTGCGAGCACCTCGCCCTTGAGGCGCGGCCCAGACGCTAACTGCTTTTTCTAGGATCATTCGAGCAATGCGCATGGCCGGGACAAACGGCAGGGCACCCAGCAACACTTAATCGGGCGTGAAGCCTTGCACCTCAGCGCAGCTAATCGCTCTCCTTGCACTCAGCTACGCCAGGTACGTTCCAGAGATATCAGATGAGTTTTGACGATCTGCGGCATTGCCGGGAAGTCGGCGGTCGAATTGTCGATCACCCTTCATGCGCCATAGTATGCGAAGGCGCCCCAATAGATCGGGTCGGAAAAGGGCCTGTCGCTATTGTAGGCGTTAATTTCGCCGGCGAGATCGGCCGCTCCCTTCGAGGAGAGGGCATGCGCCAGTCGCTTGGTCTCGACGTACGCGATGAGATCCGCGCGGGTGGCGTCCTTGATCCAGATTTGGGCCGCACGCAGGGCTTCTGCCGGGGCCATCCGAGTACTGAGATGGAAGTCGTAGAATTTACCGATCAGGAGCGTTGTGGAGATGTCATAGACGCGCCAAAGCGAGGCCACGACTCCTGCCGCACCCGCTTCGATGAAAGCCGCCGGCAGGCCGGTGAACTCATCCGCATTGTGTGTCACGTCTGAAAAGCCGGTCTCACAGGCAGACAGCACCACCAGACGCGGCGTCCCCGTGCGCGGACCAACCTCAGCGATATCATCGACAGTCAGGAAGTTCCCGCCAACGAGCAGCAGACCCGACCTGCCAGGGTCTTCCCAGTTGAAAACGCCATGGGTTACGAAGTGCCAATAAGAGCGACCTTCGAGCCGCGCAAGCGCCGTCGCCACCGTGTCGTCTCTTGCGATTGGAGTGTGATCCCTGAAAGCCGCCTGCACAAGGGAAGCCTCGGCCGAAGCAAATGCGAGCACCATATTATCCTCGAGCTGCGGTTGGATTATCGCCAGCCGCGCGCGCACAGCTTTCGCAGCTCGCGCCCGCGAGGCTGCAAGCGCAGCGAGGCTTGGCGCGAAGCTCAGAGTAAAGTCTTCCAGCAGAGTGCGGCCCGTCTTGGGATCTTTCGCCATCGCGAGCGGTAACAGTGCGCTGGCGCCGTCCGGCAGGATCACCAGATGCGCCCCGCGGGGGACGCCCGCAGCGTCCAGAGCCGTGCGGATGTCGGCCCCCAGCGCCTCGTTCAGCTCCGACTGGATTTTCTCGAGGCCCGCGCGTTGCGACCCTTCGTATAGGGCGCCGATCCATCCCTTACCTGCCCCTTCGCCGAACGCGATGGCCTTGAGCACCGCAGGTGAGACATGCGGCAGCTCGAACGAGACCACCTTGCCATGAGGTGTGGCAACCAGAAGGACAGCGCCCGCCTCGGTGACAACGGGTGCGATAAGGGCCCCATCGTGCACCAGCTCGGCGGTGGGCGCAACGTCCGGGGCGTCCGGGAAGCCCAACGTTGCTCTCTCTCCTTTGGCCATGAGTTGATAGGCTCGCGACCGCAGCACATCGATCACGGCGAGTTCCTCGCGGGGGCCTGCACCGGAGCGAGCCAGCGCTTCGAGCTTTGATTCACTCTGCCGAATCTCTGCTCTAAAACGCGCCAGTTCAACCTTCTCGCTAGCGCTCAGGGCGAGCGCACGCGTTCGGATGGTGGAGGCCAGCAGGCGTGCTTTACCGGCCGATAGGACCGCCAGTGCCTTTCCGGCATCACCGCTCCTGGCGAGAGTCAGCGCCCAGAGCGCGCTGACGCCGCGAGCATCGTTCAACACGTCCCGAGCCTCGGCGTAATCGAGGCCGGGCCCGATGATGCGCTCGGACTGTCGCCAGGCGATGCGCAAGGCGGCGTCTGCATCCTGATAGCGCTTGAGAAGCACGAGCGCCGCGCCCAGCTTGCGACCGATATTGATCTCCGAGCGCTCGCCCTGGTGCGTTAGCAATGCCTCCTCATAGGCCTCGGCTGAGAGCGCCAGATTGTCGTTCCGCGCGCCGTTCAGTCGCTCGGCGTAAATATCCCCAAGGCCGATCCGGGCGACCTTGAGAGGCTTCTTGGAACGCTGGATCACGTCCTTCAGAATTGCGATCGCCCGGTCCTGGTTCAGCGCCCTATCCGTCTGGCGCGCAGCGTAAGCCGCGGCGAGATTGGTTCGGAGCGCGAACCAAGCGTCTTGGGCGCTCGCTTCCGTGACGATCGTAAGCGCTCGCTCGAACGCCGCAATCGCCCGCTCGGCGTTGTCGTCTGGCGAGCCGTTGATCCTGGCGAGGTAATAGACGCCGAGATTGATCAGAGCAGCCGCTTGCGATCCGGAATCGGTCGCGTCGAAAACGGCGTTAACGACGGCCAATTGAGCTGCGAGAGCTTTCTCGAGGTTTTCCGCGCGTCGTCCTCGAATGCGCACCGAATAGATGCCCGCTAATTGGGACTGCACCTTGACCCAGCGATCGCGATCACGTTCCGGGGTGAGAATAGCGGTCGCGTCTTCAAGCGCGTGAAGCCCCCGCTCGAGATTGTCTGCCCGATCGCCGTAAACCCGGAGGTAATAGGCGAAGCCAAGTTCCGCTAGCGCGAACGTCCGCAGGTTGAGCTCGACTGATGCAGCTGCGGCGGCCTCGAGGGCGCTTATCGCGGCCTCACTGTTGCGCCAAGCCACACCGATTTGGCGCTCTCGGTATAGTTCTGCAAGACGAAGCCGTGTCCTGGTCTGCTGCGCAGAGTCCGCCCCCGACGCAGCCAAGATGTGATTGGCTTCGAGGATTGCGACGTCGCCTGCAAACGCCTGTTCGGCCGTCGCGGTAGCGAAGGCCTCCCGAAAGCGTCCGGTCACGCGTTGTGAGACACGTATCTCTTCATGGTCTGCCAATTGCGTGAGAGTGTTGTCTCCGCGCCGATTCAGGTTAGGGGGTGGTCTGGGCGCATCATCGCCTGGAATAACGGATGCGCGCGATTCCCAGAGCGTCGGCTCGCCCGCGTCGTCGCAATAGGCCAAGTCGTAAAACGGCGCCGCGCCGCGCTTAAATGCTTCGTGGATCGCCGCTACTTCGCGGTTGAGGGCTGCAACGGTCTCGTCGGATGCAATGCCTGCGCGCCCTCCGGCCTCAAGTGCTCGGCCGAACCAGTAATGCACGAAGACCGAGCGATCCGACGCGACGGATGGCGCCTGTCCCTTTGCGGGAGCCGAGATCGTCGCGTTCACGGCGGCCGCGCAGAAAACGGCGACTTCGTGGGTGTTCGCGAAAGTGGCTCGGCCCACGCCGGTCTGTCCAGTGGCGCCGGTGGCGCCAACCGCAAACATTACCACTACACCGAGTAGCATCCAGAGACGAAGCATCAGAC
The DNA here is from genome assembly GCA_031367895.1 of Hyphomicrobiales bacterium. Taxonomy (GTDB): domain Bacteria; phylum Pseudomonadota; class Alphaproteobacteria; order Rhizobiales; family Hyphomicrobiaceae. The sequence goes on from JANLQP010000252.1 coordinate 10,535, forward strand.
GTTCCTCGGATGTGGACCCGCTACTGTGCCCCTGCGCGGCTGACCAGGAATCTGCCATTCGCCGCACTCGCTACGTAACGAACGCCTTCGATCGCAAACGTGTCGCCAGCCGCAGTCTGCATCTTTGCATCGGACAGGATTGCAAACGTCCCATCGTGCCCAGTTTCGAGCGAACGACCGCCGGCAATCCAGCTTGTGACGTTGATCAGTACCAGCTGTCGTGGCTGGCCAGGATCTGCCTGAGGCGCGATAGCGATGAGCACAATCTGCCCGCGCGGGCGAGCGATCAGCGCGCGACGCATGGCGCTACTCAGTCTCGCGGCGACCAGCGTGCTCACAGTGGTCCTGATCTGGCCAGGCTTCGGGTCGGGCGTGCCGGCACGAATGCGGATCTCCAATTTTCGAATCTCAGCTGTCAGTGTTGATTGTGCTTGAGCGATGTCCGCGTCCGAAACTTGGTCCCCCATTATCGCTACTGCGCGGATGTCTTCGCTCTGCGCCGCCGCGGGCCGCGCGATAGCCATAACGCCGAGCAACAGCGCGCTCAGCAACATTCGTTTGCTCATGGTGGACGGCCTACGATTTGACCGGTTTCTCCCCGCTGGCCGGCTCCAACTATTGCGCGACGAACTGGATCAGAACCACAGTTTATTAGGATGAGAGGCGGCGGTCGGGTGGGAGGATGATTGACGCTGGCCACCGGATTGGCAAGGGTTATTTAACGCGCCGACAGCCAGTGGGCAGTGTCTTAGAATTGAACTTTTCCCGATGTGAGGAGCGTCGGGGCTGCGACACAGCGAAAGCGCGTCTGCGGCAAGAACTTCATCTGCGCAGGAGGTGATCCCAGATGCCAACACACTGCAGCCAGGTGGAGCTGGACCGTGGTAACGTTGACAGGTCGACGCGGCCGGGCCGAAGCCATGCGTTCAAGCTGACACCGTCCAAGGCAAGGCGTTGTGATCTGGCGAGCTATGTGAAAATAGCTGATCATTCTCTATCGCCAATGCCGTAACGACTGTCTGGGGACCAGGCAATGGAGCAACAATCCGCCAACACAAAAGCGGCCAAAACTGGCCCCAATCTGCTTGTCGTCGCTTTGGTCACGGTGCTTGCCATTGCGTTGTGGTCGGCGCTGCGCGCTTACACCGGCATCTTTGGAATATTGAATTTGCGGGTTTTTGTTGGTGCTATCCTCGTTGCTGTCCCGATGGTCGCAGCGGGCGCTCTGCAATGGACGGATGCGCGCTCGAAGATACTTCAGTCTGTGGTTGGGCTCGCTACCGTGGTTGGAGGGGAAGGCATCGGCTCGTACATCGCCCAAAGTCCGCCGGTTTTGGATAAGTTTACATTGATCTACCTTGGCATAGCTCTCGTCCTGCCTTGGCTGAAGACTAAATAGACAATGCCCATGCGTGTTATCGAAGACACCGCACTGCTGACGATCCGTCAAAACTTTATTCCGGTTGTGTGCAGGTTCTGTGTGCAGGTTCTCGGACGCCTCCACGACGGGACCTTACCACATCTTCTTTCCGGTTCGATCAGATAGCCGACCCGATTGTTCA
>JANLQP010000188.1:0-4771 GCA_031367895.1 Hyphomicrobiales bacterium
AAGAAGGCGGCACGCCAGTTATAGGCCTCGGTCGCCCAACTGCCGACGATCGGGCCGGCGACGGGACCAAAGACGGCGCCGACGCCCCACATGACGAGGGCTACGGGTTGCAGGTGCTTGGGGAACGTCGCCAGCAGGATCGCTTGTCCCATCGGCATGATCGGCGCGCCGAACGCGCCCTGCAGGACGCGGGCAATGATCAGGGTTTCGAGGCTGTTGGCCATGCCGCAGAGGAACGACGAGATCGTGAAGCCGCAAACGGTACCGAACATCATCGTGCGCCAGCCGAGGCGGCCGGCGAGCCAGCCGGTCATCGGCGTGGCGACGGCGGTGGCGACGAGATTGAGCGTGATCACCCAGGAGATTTCGTCCTGCGTCGCCGACAGCGTGCCGCGGACCTGTGGCAATACCAGATTGGCGAGCGTGATCGTCATACCGAACAGCATGTTCGACAGCTGCACCATGAGCAGGATGAGCCACATCCTGCCTGTGATGCTGAAGAGGCCGCCTTTGATGGCCGTCTCAGTCATGCAAAGTCGTTTCCTCGCCCGATGTTCGATGCGTTTTTTGAGTTGGGCACGAGAAAGCTATACCAATTCCGGCGCCATGCCGCTTCTCACGTTGAGGACGATTGGCCGTCATGCAGTTTTGGTGCACCAGTCGTCGATCAGGCGGCGGCTGATCTCCTTCGCCGCCTCGATGGCCGGGATTTCGCAGTATTCGTCCGTCTGGTGCGCGAGCGCGGCGGGGCCTGGCCCGAGCACCACGGTCGGGATGCCGCCGAACGCGGGGGTGAGGGCCGAGGCGTCCGTGAAATAGGGCGCGGCGGCGATAGCGGGCTTCTCACCCGTGATGCCGGCGACGGTTGCGAACACCTGTTGCATCCAGGCGATATCGGGCTCGGTCCAAATGGGAACGGCCTCATCCAACATCGATACTTCGACGTCGGGGCCGAGGAAGCTCGCGACGTGCGCTTCGATCGCCGCGTGCTGCTGGGTCGGGATCGTGCGGATGTCGAGGCCTGCCTCGGCAAGGTCGGGCACCGAGTTGATGTTCATGCCACCGTGCATCCAACCGACGTTCAGCGTTGGTGCGCCCATCACCGGGTGTCGAGCGACGTTGAAATCGAAGTCTTCGAGGCGAGCAATAGCGCGGGCGGCCTTGATGACGGCGTTGACGCCCTCGTGCGGCATGGAGGCGTGCGCGGTGACGCCTGTCGCCTTGACCTTGAGGCGTAGCGCGCCCTTGTGGCCGACCATCGGCCGGTTCGAGGTCGGCTCGGCGACGACGAGGGCGCCGGCCTGGCCGAGGAGATTGCGGGCGGTGGTGACGATGTGATGGGCGCCGGTGCAGCCGGTTTCCTCGCCCGCCGTGATGATGAGGAGCAGGCCCGGACCGGATGCGAGGCGGGGTGCGGCTTCGATGGCAGCGGCGACGAAGGCGGCAACGCCGCTCTTCATGTCAGAGGCGCCGCGGCCGTAGACACGGTTGTTGGCGGTGTCGGCTGCAAACGGGTCCATGGACCAGGCGCGGGCGCCGAGCGGCACGACGTCGATGTGGCCGGTGAAAGCGAGGGGCGGAATAGTGTTGTTACCGCCAATCCGGGCAATGAGGTTGGCGCGGCCTTCGCCCATCATGACATAGTCGCATTGGAAGCCGGCTGCCTCGAGCAGTTTGCCGAGGTGCCGCGCGCAGGCTTCTTCCTCGCCCGGCGGGTTGATGGTGCGGAAGCGGATCAGGTCGCGCGTCAGCGCCAGGGCGTCGATCGGCATTGGGGGCTCCGGAGAGGCGGATTTGTCTGGGGCGGGTGTATCCGGCATGGTTGCCTCGATCGCGTGACGAGAGCAAGGACCGCAATGCTTGCATCAGGTATCCGGACAGAACCATTCGTCGTCGTCACCGGCGGCTCGGACGGGATTGGCCGCGAAATCGCACTCCGGTTCGCGCGGGCCGGGAAACGCGTGCTGCTGGTGGCGCGGGATCAGGAGCGGCTGGAACGGGCGGCGGAAGCAATCCGGGGCGCGGGCACGCCGGGGGCGGCGGGTGTTCGCGTCGACGTGCTGGCGCTGGACGTCACAACGCCGGGAGCGGCCGAGGCGATCGAGAGCCACGTGACCGGCCTTGGCGGGTACGTCGAAACACTGGTAAACAGCGCCGGCATCGGGCTCTCGGGCGGGTTCGACACGCACACGCCGGGCGAGATCGAACGGCTGCTGGCGCTGAACGTTACCGCGCTGACCCGACAGATGCGGCATTTTCTGCCCGGCATGCGCGCCCGGGGACAAGGCGGCGTCATCAACATTGCCTCGCTCGGCGGTTATGTGCCGGGGCCCTATCAGGCTGTTTACTATGCGAGCAAGGCCTATGTGATCTCGCTTTCCGAGGCGGTGGCTGCCGAAGTGGCGGCAGACGGCGTGCGCGTAATGGTTGTGTCGCCTGGGCCAGTCGCGACCGCATTCCACGCGCGGATGGGGGCGGAAAGCTCGCTCTACCGGCGCTTGATCCCGGCCGCGACGCCAGCGTCGGTTGCGCGCTGGGCGCTGCTCGCCTATTCGCTGCATCTCAGATCGGTGGCGCCCGGAGTCGTCAACACTGTCCTCGTTCCGGCCTTGCGGATTTTGCCGCATCGCCTAGTAATTCCGATCGTTTCTTGGCTGCTCAGACCTCGTTGATTGCCTAATCGGGAGGGGCGCGATGCTTGACGCCGGTTTGGACGATGAAAACCTCGGACGCAGCGCAAGCTTACCGCCCCTGGAAAAGACGTGCGCGGCGAAATTGCCGGTCCTCATCGTCGTGCATCAGGTGCACTCCAATCCCGGGCATGTCGGGCAATGGTTCCGGCGCAATGGGCATCGGCTCGATATCCGCCGGCATTACGAGGGCGATCCGCTGCCGCAAACGCTGGCCGGGCACTGCGGCGCAGTGATTTTTGGTGGTCCACAGAGCGTCAACGACGACATCGGCTTCATCAAGCGCGAGATCGATTGGATCGGCGTGGCGCTACGCGAGGAAAAGCCGTTCCTCGGCATCTGCCTCGGCGGCCAGATGCTGGCCAAGACACTCGGCGCCAAGGTCGATCATTGCCGCAACGGCACGGTCGAAATCGGCTATCACGCGGTCAAGGCAACGCAAGCCGGTGGCGCCGTGATGGGACCGATGCCGGGAAAAGTGTTCCAGTGGCACCGCGAAGGCTTTGACGTGCCGCGCGACGGGACGCTGCTGGTGACGTCGGATGGCGCCTACACGAACCAGGCGTTCGGCTTTGGACCTGCCGCAGTTGGCGTGCAGTTCCATCCCGAGATCACGCATGCGCAGGTGAATCGCTGGTCGGGTGGCAATCCGATGCGCCTGCTCATGCGCGGCGCGATGCCGAGGGTTCAGCAGATCGACACGCATCTCATGCATGGACCGGTCGTGCACGCCTGGCTCGACCAATTCCTGGCGCGCTGGGTGAAGGCCGGGCAGACAACGATCTGAGAATAAGTGTTGGCCGCAGCAGACCGAAAACGGGTGAATTTTGTCCGAAATCGGGCGGCGCGTTTGCCCTTTCGTAAGAGCTTTCCGCCAGATTGGGTCTTGCGCGCCCTGACCTCAGTTTTGCGTATCAGGCGCCCCCGCGGCGGATCGCTTGCGCCCTTCCTGGGTGTCGTTTGCGGTCCGCCGCGCTGCGCGTTTTGGTGGCGCCTTCGGATGCCCAGTTCTGAGTGGCGCTTCGGTTGCCCACTTCGCAACCGCGCAGCGCAACCGGGCCGTGGATACGGAACCGCCCGGCGCTCTACTTTGCTGCCAATAGCGCTAGCGCGGCCTTGGGATCGATGCGGCCGTCGTAGAGGGCGCGGCCCGTAATGGCGCCTTCGAGGTGGGCGTATTCCGGCTGCAGCAGGGCTTTCACGTCGTCGATCGAGGCCAAGCCACCTGACGCGATTACCGGGATCATCGTGGCGCGTGCGAGATCGGCGGTGGCGGGCAGGTTCAAGCCCTTCAGCATACCATCGCGTTCGATGTCGGTGTAGATGATCGCGGAAACGCCGGTGTCCTCGAAGCGGCGCGCGAGATCGATCACCGTCACCTCGGACGTCTCGGCCCAGCCCTCGACGGCGACCTTGCCGCCCTTGGCGTCGATGCCGACGGCGACGCGGCCCGGGAACGCCTTGCAGGCAGCCTTCACCAGCGCCGGATCGCGGACCGCGACGGTGCCGAGGATGACGCGGCGCACGCCTTTGCCCAGCCACATCTCGATTGTTCTGAGATCGCGGATGCCGCCGCCGAGCTGTGCGGGGATCTTGATCGCCGCCAGAATAGCCTCGACAGCGGCGGCGTTGACGGGTTTGCCCTCGAACGCGCCGTCGAGATCGACAATGTGGAGGTACTTGAAGCCCTGGTCCTCGAAGCTTTTCGCCTGCGCTGCCGGATTATCATTGAAGACAGTGGCTTGGCTCATCTCACCGAGCTTCAGGCGTACGCACTGGCCGTCCTTAAGGTCGATGGCGGGGAACAGGATCACGGGCGCGGCCTTTCTCAACTCTGGTGGGCTCAACTCGTGCGGACTAAGCTCATAAAGGATCAAGATGGGGGGACTTGACGGCGCGGTCACGAGAATGCTCGATTTGCCGACGATCAATGGAACAAACAACGAATCAAGGTCAAGCCGATTCGTTTCTGTTGCGCCTTCGGATGCCCACTGGCGCATCCGGCGCGTCTTTAGTGGCGCCTTCGGATGCCCACTGGCGCATCCGGCGCGTCTTTAGTGGCGCCTTCGGATGCCCACTGG
>JANLQP010000312.1:0-8754 GCA_031367895.1 Hyphomicrobiales bacterium
CCCGACGGCCTGCTCCTCGCCAATCTTGTGCTGCCGAACGCACTGCAAATTCCACAGCTCGCTCTGCTCGCGCTTACTTAGTGAGAGTGCACGCTCAGCAGCATATGCCCGGGTTTCATACATACGCACCTCAAGTGAGAGCACATTCAGGTCCTGTTCCCTCATGCGCGGTTTTAAAGTAGGTGCGTCGAGGGTCGTCAAGCGTTTGAAGATGCCATCCTTGCCGAGCAAGTATGCGAGCGAGCCGCAGAATGCTTCTTGCGAGCCAAACTCATTGAACGCTGTGCCTGCAAAGGGAGTTTTGCGCTTCTCCGCCTCCCTTGAAAGCACGTCGGATTGCATCCGAAAGTCTTGGGCAATCTTCCGGAACTCAGCGACTCGATCAACGGTCTGTGCACGAGCGACGTGAGAAAAGACGCCAAGCATGCCAAACCCGATGACGACCAAAAACAGCCATGTCCCTCTCGGCAGTTGCATCGTTCTCACAGGCTCCCGTCGAATTGCGAGAAATCGGACCGATTTCGCATCTCCACCCTCTTGTGCCCGCACCGGCACTCGCCCGCCCCACCCCTCAGTTCACAATTACCCGCACGCTCTGGCCGTGACCAGCGCCGACGGCTATCACATCCACAACGCGAACGAGTCCGGCCTGCGACTGCCGTCGCTTCGTCTCACACCCGTCTCCGGTTGGCGGTGGCGCGCGGCCGGGGCGTTTTGATGATCCGGGAACCGGGAACCGCGTGATGCGTGTTCGGCGCCTCGGGGTTCGCAATCTTTGCCATCAATCCGGTCACGTTGGCCGAGGGCACAGCGTGCTCCCGGGCGCGCAAGATGGACTCTGGTCGCGTGCCCATTGCCATGAGCAGGTCGCTGATAGTGTCGATTTCGAGATTTCCTGGTGCAGAAAACCAGCGCGTGATCTGTTCGGGCTTCCGGCCGAGGCGGCGTGCAAGTGACGCCCGCGTCATGCCGGAAGCCTTGAAGGCGATGAGAATTTCCTGGAACACGAGATTCCGGAAATACTCACGCGCGTAAGCGTGTTCCCCGATCGCTGAGAGATCTTCAGTGGAGTTCGCGGGCATCGGTGACGTTCTCCTTGATGTAGTCATGCAGATCGCCGGTCTTTGGTTCGTAGGTCGCAAACAAAGACCGCCATCTCGCCTTGCATGTCCGTATCGCAGCCTTGAACTCCGGCGATCGCTGTGTTCCGAGGCTCAATCTGTCTGCGAAATTGGTGCCGATGAAGATGTCGGTATCCGCGAACATGCCGAAGAGCCGGAACCCCGGCTTTGGTGCGCGGCTGCAAATCTCCCAAACGCGCGGTGCAGCCATCGTGAGTTCTTTGAGGTGGCAAGTGCGATGCTTTCCCGATCCGATCACGATCGCTCCACCCGAAGATATGAAGTGCAGCACGGCCCTGAGTTCGTTAGCTGCGACGGCTTGCTCGGCATCGTCCCACGGCCCTTGCAGAAAGCGCCAAACATCTTCTGTCACCAAGATCGCACGCCTGTGGGTTGGCACGTCGATCAGCTTCAATCGGCCTTCTTGAACGCGCGACGCGATCTCATCGACTATTGACATATAAGTCAATTGCCTTGGTGTTGCAATGTGATTCGGGAGATCGGCTCCCCTCACGCCGCCCGGAACAGCCGCACGGCTTCGTCGCATTCGAAAAGATAGAGCAGCAATCGCAGCGCTTCGCCGCGCGGCGTCGTCAGCTCCGGATCGGAGGCGAGAACCATCTGCGCGTCGTCGCGGGCCGCCGCCAGCAGCTCGGCGAAGCCCGGCACTTCGGCGACGCGGAACTCGGGCATGCCTGACTGGCGCGCACCCAGCACCTCGCCGCCGCCGCGCAATTCGAGATCCTTTTCGGCGATCAGGAAGCCGTCCTCCGTCTCGCGCATCATCTCGAGGCGGGAGCGCGCGGTCTCGCCGAGCGGCGCCTTGTAGAGCAGCACACAATAGGATTGCCGGCTGCCGCGGCCGACGCGTCCGCGCAGCTGATGCAACTGCGCGAGGCCGAAGCGTTCCGCGTGCTCGATCACCATGATCGAGGCGTTCGGCACGTTGACGCCGACCTCGATCACCGTCGTCGCGACCAGGATCGACAGCTGCCCCGCCGAGAATGCCTCCATCGTCTTGTCCTTGGCCGGGCCGGTCATGCCACCGTGCAGCAGGCCGACCTGGTCGCCGAAGTACTGCGCCAGATGCGCGTGCCGCTCTTCGGCTGCCGCCAGCTCCGACACGTCGCTGCTCTCGATCAGCGGACACACCCAGTAGATCTGCGCGCCCTGCGCCAGCGCCCGTTTCAGCCCGTCGACGATCTCCTCGATGCGGTCGGTCGAGACCAGCGTCGTCGTCACAGGTTTGCGGCCGGCCGGCTTCTCGGTCAATCGCGAGACATCGAGATCGCCGTAATGCGTCATCAGCAGCGTGCGCGGAATGGGTGTCGCCGTCATCACCAGCACGTTGACGCCGTGCTCGCCGCCCTTCGCCTGCAGCGCCAGCCGCTGGTGCACGCCGAAGCGGTGCTGCTCGTCGATGACGATGAAGGCAAGATCGCGGAAATCCACATCCGGCTGGAACAGGGCGTGCGTGCCGATCAGCAGATCGATCTCGCCCGCCGCCAGCTTCTCGATCACCTCTTTGCGCGCCTTGCCTTTCTCGCGCCCGGTGAGCAAGCCGATGCGGATGCCGGCCTTTTCGGCCAGCGGCGCAATCGTCTCGACGTGTTGGCGGGCGAGCACTTCGGTCGGTGCCATCAACGCCGCCTGCGCGCCCGCCTCGATCGCGATGGCGCACGCCATCAAAGCCACCAGCGTCTTCCCGGAGCCGACGTCGCCCTGCAGCAGCCGCAACATGCGCGTCGGCGCCGCCATGTCGTCGGAGATCTCCTTCAGCGCCAGGCGCTGCGAATTGGTGAGCGTGAACGGCAGCGCGTCGGCGATCGCGGCCCGCAGGCGCCCGTCGCCGACCGTGCTACGGCCGGGACGCGAGCGCACGCTGCCGCGCACGAGGCCCAACGCCAGCTGCCCGGCGAGGAGTTCGTCGTAGGCGAGCCGCTGCCACGGCAGGCTGCCGGGCGACACGTCCGCCGCATCGACGGGCTTGTGCAACCGCCGCGCGGCCTCGTTGGCCGTGGGCCAGCCGCGCGCCTTGAGCCACGTCGCCTCCTGCCATTCGGGCAGCTCTGGTAACCGGTCGATCGTCTGCCGCTCGGCCTTGCCGAGCACCTTGCCCGATAGCCCGGCGGTCAGCGGATAGACCGGCTCCAGCAGCGGCAGGTCGCCGCGCCGCTCCGGCTCGACGATATAGTCCGGATGCGACATCTGGGTCGTGTCGCCGTAGCGCTCGATGCGACCCGAGACATAGCGCAACTCGCCCTCCGGCAACTGCCGCTCGATGAAGCGGCGCTCGGCGTGGAAGAATACCAGATCGATGCGGCCGGTGTCGTCTTCCGCCGAGACCTTGTAGGGCGCCTTGGTGTTGCCGCGCGGCGGTGGGCGATGTTTCAGCACGCGCACGGCCAGCGTCGCGATCGTACCCGGCACCGCGCCCGCAACCGTCGGCTCGGCGCGGCGGTCGACGACGCCGGTCGGCAGATGCCAGAGCAGATCGACGACGCGCGGCTCGGTCACGCCGGGCGGCAGCCGCAGCGCCTTGCGCAGCAGCACAATGAGCCGCGGGCCGATGCCGGTCAGGCTCTCGGCGGAGGCAAACAGGGGATTGAAAATCTCTGGCCGCATCGGATGACGTGTTCGGACCCTTGAGGTGCTGCCCCGCCGCCGATCGGACTTGGCGTGGCCAGGGCTTTGCGCCCTTCGAGGGCCACGCGTCAAGGGGCACAGGAAACGCAGGCTGGTTCAAAGAACCGCACGGTCCTGAAGCTGGCCGAGCCCGAGCGGGCGTGTGTGCTGGCCGTGCCGTTGCTCCGACGTCAGCGCTCAAGCGGCAAGACATCGACACAGTGCATCATCGTCGGGCGAGAAGGCCATCAGCGCTCGCCAGGCGCTGCCGGGCATGCGCCGTGCGTCGGCTCATTCTTTCTCGCGCTTGGACTTCAGGATCTCGACCATGCGCTGGTCGACGTACTCGCCGACGAGCTTCTTCAGCAGTTCGTTCTGATTCTCGAAGAAGTGGTTGGCGCCTTCGATGATGTGATGGTCGATCTTGATACCCTTCTGCGTCTTGGTCTTGGCCGCAAGCTCGGCCACAGATGCGCTCGGCACCACCTTGTCCTTTTCGCCGCTGATAACGAGGCCGGACGAGGGGCAGGGCGCCAGGAACGAATAGTCGTAGAGGTTCGCCGGCGGTGCCACGCAGATGAAGCCGTCGATCTCCGGCCGGCGCATCAGCAGCTGCATCGAGATCCAGGTGCCGAACGACACGCCGGCGATCCAGCACGAGCGGGAATCGGAATTTTGCAGCTGCAACCAGTCGAGCGCGCAGGCGGCATCCGCCAACTCGCCCGGGCCATTGTCGAAATAGCCCTGGCTGCGGCCGACACCGCGGAAATTGAAGCGCAGCACCGAGAAGCCACGCTCTGTGAACGCGTAGTAGAGGTGGTACACAATCTGGTTGTTCATCGTGCCGCCGAACTGCGGATGCGGATGCAGGATCAGCGCAATCGGGCTGTCGATGCGGCCGACGTGGTGATAGCGGGCCTCGAGACGGCCGACGGGACCGTTGATGATGATCTCAGGCATCGGGGATGGAACTCTCGTGTTGGGTCGAGGACCGAGGTTGGTGAAGGCGGGTCAAAGCGCGCCGCACGGGCTGTCCCGGACAGGCGGGAGCGGACACCGCGGACGAATATACTTGACTTGCGCACTCGGAATTTCCATATAGCGCGCAAGAGTAGAATCATTCCAAGGCGCAGAGCGCACAGCACCGGGTAGACCCAGTCGGGTCGCGCCGGCGTGGCGAGCATCGAATGACCGGGCTTCATAACATGCGAGCCAGCGCTAGATGCAAGCGCAATCGTGAAGTGCGGTCGGTTCAGGCCAGCCGCGAACGACATCGCGTACGGGAACGACATCGCGTGGCAGCACACAACGCTGCGGTGTGGGAATCAGCGTCAATGGCTGTCAATGGCTGGCGAAAGGATAGAGTAGCGTGGAGTTGAACACCAAGGGTCGGTACGCGGTGATGGCGATGGCGGATATCGCCAAGCATGCCGACTGCGATGCGATCCCGCTCTCCGCCATTGCCGACCGCCAACGGATCTCCCTGGCCTATCTCGAGCAGTTGTTTCAGCGCCTGCGTCGCGCGGGGCTCGTGGACAGCGCGCGCGGCCGGTCGGGTGGTTACCGCTTGGGACGGCCCGCGTCGGACATCACGGTGGCGCAAGTCATGGCGGCGGTCGAGGAGGAGGTGCGCATGACGCGCTGCTCTGGCGACGAAGGGCCAGCCTGCTTCGGCGCCGAACGCTGCCTGACGCATGGGCTGTGGGATGCTCTCGGCGAGGAAATTGGGGCGTTTCTGGCGCGCATCACACTGGATGATGTCGTCAGCGGCCGGATGCAAGCACGCAGTCTGCACGGTCGTGTGAGTGACGGTCCGGCGGAGCGGGAGCGTACAGGCGAATGAGTTGTGCCCGCACATATCTCGATTGGAATGCATCGGCGCCGTTGCTGCCCGAAGCGCGGACCGCGATGCTGGCGGCGATGGAGATCGTCGGCAATCCGTCGTCGGTTCATGGCGAAGGCCGGGCTGCCCGCCGGATCATCGAGGATGCGCGCGAGCATGTGGCGCGACTGGTGGGTGCCAGGCCTCCGGAGGTGATTTTCACCAGCGGCGCGACCGAGGCCAACAATCTGGTGATCCGCTCGGGCTGGGCCACGGTGTTCGCGGCCGAAATCGAGCACGACAGCGTGCTGGCGCCTCTTGCGGTGTCTGGAGCGCGGCGACCGGAGATTCCGGTCGGAGCGGACGGCGTCGTGCGTGCCGGGGGCCTTGTCGATCTGTTTCCCGCGGTTGCGGCTGGCAAGATCCCGGCGCTCGTTTCGCTGCAACATGCCAACAACGAGACCGGCGCCGTGCAGCCGGTCGCCGAAGTGGCGGCGCTGGCGCGGGCACGCGGGGTCCTTGTGCACACAGATGCCACGCAGGCTGTCGGCCGCATGCCAGTGGATGTCGTGGTACTTGGCGCCGACTACCTGTCGCTGTCCTCGCACAAGCTCGGTGGACCCAAGGGTGCCGGCGCACTCATCGTTCGCAATGGTGCGCCATTGGTGCCGCTGATCGTTGGCGGCGGACAGGAGCGACGTCAGCGCGCCGGTACCGAGAATTTGGCGGCCATCGCTGGCTTGGGCGCGGCGGCACGTGTCGCCATTGCAGGGCTCGGCGACTACGCCCGCGTCGCGAGACTGCGCGACCAACTCGAGGCTCACGTCCTCCGCGCAACGCCGCACGCGGTTATCATTGCAGCGGACGCCCCGCGTCTCGCCAACACGTCGTGTATCGCGCTACCTGGCCGCGCTGCCGAGACGCTGGTTGCCGCACTCGACCTTGCCGGCATCGCGGTCAGTGCGGGCGCCGCCTGCTCGTCGGGGAAAGTGGCCGAGAGCCACGTTCTTACAGCCATGGGGCTGGCGCCTGAAATCACGCGCAGCGCGATCCGGGTCAGCGTCGGCCCCACGACCACGGACAACGATATCGCCGCATTCCTCGCGGCCTGGAAGCACATCACGGGGTCGGTTGCGGGCGCACAGGCGCGCGCGGCCTGATCGATTTGGAATTGCGCTTCGGATGCCCACGTCGTGGCGGAGCACGCATACGGCATGACGCATCCGCGCGGTGGAGAGAAAAATGGCAGCGGTTCAACAGACGATCGATCACGTCAAGTCGCTCGACGTCGACAAGTACAAGTACGGCTTCGAGACCGACATCGAGAGCGATATGGCCCCGAAGGGCTTGAGCGAAGACATCGTCCGCTTCATCTCGGCGAAGAAAAACGAACCCGCCTGGATGCTGGAGTGGCGGCTCGATGCCTACCGGCGCTGGGTGCTCATGACGGAGCCGGCGTGGGCGAATGTCACCTATCCGAAGATCGATTTTCAGGACCTCCACTATTACGCGGCGCCGAAGGGCACCGCCGGGCCGAAGTCGCTCGACGAGGTGGATCCGGAGCTTCTCAAGACCTACGCCAAGCTCGGCATTCCCCTGAAGGAGCAGGAGATTCTGGCGGGTGTGAGGAAGCAGGCGGAGCCGAGCACGCTCGACGAGGCCGATGGCTACCAGCAGATGTCGGGCCGGGTCGCCGTCGACGCCGTGTTCGATTCCGTCTCGGTGGTGACCACGTTCAAGAAGGAGCTGCGCAAGGCCGGCGTCATCTTCTGCTCGATCTCGGAGGCATTGCGCGAGCATCCGGAACTCGTGCGCAAGTATCTCGGCACCGTCGTGCCGCAGTCCGACAACTACTACGCGTCGCTGAATGCGGCGGTGTTCTCGGACGGCTCGTTCGTCTACATCCCGCCGGACGTGCGCTGCCCGATGGAATTGTCGACCTACTTCCGCATCAATGAAAAGAATACCGGCCAGTTCGAGCGCACGCTTATCATCGCCGACAAGGGCAGCTACGTCTCGTATCTCGAAGGCTGCACGGCGCCGACGCGCGACGAAAACCAGTTGCACGCGGCCGTAGTGGAATTGGTCGCACTGGATGGCGCCGAGATCAAGTACTCGACGGTTCAGAACTGGTACCCCGGCGACAAGAACGGCAAGGGCGGCATCTATAACTTCGTGACCAAGCGCGGCGATTGTCGCGGCAAGAATTCCAAGATCAGCTGGACGCAGGTCGAAACGGGATCGGCGATCACCTGGAAGTATCCGAGCTGCATCCTGCGCGGCGACGGCTCGCGCGGTGAGTTCTACTCGATCGCCATCTCGAACGGTATGCAGCAGGTCGACAGCGGCACCAAGATGATCCACCTCGGCAGGAACACGTCGAGCCGCATCATCTCCAAGGGCATCGCCGCCGGGCGCTCGCAGAACACGTACCGCGGTCTCGTCTCGGCACATCGCAAGGCAACGAACGCGCGCAATTTCACGCAATGCGACAGCCTGCTGATCGGCAATGCCTGCGGCGCGCACACGGTGCCCTATATCGAGGCGAAGAATTCTTCGGCGCACTTCGAGCATGAGGCGACGACGTCGAAAATCTCCGACGACAAGCTGTTCTATTGCCTGCAGCGGGGCTTGTCGGCCGAAGAAGCCGTGGCGCTGATCGTCAACGGCTTCGTGCGCGACGTCCTCCAGCAGTTGCCGATGGAGTTCATGGCCGAGACGCAGAAGCTGATCGGGATCAGCCTCGAGGGGAGCGTCGGGTGATGCCGTGGCGGAGTTGGGCAGTGGTTGGCGTAGTTTGGGGCTCGGCGGTTGCTGTCGCCGCCGTTACAGGCACGTCGTTCTTTGCCTTTACCTGCTGCTTTGGATGTCCGGCTCCAGTTTATGTGGATCTCAGCGCCACGGAACCGTTCACCGGATTTCTGGCGTCCTTCCTTCTGGTTCTGGCATGGCGTCGGAAGTACCAATCGATGCGGCGCCTGCAGGAAAGCGAACTGTCATGAACGAAAAAGTCGAAAATCTAGTGCTGGAGCAACTTCGTGCGATCCGCGGTGACATCGCCAAGCTCGCCGATGAGATGCGTGGCAAGCGGACTGAAATGCTGGCCGTCCGCCATCGCGCGCGCGGAACGGACCTGCAGCAGGATGCGCATCATGAAGACATCGCTTCGATGAAGATTCGGATTGA
>JANLQP010000207.1:0-3449 GCA_031367895.1 Hyphomicrobiales bacterium
AAAGCTTGTCGATATAACCCGTCCGCTCCAGATCGGCGACAAATGAAGCATCGCACAAATCCTCAGAACGAAGGTTTGCCGCAGCCGGATACTCGCGTGAGAAGGTCGCTTTCAGACTCGGCAAGTCTGCCTCGAAGGTCGGTTTTGGTATCGATCGAAACAGCGGCACGTAGAATGCGTGCAGCGTCTCGACTGCCTTGCGATCGCTGATCTGCAGATGACGCTGGAGTAATGGAATGACAACGTCGGGTTTGGCTTTGAACAGCGCGATAGTTTCGACCGACGCCTTGACAAAGCGGGAAACCAGCTCGCGATTGGAACCAATCAGTCGTCTCGTTGTGACGATTCCACCGGCACCAATAGGAATGCCTGCGAGGCTGTTCCAGCCGAATTCCTTCTCGCCCTCAAAGCGCAAATCGACAGGTAGATAACCCGCATCGATTTCGCCTTTTCCAAGGGCCGCGTAGACCGCCTTGAATGATCCGAGGGTAAGAACCGTCGCGGAGACTCCCCATTTGTTAAGCAACCCCTCAACATATTTTCCAAACTGTCCCTTCGCGTCCACGCCACCAATTCGCGCACCTGCAAGCTGTTCCGGCTTCGTGATATCCCGCTTGGTCATGAGGAACGCAATATCATGTGGTTCCGTGACGCCGACGATCAGGACCGGATCTTGACCTTTCAACACGCCCTGGACGACCGGCGTATCGCCTGTATGGTAGAACTCCCAGTCTCCCCCTATGGTGCCCGCCGCGGCTCGGGGGCCACCCGTATCGAGGGTCAGTTTCAAATCAATGCCGTATTTTTTGAATATCCCCGCTTCTGCACCGATCCAGATGACGCTCTGCGCTGCAGCCCGCAGCGCGATTGCGGCGTGAGCAGATATCATTTTGTCTACCCCGCCGGATACACTGTGCCCACTGCCAGCCTGGGGAGCTTGTGCGCATGTGGGCCAGGGAGCAAGGCAAGAGAGGAGCGAGTAGTACAGCGCGGCGACTAGTCATGGACTTTTTCTCGCTCTGTTCTCTTTGTCTGCATCGAACGGCAGCGGACATAGGCTGTCAAGGCTTCGCGAAATGAAACTACGGCAGAGTCGGGTCATGACCGACCGTCCCGAGCGCCTTCGGTGCATGCCTCTTGCTACCCCAGCTCCGGACATAATCACGATAGAGGGCGCGGGTAGCGGTGGCAACAGGGCTGGCACAGGCCTGCAGCGGTTGTCGTATCGCCAGGGCAATGCGAGCAGGCGGAGCTAAACGGTGTGAAGGCAGGAATGCGTCTGGCAAGTGGGAGTAATGGAAACGGGGACCGCGCGATCCCCGTTGCCACCGGGCGCTTTCAAGCAGCGACACGCAGAGGAGCGGCGGCGACCTGTTTGGTGCGGCCGGCAACGGTCCGCACCACACGGCTACGCTGCTCGAAGTTGGAGAGCCACTTCGAGACGGTGCCTTTGTTGACGCCCCAGCGCTGGGCCAGGACGTGCTGCGAGGGCAACCGTTCGCCGCGCGCGACGAGGTGGATGACGTCGGCTTCCGCCGCTGCGCGTGTGGCGACGCGCTTCTCACGGAGGCGCCGGCAACGGTTGCCACCACGGGACGGCGTGGGCGCTGCCGGAGGCGTCGGAGCGGTAGGAGCGGCAACCACCGCCGGAGCAGCCAGCGCCGTCTCGGCAACGGTTGCCGAAGCGGCCGTGGCGGACACGGGCGGCACCGGAATGGGCGAACGACGGTTGCCGAACGCGTACCCGAAGGCAACGATCGCGGCCAGTTCGAGCAGCAGCGAGTACGCGAACGGCTCGAGGACGGTTGCCGCCGTCTCGACGCGCTGCCGCTCGAAGCCGAACACGGCTGCTGCCGTCGCGAAGGCCTCAGCCTTGGGTCGCGCGGTACGCTCGCCACCGAGCGCCTGAAGCTCGATCTCAAGCTTGCGGATCATCGTTTCGTGCCCCGTGATCGAGGCCGCATAGACGGTGATCGACCGCTCCAGGCCCTGACACTTGGCCTTGCAACCGCCCGCGTTGCCCTCCGCCAGATGCTGGCTTTGCACGTTGCCGAGCATGCCCTTTGCGAGGGCGAGGTCGCGCTTTTCTTTGGCGAGGTCGGCGCGCTTGTCGGCGACGGCCTTGTTATGCGCTTCGACCCCGTAGGCTTTGTCGCCGGACTTCTCCGACTGCGTGCCCACTGACGCGTAGACCGTCAGCATCGTACCGACCGAGAAGACGAGGGCAAAGCCCAGCGCCCAGAGGACCTTTCGATCCCGAAGCGCGGAGCCGACGAGGTGCCCGGCCATGATGGTGATGGCGACGATCACGGGCAAAAGCCCATGGTCGAGACGCCAGGCGCCGGTCGTGACGGGTTCGCAAAGGAGGATCGCGAGTGCGCCTCCGGTCGCGGCGATGCCGGCCGATATGGCGAGCGTTCGCGAATTGCAGTATCCAATCGTCATGGTTCACTTCCTTTCATAGAGGATGTGGATCAAGGCCCGGCTCGGTGTTGAAGCACCGCGTCGGGCCGCACCTTTTATGCGCGATCGTGATTAGCAACACAATAACAACAATAAGTTATCAACAGCGAAATAGCGTCTATTTGTTGCTATTTTGATGTCAAACGCCTATTATGGCCGCCGTCAACTGAGTGAGGACGGCATGCCTAAAGAGAGCAGCGACAAGGCCTTGCAAATCGGCTTCCGGTGCCCGATCCGTGTTCGGGATGCAGTGCAGAAGCTGGCCGAGGCCGAGCGCCGCTCGCTCAACGCCCAGATCCTCGTTCTGGTCGAGGAGGCCTTGGACGCACGCGCCAAGGCCAATTCACGGCCGACGGGAAAACGCTAGATGCCAGCGCCGAACCGGCCTTAGTGGCCGGAGGTGCAAGCGAGGAGAGAACCTAATGCAGACCACGATGATGGACGCGGCCCGCCCGGTGATCGAAACCATTCTCACTGGCCTTGAAGGGGCGGCGCTCGATCTGGCGCAGTCTCAGTTGGCCAAGTTCGAGGAGCGCGCCGTTACCATGCCGGTAACGACGGGCGAGGAGGCCATCGCGCAGATTTTGCAAATCACGCGCTGGGCCGGCACGCTCGAAGCCTCGCGGATCGATGGCCCGACCGCAAAGCGCGCCGCGGTTGAGTTGCACCAGATTGCTCAATCGCTGGCCGCGTTCATCGGCAGCAAGACCGGCGCGACCCTCGATCCCGCGATCACTGCGTTTTACGCTGGGCCGACGGCCGGCCAAGCATAGGCGCCTGCCGAGCGCGGGGCACTCACCTGTCCGGCCGTTCGACGACTGGGCAGACAATAGCCGCTGTCTCGCACCAGCAGTTCTCATTTTGCGAGTTGCATAGGGGGATTCACAGCGGACTCGAACTGTGGTCCACGCTGTTTGTGGTCATTGAATCGCTCATCATTGCGCTGAAGGCGCTCTTTGCGACCCTGCCGGACCGGCGGAAGGGTG
>JANLQP010000013.1:0-17410 GCA_031367895.1 Hyphomicrobiales bacterium
CCGTGAACTTGAGCAACCCTTGCACGGTTCAATTTCAGCTTGTTCGTCCGCACCTCGCCCAGACCACAATGTTCCAGGCGGGCCCGACGGTCGGCTATCGGACGTATCGCGTCGAGGTTCTGGCAGAATGCGGCAGCGTGCATGCCTGGACGTGCGTGGTGCCTGCCGGAGCGGTGTCGGGAGTGTTCGAGGCATGGGTCGGTGACTGTCCGCTGACCTCCAACAGCCCGAATGCGCACGAGGTTCGCGACGTCTGGGAACGCCGATGTTGTCGATCCTGTCCGGCCACAAGCGCGATGACCACATCACGGCACTGCACCGCGATGGCGTGCTGCCGGAGTTGCGCGGCTGGGATTGCAACCTGACAACGCTTACGCAGTCCACAGTGCCTGCCCGTCCTCGGCGAAGAGATGCGCCTGCTGCAGGTCGAGCAACAGCTGGCAGCGTTCGCCGATCTTGAACTCGGCTTCGCCAGAAAAGCGCGCAAACAGCGGCTTCGTCGCGCCCGGCACCTGCGCCACGATGATCGTCTCGGCACCGAGGGCCTCGATGCGTAGCACCTCGATCTGCAGCGGAAACATCGCAGAGTTGTCACTAGTCTCGATGCGGGCGATGTGCTCCGGACGCAATCCGAACGTGACGCTTCGACCGGGCGTCAATGCTCGTGTCACCGTTGGTGGCACTTCGATCAGACTCTCGCCGACCTTGAGCGTGCGTCCCCCGGGCCTGTCGGTGACGGTCGCCGGAATCAGGTTCATCGGCGGATTGCCGAGAAAGCTTGCGACGAACGTGCTGGCCGGGCGCCGGTAGACCTCAAGCGGCCGCCCGACCTGCGCCACGCGCCCATTATTCATGATGCAGATACGTGTTCCCATGGTCATCGCTTCGACCTGGTCATGCGTGACGTATATCATCGTGGCGCTCAGACGCCGATGGATGGCTGCGATCTCGCCGCGTGTGGATACGCGAAGTGCGGCGTCGAGATTGGAGAGCGGCTCGTCGAACAGGAAAACCTTGGGATCGCGCACGATGGCACGACCGAGGGCGACCCGCTGGCGCTGACCGCCGGAGAGTGCGTGCGGCTTGCGCGCGAGCAGTTCCGACAGCCCGAGCACGCCCGCAACATCTGTCACGCGACGCTCGATCTCGGCGCGCTCGACGGACCGCCGCTTCAAACCGAAGGCCAGGTTGTCCTTGACGCTCATGTGCGGATAGAGAGCGTAGGACTGGAACACCATGGCGATGTCGCGATCCTTCGCCGGCACACCGTTGACGACACGGCCGTCGATCGAGAGCATGCCCGCGGTGATCGACTCGAGGCCCGCGATCATGCGCAGAGTCGTCGTCTTGCCGCAGCCGGAAGGCCCGAGCAGCACCATGAACTCGCCATCGTTGATCTCAAGCGAGACGCTGTCGGCGGCAGGCAGCTGTCCGCGCGCATAGACCTTGGTGAGCTTGTCGAGTGTGACGACGGCCATCGGTCTTTCCGTTCTATTTCACCGCGCCTGCGGTCATGCCCTGGATCAGCTTTTCCGAAAAAAATGCGTAGACGACGATCACCGGGATGATTGCGATCATCAGTCCGGTCGCAATCATGCCGACATCCTCCTGTGTGTCGCCGATGAAGCGCTGGATGCCGAGCGGCAGCGTTCGGTTCGACTCGTCGGTGATCAGCACGACGGCATAGAGGAACTCATTCCAGAGCAGGATGAAGTTCAGGATCACCGTGGTTGCGACGGCGGGCATCGCGATCGGCAGCGCGACGCGCCAGAAGATCTCCCAGTCGGAGTAGCCGTCCATGCGCGCCGCGTCGAACAGGTCGGCTGGAATTCGCGCGAAGAAGCTCTCGAGGATGTAGATCGTCAGCGGTAGCTGGATCGCGACATAAACCAGCGTCAACCCAACCTTGCTGTTGTAAAGGCCGTACTGCACGAGAATCTGGAACAGTGAGATGATGGTGATCTGCGGCGGGAAGATGATGGTCGAGAACAGGATGAAATAGATGGCCCGATTGAGACGGAACTTGTAGCGCGCGAGGCAGTGCGCAGCCATGGCGCCGACGAACGTCAGGACGAGCACGGCGACGACCACGACTTGCAGCGAATTGGCAAAATAGGTTCCATAGTTGGAGTTGACCCAGGCATCGGCAAACTTTTCCCAGTGCGGCGGGCTCGGGAGGGCGAAGTGGTTGCGATGGATCTCGGTGGTGGTTCTGAGCGACAGCATCGCCGCCCACACGAACGGTCCCGCGGCAAACGACGTGTAGAGTGTCAAAGCCAGCATCAGCAGCGAGCGTCTCAGAATGGCCACGCGGCGGCGCTCCTCAGTACTCGAGTTTTTCACGGAGCCGGAAAGCCCATGTCAATGCCAGCACCGTTGCCAGCACGATGACGAACCAGACGGCAGCGATCGTCGAGGGATAGCCGAGGTCGAACGTGGACCACTCGAAGGCGCGCTTGTAGACGTAGGTCGAAACCGTCTCCGTCGCCCAGAGCGGATTGCCCTTGGTGGTGATCCAAACGAGATCGAAGATCTTCATCTTGCCGATGAAGGAGAGCACGATGAGATTGAGCAAGGTCGCACGCACCAGCGGAAAGATCACGAAGATGAGTTTGCCACCCCAGCCGCAATTGTCGAGTTCGGCGGCCTCGATCACCTCCTTGGGCAGTGAATGCAGCGCCGCCAATAACACCACCATATTGAAGCCGACCCACATCCAGCTGGTCACGAAAATGAGCGATGGCAGCGCCGTACCGGGATTGCCGAGCCATGGCTTGGCCCAGGCGCCGAGGCCGATGGCACGCAAGGCGACGTTCACAGGCCCCCAGTCGTTATTGTAGATCCAGAGCCATAGGATACCGACCACGACGTAAGACATCAGCACCGGTGTGAACCAGGCCACGCGAAAGAACCGCGCGCCCGGTACCTTTGCGTAGAGTGCCAACGCCAGCAGCAGCGCGATCGAGACCTCGATCAGCGGCGATGTGCAGGCCCACATGATCGTATTGCGCACCGCTCGCCAGAAGATCTCGTCGTTGGCGAGTTCGGCATAGTTCGCAAGTCCGACGAACTCTTCCTTGCGCGGTAAAACGCGATGGAAGCTGTTCCACAGTGTACGAATAGCCGGATAGGCCGTGAAGCCGACATAGAGCGTCAGCGCCGGCAGCAGGAAGGCAATGATCGTACCCCAGGGCTTATACAAACCGTCATCGCGCGATGGCTCAGTCTTTCCTGATGGCGTCTCACTCAACGACATTCGCAGTTCCCCAACCCCGTTGCGCCGCGCAGGCCCTCGCGCTTGCCGCGAGAGCCCGCTGTGCTCGAGCCGTGTCAGTAGGCGGCCGTCATCTGCTTGACGGCGTCGTCGACGCTGATGTTGCCGGCCGGGAAAGCGTTGTTGAAGACCTGCGTAAACACCTCCTTCGGTTTACCGGTCATCACCTGGATCGGAATGCCGAAATAGTATTTGGCCCCGGCATTGGTCTTTGCGATCATGCCAAAGTATTCGGCCGCCTGCTTATCCGTCATTTTTGATGGGTCGCTCTTGATGCCGGTCTGCACCTTGACGACGTCGAGCCACGTGTTGCCCATCTCCGGCGTCAGGAACGAGTTGAAGAACGCCAGCACTTCCTTACCGTTCTTCGTTGCCACATTGCCGACGTAGCTGCCGCCGACGGCGATCGAACGGCACTCGTTGCACACGGCTCCGGGAACGGCTGGGAATTGCATGATGCCGAGCGGGAAATCGGCCGGTTGGCCGCCCTTGTCCACGGGATTGAAAGCCCGAGAGGTGTACCAGCTGCCATTCAGGAAGGTGAGCGCGCCGGGATTGGTGTGGAAATAACCATGCGCCTCGGCAAGCTTCAAGGTCGTGAACGTCGTCGGCAGCATCCCGGCATCGGTCAGGCTCTTGGTCCACTTGAGGATCTCGACCACGCGGGGATCGCTCCAGGGCAGCTTGCCGGTGAGCAGTTTGCCATACTCGTCGACGCCGAGCCGCTTCAGCAGGGCCTCGTGGACCAGGTGCGCACCGGGATAAGGACGGTCGCCGACACCGAGCGCCATCGGCGTCATGCCTTTGGCTTTGGCCTTTTGCACCATGTCGAGGAACGCATCGGGAGCCATCTGCAGGTTGGATGGCACCGTGACGCCGAGATCGGCCATTGCCTTCTTGTTGTAGTAAAGTTCAACCGTCCAAGCCTCGAGCGGCAGACCGTAGGGCTTGCCCTTGTAGCTCCAGGCATCCTTCGCCCACGGCTCGACGGCAGCCCAGTTGAGGCCCGAGAGATCGAGCAGGAAGCTGTTGTCCATGTACTCGACCTGATCAGGCTCGGCATAGAAGATGTCGGGCGCCTGGTCTGCCCGGAGTGCCGTCTTGAGACTGGCGTAGAGCGCCGTTTTCTCATACCAAGTCGCCTTGATCTTGATGCCGGGGTTCTTCTCCTCGAACGTTTTGATGGCGGCCTCGACGAACGTGCGCTTTGGCACCTCGGCCGCCCAGTGGCTCCAGAACGTCAGCTCCTTTTGCTGCGCAAGCACCACGTCGCTCCAAGTCATGAAATTGACGAGTGACGCTGCAACGGCAGCAACGATCCTGCTTCGCATTGTTTCCTCCACTCCTGCCTTGAAGGTCAGGTTGCAGTGCCGGCGGGGCTCGTATCCAGTCCCACATTCGGGGGACAGCGTCGGAACTGTGGAAGCAGGCCCGTAGCGCGTCAACGGAATTTTCGAGCCTGCCACCGACACGCCAGTTTCCGGTGCTCACCGGTGTCGATCCGGTTGGCCCGTTGATCCTCACCATCCATCACTTTTTCACTTGGCTGCGCGAATCCGAATGTGAGTCGAGGAGCCAGCCACGAAACAACGGCGGGAGAGCAACGGCGGGAGAGCAACGGACATGGCGAGCCCTGGTTCATCGCCATGTCGGACACGCCGACGACGGCAAAAACATTCGACTACGGCTTGCGTGCTGCCGAAGGCGCGCATTCAGCACGACGGGGGATCGTCATGCCGCAGGCGTGCTTCGCCACGACGCCATGGCACCGGCCTCTCGCCTAAAATCCCAACACCGCCTTGGCGATGATGTTGTGCTGGATCTCGTTGGTGCCGCCGTAGATCGAGACCTTGCGGTTGTTGAAGTACTGCGGCGCCAGCGGGTTGGCCCAGTCGGCACCCGCCGCATTGTGTCCGAGTTCCGCGTTATCATCGGCGAACGGTAACGCCAGCGGACCCGCCACCTCCATCAACAGCTCGGTCGTCGCCTGCTGCAGCTCGCTGCCCTTGATCTTCAGGATCGACGACGCCGGATTGGGCTTGCCGCCGCGCCCCGATTTCGCGTCCTCCGAGACGACGCGCAGCTGCGTCATCTCAAGCGCCTTCAACTCCACCTCGACGGCGGCCACCTTTTCGCGGAACCGCTCGTCGTCCATCAGCGAGCCGTCGCCGCAGGGCACCATTTTCGCCAATTGCTTGATCCGCTGCACGCGCATCTTCGAGGTGCCGACGCGGGCGATTCCGGTGCGCTCGTTGCCGAGGAGGTACTTGGCGCAATCCCAGCCGCGATTGAGCTCGCCGACCAAGTTCGCGACCGGCAGTTTGACGTTGTCGAAGAACACCTCGTTCACCTCCTTGCCGCCGTCGATAGTGATGATCGGGCGGATGGTGATGCCGGGCGTTTTCATGTCCAGCATCAGATAGGAGATGCCGAGCTGCTTCTTGGCCGCCGGGTCCGTGCGCACGAGCAGGAACATCCAATCGGCGTGCTGGGCGAGCGTCGTCCAAATCTTCTGGCCGTTGACGACAAAATTGTCACCCTCGCGCACCGCGGTAGTTTTCAGCGAGGCGAGGTCGGAGCCCGAACCCGGCTCCGAGAAGCCCTGGCACCACCAGTCGTCGCAGGCGGCGATGCGCGGCAGATGGTACGTCTTCTGTTCGGGCGTGCCGAACTGGATCAGTACCGGCCCGTGCATGGAGGTATTGAAGCCGACCGGTGGCGGCACGCCGTTCAGCTGCATCTCTTCCTGGAACATATAGACCTGCACCGGCGACCAGTTGCAGCCGCCCCATTCTGCCGGCCAGTTCGGCACCGCCCAGCCGCGCTTGTGCAGCGTCTTGTGGCTGGTGACGATGTCCTGCTTGGTGAGTTCGCGGCCCTCGATCAGCTTCGAGCGTATGGAAAGCGGGATTTCGGTCTGGAGGAACTTGCGCACGTCGGCGCGGAAAACGTTCTCGTCGGGGCTGAAGCGCAGATCCATGGGGTTCTCCGGTTGCCGCATTCGGGCGGACGTTGGGCCCATAGAAGAACACAGCGCGCCCAAGTGCAATCGGGGAATTGGCTGCGATGCCAGCTTCATCCTTACCGCACTTGTGCAAAACATGCCCGCTCGCGCGTGCGCAACTGCCTGAAAGTGCTAGAAAGTGCGCCAAGAGGGACCGCGATGCACATCAACCGCCTGCGCCTGCTCGGCTTTAAATCCTTCGTCGAGCCGACCGAGCTTCACATCGAGCGCGGGCTGACTGGCGTCGTCGGCCCGAATGGCTGCGGCAAATCGAATCTGCTCGAAGCGCTGCGCTGGGTGATGGGCGAGACGTCCTACAAGTCCATGCGCGCTTCCACCATGGAGGACGTGATCTTCTCGGGTACCACGCAGCGGCCGCAGCGGAACACCGCCGAAGTCACGATCTTCATCGACAATTCCGCCCGCACCGCGCCGCCCGGCTTCAACGACAGCGACATCCTGGAAGTGACGCGCCGGATCGAGCGCGACATGGGATCGGCCTACCGCATCAATGGCACGGAAGCGCGTGCCCGGGACGTGAAAATCCTGTTCGAGGACGCGGCGACCGGCGCCCGCTCGCCCGCGCTCGTGCGGCAAGGGCAGATCGGCGAGATCGTCAACGCCAAGCCCGAGCAGCGCCGCCGCATCCTGGAGGACGCAGCCGGTGTCGCGGGCCTGCACTCGCGGCGGCACGAGGCGGAGCTGCGCCTGAAGGCGGCCGATGCCAATCTCGCGCGTCTCGTCGACGTGATGGGCGGCCTCACCTCACAGATCGAGAGTCTGAAACGGCAGGCCCGGCATGCGCGGCGCTACAAGGAACTGTCGGGAGAAATCCGCCGCGCCGAGGCGCTGCTGGCGCATCTCTCGTGGACCGCGGCGCAAAGCGAGGTCGACACGGCGGAAGCGGCGCTGTCGGTAACGCTGTCGCTGCTGGCAACCGTTACCGAGGCCGAGTCCAAGGCGATGCGCGAGGAGATCGACCTCACCGCCAGCCTGCAACCGTTGCGCGAGGAAGAGGCCAAACGCGGCGCCATTCTCGCGCGCATCAAGATCGAACGGGAAGCGTTCGAGAAAGAAGCCGAACGTCTCGCCAATCGCCAGCAGGAACTCGAGGCCCGCAGCGAACAGCTGAAACGCGACATCGCACGCGAGGAGGCGCTGGTCAACGAAGCCCGCGAGATCATCGAGCGGCTGGTGGCCGAGGCCGAAGTCTTATTGGCCCGCGACGAGGATCAGACCGGGGCCGAGGAGCAGGCACAAAGCGCGCAAGATCAGGCCGACGCGGTGCTGAAGACCTCCGAAACGCGGCTCGCGGATGTGACGCGGCGTGCCTTCGAGGCGCGTGCCCGGCGCAAGAGCCTCGAAACTGCGAAGACCGAGCGGGCGACAGAGGCCGAGAAGCTGAAACGCCAACTTTCGGCGCTCGAGCAACAAAAGCGCGAGGTGATGGCGCGTGCGCCCGATGCGCAGAAGCTGACGCAAACGACCGAGCGCGGCCAGAAGCTGATGGCCGACGTCGGCGACATCGAAGCGCAGGCCGTCGGCGCCGAGGAAAAGGCGTTCGAGTTGGCAGCCGAGGCGCAGTCCCGGCGCACGGCGGCGCAGGCGCAGCAATTGAAAGCCGGTCAGCTCAGCGCCGAGATGGAGACGCTGGCGAAGCTGCTGGTGCCGATCCGCGACGACGGCTTGCCGCCGGTGGTGGACCAGCTGCGCGTGGCGCCCGGTTACGAGATGGCGCTAGGCGCCGCACTCGGCGACGATCTCGACGCGCCGATCGCCGAGGCAGCCAAGGTGCACTGGCGGCGCCTCGATATGGGGCTCTCGGATCAGCCGTTGCCTGAAGGTGTCGAGCCATTGTTGTCGCACGTCAAGGGGCCGTCGGAGTTGTCGCGGCGGCTGCGCCAGATCGGCATCGTCACGCGCGAGGATGGCCGCGAGCTGCAAGCGCTGCTGCAACCCGGCCAGCGCCTCGTGTCGCGTGAGGGTGATCTGTGGCGTTGGGACGGTTTCGTTGCTGCCGCTGATGCGCCGACTGCTGCCGCACAACGTCTCGCCGAGCGCAATCGCCTGGGGGAAATCGAGACACGCGCGTTGCAGGCCCGCCGGGAGGCCGACGATCTCATTTCCGCCGAGCGCACAGCGACAGAGTTGCACAAGATCGCCGAGGCCGAGGAGCGGCGCCTGCGTCAGCTCTGGCGCGAGACACAGTCGGAACTCGCCAAGGTGCGCGAGCAGTTGACCGCCATCGAGCGGCAGGCACGTGAAACCGAGACGCGTCTCGCCACAGTCGAAGAAGCGCGCAGCCGCACCGCGGAAGGGCTGACCACCGCGATCGAGAAGCTGACCGAGATCGAGGCCGCGCTCGACGTCATGTCCGAGAACGAGAGCCTCGAGGACGAGTTGACCGCCGCCGAGCAGGCGACGCGCGATGCCCGCGTCAAGCTCGCCGATGCGAAAGCCGCCGTCGCCACGTTGGAGCGAGAGCGTCAAATTCGCGCCGAGCGGTACAAGACGGTGAAGGCGGAGCACGAGCGCTGGTCGGCACGTGGCGCCGGTGCCGACGTGCAGGTGCAAACGCTGAAAGAACGCTCCGCCGAGTCCGAGGCCGAGCGCGAAAAGCTCGCGGATCTCCCCTCCGTCATCGACGAGCGCCGCTCGCACATCATGGACCAGCTGGCGAACGCGGAAGCGGAACGTCAGGCCGCCGCCGATCGTCTCGCTGCAGCCGACACGGCCAATCGCGAAGCGCAGCAGGCGCTGCGCCGCGCGCAAACCGCGGTGGTGGAGGTTCGCGAGTCGCGCGCGCGCACCGAGGCGCGGCTTGAAGCTGCCCGCAATCGCCGCCAGGAAGAATCGCGCCGCATCCGCGAGGCGATGGATTGCGCGCCAGAGACATGCTTGGGCCTCGCCGAGTTGGCATCCGACGCCACGCTGCCGCTGCTGCCCGACGTCGACCGCAATCTGCAGAAGCTCAAGGCCGAGCGTGAACGGCTTGGCGGCGTCAATCTGCAGGCCGACGAGGAACTGGCCAAACTCAACGAGCAGTTTGCCTCGATCGATATGGAGCGCCTGGACATCGACGGCGCCATCGCCAAGCTGCGTGGTGCCATCGGCCAGCTCAATCGCGAGGCGAAGAACCGCCTCAATATCGCGTTCGAGGCGGTCAACGGCCACTTCCAGCGCCTGTTCGCCACGCTGTTCGACGGCGGCGAGGCGCGCCTCGAGATGATCGAGAGCGAGGAAGACCCGCTGCAAGGCGGCCTCGAGATCATCGCCAAGCCGCCAGGCAAGAAGCCCGCCTCACTGTCGCTGCTGTCGGGTGGCGAGCAGACGTTGACGGCGCTGTCGCTGATCTTCGCGGTGTTCCTGACGAACCCGTCGCCGATCTGCGTGCTTGACGAGGTCGACGCGCCGCTCGACGACTCCAACGTCGACCGCTTCTCGACCTTGATGGAGAAGATGGCGTCGGAAACCGAGACGCGCTTCCTCGTCATCACGCATCACCCGCAGACGATGGCGCGCATGAACCGGCTGTTCGGCGTGACGATGGCGGAAAAGGGCGTGTCGCAGCTGGTCTCGGTGGATCTGGCGACGGCTGAGAAAATCATCGAGAACGACATCCCCGAGCAGAGCCGAGGCGCGGCATGAGAAGCAATAATCGCTTGCCGACTACTGGGCGGCCTTCTCGTGTTTCGCCAACCAGTCGCCAGCTTCCTCCAGTGTAAACGAGAACTCCGCGCCGGAGATGCCAGAGGAAACACGCGTACTGCCGTTGAGAATGCAAAAGCGTCCGTGATGGGGGCCTTTGCCGACTTTTTCCAGTCGATATCCCTTGGATAGTGCGAGGCGCGCGACGTGCTTTTCTTGTGAGTTGCTCATGGGACACTCCAGAGTTCCAGCCTTTTTAGCTTACACGAGATGGGCGCTTTGCGCGCCAAGGAACCATTCGGACTTGCGGCCGGTAACCACCAACTCGGAGAGCCGCGACGAAGACGACGCTCAGCTGGAGCAGCGGCAAGGATTAAGCGTGGGCGCTGCATGTGCTTCGCACCGATCCGGGGATCGAGGTGGCGGGTTTGTTCACCCCATCAACGCCAAATGCGATAGCGTCGCCATGCATGCGTTGCGGCGCGAACTGGTCGAGGCGCAGGCCCGGGCGGTCGAGCTGCCGTTGCACGTGATTCCGATTCCCTAGCCTTGCTCGAACGCAGTCTACGAGGAGCGCACTGGCCCCGAGATGATTGCGGCAGGCGTCAGGGCACACGTAACGTGCATCGACCCGTGCAACTGCGATCCGTCGTCCGCCACGCAGACATTCGATGCGGACTTTGTCGCGGCACTGCCGGCCGGCGTCGACCCAAGACGTTCCTCCGAGCCCTGCGCGCTTTCGCCACCCTTGCCCGAGCCTTACCGACCCGGCCGGTTCCTTGACACCCCCTAGGTGGAATCCTATGGTCCGCGCCGCAGATCGTACCCGCTGCGCGGAAGGCTCCGGCATGTCCGGGGCCCAATGCGTATGAGCGAGGCTTCCATGTCAGACGACAAAGACACCCACGGACCGCGTGGGCAGATTGCACCCGAAGACAGGGAGGCTATCCGCAAGCGGTCCGATGAGATCGGACGTCGTCTCGACGAGGCCAAGCATCGCAAGGACGGCCCAACGCCTTCAGGGCAGTCGGCGGGCGGCGGGGCTGATCGGGGGCAGGCGATGAGTCGGGCCCTACGCGTTTCGACCGAATTGATTGGCGGTATCCTTGTCGGTAGCGCGATCGGATGGTTTCTGGATGGGTGGCTCGGCAATCAAAAGCCGTGGTTCTTCGTCCTGTTCTTTCTACTCGGTGCAGCCGCCGGCATGTTGAATGTCGTCCGGATGGCCATGCGCGAAAAAACTCCTCAGGGGCTGCCGTCCGTGCGGGACGATGTCGACGAGAACAAGTGACGGGAAGTCAAGGCGGGGGCGACGTGGCAAGTCCGATCGAGCAATTCGAGATCAAGAAATTGATCCCGTTGAAAATTTCGGGGCTCGATGCCTCGTTCACCAACGCGTCGGCATTCATGCTGACGGCGGTGGTGCTGACGACTGCATTCCTGATCTTCGCTGTCCGCAATCGCGCGCTGGTTCCGGGCCGAACCCAGTCGCTGGCGGAAATGGTTTATGAATTCGTCGCTAGTACCGTCCGGGAAAACGTCGGCCAGGAAGGCATGAAGTTCTTCCCGCTGGTGTTCTCGCTCTTCATTTTCGTGCTGATCTGCAACCTGCTGGGCATGATCCCCTATTCTTTCACCGTCACGAGCCACATCGTCGTCACGGCGGCGCTGGCGTTGCTTGTCATCGGCATCGTCATTCTGTACGGCTTCTGGCAGCATGGCTTCGGCTTCCTCAAGCTGTTCGTGCCGGATGTGCCTGTTGCGTTGCTGCCGCTGATGATTCCGATCGAGGTGATCTCGTTCCTGTCGAGGCCATTGAGCCTCTCGGTGCGTCTCTTCGCCAATATGCTGGCCGGCCACATCGCGTTGAAGATCTTCGCGGGTTTCGTGGCCTCGCTGCTGGCCGCCGGTGCCTGGGGCATTCTGGCGCCCTTGCCGCTCTTCCTCACGGTCGCTCTGACCGCACTGGAGTTCCTGGTCGCGGCACTGCAGGCCTACGTGTTCGCCGTTCTTACCTGCGTCTATCTCAACGATGCCGTCCACGGCGGCCACCACTGAGATCGACGTCGTCACCGCACACTCAAATCCAACCAACCTCTAGCCAACCAAAACAGGAGTTCGACATGGATCCGATCATCGGCAAGGCTATCGGCGCAGGTCTCGCATGCCTCGGCATGGCAGGTGCCGGCATCGGCCTCGGCAACCTCTTCGGCCAGTTCCTGGCCGGCGCATTGCGCAACCCTTCGGCTGCCGACAGCCAGCGCGGCACGCTGCTCCTCGGCTTCGCGCTGACGGAAGCCCTCGGCATCTTCTCGCTGCTGATCGCGCTGCTGCTGCTGTTCGTCGTCTAATCGACGGCTAACCCCCAAAACTTCGAGGCGGTCGGTTTCGGCCGCCTCTTTACCGTTGAGATATCTCGCATGGCTTCGTTGACGACTGGGCTCATCGTGCTCGCTGCCGGCGCGGGTGGCGGCTCCAAGTTCCCGCCGTTCGATCCGAGTTCGTTCGTGCCGCAGCTCATCTGGCTCGGCATTACGTTTGGCGCGCTTTACTTCATGCTGTCGCGCGTGGCGTTGCCGCGCATCGGCGGCGTGCTCGCGGAACGCTCCGATCGCATTCAACGCGATTTGAGCGAAGCCGAGCGCATGAAGACCGAGACGGACGCGGCGCTCAAGGCCTACGAG
This sequence comes from Hyphomicrobiales bacterium, assembly GCA_031367895.1. GTDB lineage: Bacteria > Pseudomonadota > Alphaproteobacteria > Rhizobiales > Hyphomicrobiaceae. Next base: position 12,611 of record JANLQP010000013.1, read on the forward strand.
CAGTCGCTCTCGGACGCCCGCGGCAAGGCACAGTCGATCGCCAAGGAAACGCGCGACCGGATCGCTTCCGAGCTTGACCGCGACCGCCAGAAGGCGGATGCGGCCAACGCGGCGAAGGTCGCGGACATGGAAAAGCGCATCCACGAGAACAAGACGCGGGCGCTCGCCAGCGTCAACGATATCGCCGTGGATACGGCCGGTTCGATCGTCTCGAAGCTGCTCGGCCGTGACGTGCCCGTCGACGAGATCCGCACCGCCCTTTCTGCCCGCGCCCGCGGCTAACGGAGACCCACGATGTTGAAGACCGCCGAGTTCTGGGTCCTCGTCTCGTTCCTCGCCTTCATGGGGCTGCTCCTGAAGATGAAGGTGCCCACGATGCTGGCCAAAACCCTCGACGATCGCGCCGACGGCATCCGCAAGGAGCTGGACGAGGCGCGGCGCTTGCGCCAGGAAGCACAAGATCTGCTCGTTGAATACCAGCGCAAGCAGCGTCTCGCCGAGGATGAGGCGAAGGCCATTATCGAGCAGGCGCAACGCGAGGCGCAAGCGATGAAAACCGAATCGGCACGCACGTTGGCCGAACAGATCGAGCGTCGCGGCAAGATCGCCGAGGAGAAGATCGCGCGCGCCGAGCAGCAAGCCATTGCCGAGGTGCGCACGGCAGCTATCGATCTCGCGACGTCGACGGCCGAGCAGGTGCTCAAGCAACGCGCGCAAGGTGATCTCGGCAACAGCCTCGTCGATCAGGCGATCCGCGATCTCAAGGGGCGCATGAACTGAGCGACGGCGCCCGCAACCGACCAAAGCCGCTTCGGGCTGCCTCGCGCGGCCCTTTGCTGTAAGTGGGCGGTGACGCCTTCACTTGTCGGGTCAAGCGGCGATCGTGGCGCGCAGCTCCAAGAACCGATGCGCGACCCGACGACCACACGGCGCACCACTCGAGCAAGCGATGTCGGTTTGTGCAAGTGCAGTGAAGTGAACTTCGAAGTGAACTTCGCCTTGACACCGAGGCACATGTTCGGTGACGCTGCGCGTTGGTCGGGGTTGACGTTAGAGCCTCACCCTCTCGGATATCATGAGAGCATCGTCCTGCTCGATCCCGAGATAGCGGGCGGTGTTCTCGATGCTGGCGTGCCCAAGAAGAAGCTGAGCAGCACGCAAGTTGCCGGTCTGCTTGTAGAGCAGCGCCACCTTGGTACGACGCAGCGAATGCGTTCCGTACTTGGCTGGACTGAGCCCGGCGAGTTGCACCCAGTCCTTCACGAGACGTTCATACTGACGCGTCGAGATTGCACGTCCGGTTCGTCGCAGGCTGCGGCAACGTCGCTGTGGAGAGGAGAAGCGAGCATCTTACGCCACATATTCTGGTGCTGGTGATTGCTCCCCGCCAATAACGGCGGAGATCAATCATGCACGACGAACTCTTCAAGTATCCGACGGTCATCGATCGCTACCGCGCCGGGCCCTACGCCGAGGCTCGGGAACGTTTTCTCAGGAAGGCCCGCGCCGACGGCTACGCGCTTTTGACCTTGGAACGCATGGCCTCTTTTCGTCTCGTCGCCGCACACGCGACCCTTCGCAATGGCGGGCGTCTCGGCTCCGACCAGCTGAGGACCACGCTCGTCGAGTCCATGGAGCGCCGTCTTGGCGGTGCGCCATCCGCTCACACTGTGAAGCGTCTGCTCGGCATCGAAGAGGCATGGCTGCGCAGCATGAACGCGTTGGTTCCGACCGACGAGCCGCCGCCCCGGTTCGACACCGAACTGCGAGCGTTTGCCGAGCACATGCGTGTCGAGCGAGGGCTTTCGCCGGCGACGATCGCGAACCGGGAACATCTTGTGGGAGGGTTCTTCAAGTCGTTGCCGCCGCACGTGCGCTCGGTCAACAAGATCACCCTCGATCAGATCGAGGCGTTTTTGCGGGGCGAAGGCAAGCGCGGGTGGAGCCGCGGCTCGTTGCGCCAGCTGGGGAGTAGCCTGCGCAGCTTCTTTCGGTTTGCGGCCTATCAGGGCTGGTGCAGCAACACGCTCGCGACGGGCATCGAGCTTCCTCGGCTCTATGATCTCGAGGATGTGCCGAGAGCCCCGACCGTCGAAGAGGTCGACCGGCTCCTTGCGACCACGGCGGTCGGCAAGGGCGCCGTCGCGGTACGAGACCACGCGATCCTGCTGTTGTTGGTCCATTATGGACTGCGACGCGGCGAGGTCGAGCAGTTGACCCTGGACGATCTGGATTGGCAGGCAGAGACGTTTCGCATCCAAAGGCGAAAGAGTCGGCAGGCACAGACGTATCCCCTCTCGGCACCGGTCGGCGAGGCCATTCTGCGCTACCTTCGTGAGGTTCGTCCGCGCTGTGCCCACCGGGCCTTATTCCTCACGCTCAGGCCGCCGTATCGTCCGCTCTCCGGCGATGGCATCAGCATGATGGTCCACCGGCGGCTCGCCGAGCAGGGCGTAAAGCTCGATCGCTTCGGCGCGCATTGCCTCCGGCACGCTTGTGCGGGGCAACTGCTGGATGCCGGCTTCACCATGAAGCAGATCGCGGATCACCTCGGGCATCGCAGCATGAACAGCACGCGGGTCTACACCAAGATCGATCTGCGTGGTCTGCGCCAGGTGGCGGAGTTCGACCTCGGAGCCCTGCTATGAGCACAACCGCAGCCATCTCCAACTACATCGAGCACAACCGGGGCCTCGGCAAGCGCTTCAGGTGGGAAGCCTTGGTCCTGCTCGCGTTCGCCCGGTCGGTCGGCGATACTCCGTTGCTCAAGATCAAGCCCGAGATGATCTCGCGGTTCATCGACGGCAAGGGCAACCGCGATATTACCAAGCGCATGAAGTATCGTGTGCTGGCGCGCTTCTTCCGCTTCGTGGTCGCGCGCGGTCGGCTGAAGGCGTCGCCGGTTCCGTTCATCGAATGGAAGCGCTCGTCGCCACCCCGCACGCCCCATATCTCCTCCGAGGACGAGTTGAAGCGGCTTCTCGCTGCCGTGCCGGAAGCAACCGGCCCGCAGTCCCACGTCGATGCCGAGACGCTGCGGACGTATCTTCTGCTCCTGTACGGCGCCGGGCTGCGTCGCGGCGAAGGGCGCCGTCTCAAGATCGAGGATGTCGATCTCGGGCAATCGCTGATCCACGTTCGAGAGACGAAGTTCTTCAAGACGCGCATCGTGCCCCTCAGCACCAGCCTGTACACGGCGATCACGCCGTTCGTGGCGAAGCAGCGCAACAGCGCCGTTGATTGCGGGAATGTCGATGGCGGGAGCAGCTTGTTCGTCAAGCGCAATGGCAGGCCTCTGTCCGATTCGGCAATCGGCTCGGTATTCAAGCGCCTGCGCAGGATTGCCGGCCTCGCGAGGGAGGGCGATGCGCGCAATCAGCCTCGCCTGCATGATCTGAGGCACTCCGCGGCCGTTCACCGCGTCATCGCCTGGTATCGTGCCGGCGCCGACGTCAACGATCTGCTGCCGAAGCTCGCGACCTACCTTGGCCACAAGGACCTGTCGGGGACGCAGCACTATCTGACGATGACCGAAGAGTTGCTGGCCGAGGCGGGCCGTCGGTTCGAGACCTTTGCACGGGGGCCGCGTCATGGCTGATCACTCCTCGCTCGGATATTGGGTCCGGCGCTTCCTCCAGGAGTACGCCGCGTCAGAGCGGAACCTGTCGCCCAACACGTGCGCCAGCTATCGCGACATGCTCGTCCTACTGCCCCCGTTCGTGGCGAAGCGCAAACGCACGGCCGTGGACAAGCTGTCCGTGACCGACCTGTCGACCGACGTGGTGCGCGATTTTCTCGTGCACCTCGAATGCGAACGAAAGTGCGGTACGGCGATCAGGAACCAGCGTCTCGCATCACTACGTGCGTTGGCCCGGTTCATCGGCGCGCATAGCCCTGAGCATGTGGAGTGGTGCACGCAAATCCGGATGGTGCCGATCAAGAAGGGTCTCGCGGCCACCGTCACCTATCTGGAGAAGCCGGAGATCGATGCCTTGCTGGCGGCTCCCGATCAAACGACGAGCCAGGGTGCACGCGATCATGCCTTGCTGCTGTTCCTCTACAACGCCGGTGCACGCGTGAGCGAAGCCGTGTCGCTGCGGATCGGCGATATCGATTGGCACAACACGTCGGTGCGGATCGTCGGCAAGGGCAACAAGGAGCGCCGTTGCCCGCTCTGGGCCGAGACGATCGAGCGGTTGCGCCGTCTCGCGGCGGAGCGCCCCGCAGATGCCCGATTGTTCATCAATCGGCGTGGCGAACCGCTGACACGCTACGGTGTGCACACGCTGGTCGAGCGCTATGTCACGAAGATGAGTGCATCCGCGCCGTCGCTGCGGGACAAGAGGATCAGCCCTCACGTCATCAGGCATACGACGGCAACGCACCTGCTGCAGGCAGGCGTCGATCTACCTAGAAACTGATTTGGCGGTTTGTGTCATGCGGCGGCCCTGATGTCGACCTCGTAGCCGAGGCTGCGGATACGGTTGGCGAGCTTGGCGGCCGCGCGTGCCGGGTCCCGGCAGGCGAAGTGATCGGGACCGAGGTCCTGGTAACATGTGCCGTCTGCCAGCATGTGATCCTAAGTCCGGCAGTTGAACTCGGGCGCGACGGCTGAGAATCGCGCATTCTCAGGGGCATGAGCGACAAAAAAGCCCTCTCGAGCCTCTTGCAAAACTCCATCGGCCGGACGAGCTGACGCTTCCTGTGCCCGCCAGCGAGATGTGTTGCCGGTGCATGTCATGGCATGACGCGATCCACATGGCAATTTGGACGCACCTCGACCGTCAGTTCTCTTCGATC
>JANLQP010000022.1:0-17977 GCA_031367895.1 Hyphomicrobiales bacterium
GGCATCTACATCGATCGTGCCGATGTGCATTCCGAGTGGGCCAAGGAAAAACCCGACGCCGAACCGCTGATGGCCGAGTTCATCCGCCGCCTCGCCACCGCTGCCCGCGCCGACAACCCGCAGTTCCTCGTCATCATGCAGAACGCCGAGGAGCTGGTGGCGCGCAAGTCCGTGCTCGAGTCGATCGACGCCATCGCCAAAGAAGACCTGTTCTACGGCATCGACCACAGGGCCGGCCGGAACGACCGCGAAAACATCGAATCTTCCCTCCGCTATCTCAGGCAAGCAAAACGCGCCGGCCGCCGCATTTTCGTCGTGGAATACCTGAGCGAGCCGGCCAAGATCGACATTGCGCGGCGGGCAAGCGAAGCCGAAGGCTTCCTCTTCCACGTGACTGGCCGCGATCTCGGCGATCTCTCGGTCGCCTCCCCGACGGAGGCGCCAGCCACGCCTCGATAACGACGCCCTCAACTGATCCTGCTGGCGCTTCAATGCAGCTGTTTCCGGCGCCGAACTCATCGACTTATCCCCCTTCCGTCGCCATGTGCCTATTGTCATGGCCCCTGAACTTTCGCGAGTGCCCCTGATGAACGACGTACTACCCTGGATCCTGCTGCTCGCGGTCGTTGCCGCGGCGATCGGCTTCGTCGCCGGCCGTCGCAGCATCGGCACGGCGCCCTCGGCCGGCGCCAAAGGCTATGGCAACGAGGCCCCTGCGCCTGCTGCAGCTTCCGCCACCACCACTCCAACATCGCCGCGGGCCATGGCCATGCACGCGTCCAAGCCGGCAAGCGTTGGCCGCCCCACGCAACCGGGTAGCGGCTCGCTGACCGGACTTCTCGGCAAGGCCCGCAGCTGGGGTTATCAGCTCCAGAAGCTCGACATTCCGCGCGCCGCCGCGTCGGACCATGACCTGCTCGTCATCGACTATTCCAAGGACGGCTCGGAAGAAGGCGCCCTCAACCCCGCCGACGTCGAACGTCTGAAACAGAAGCCCGACGGCCAACGCCGCCTCGTCGTCGCCTATTGTTCGGTTGGCGAGGCTGAGAGCTACCGCCCGTACTGGCAGAAGGGCTGGAAGCGCGAGCATCCGGCCTGGTTGCTCGGCGAGAACCCGGAGTGGGAGGAGAACTATTCCGTCAGCTTCTGGGACCAGGGCTGGCAGCGCATCGTCTGCGGTGAACCGGGTGCGCTCATCGATCGCATCATCGCGCAGGGTTTCGACGGCGTTTACCTCGACAAGTGCGACGTCTACGAGGATCTGCGCGAGCACTTCAAGTCGGTTGCGAAGAGCCGCCCGAACCTCGAAGGCGACATGATTGCCTTCGTCCGCCGCATCTCATCTTACGCCAAGGCGAAGCGCCCGGACTTCCTGGTCATCATGCAGAACGCCGAGCCGCTGCTGGAACGCGCCGAGCTGCGGCAGGCCATCGACGCATCGGCCAAGGAGGAACTGCTGTTTGGTCTCGACCGCCCTGAGAAGCCGAACGCGCGCGACGAGGTCGAGGAGAGTCGCGTGCTGCTCGACCGCATGAAGCATGACGGCAAGCCGGTCTTCATGGTCGAATACCTGAACAATCAATCGCGCATCGACGAGGCCGTGACCACCGCCGAAAAGCTCGGCTACGTCCTCTACATCGCACCGAAGGACCGCGAGCTCGCCCGGTTGAATGGCCCGGTGAGGTAACCGCAATTCAAGCCGCGACGCGCGCAGCCTTCTGGTTGCGCCGCTTCGGTGCGAGCCCTGCCAGCGACAGGAAGTTCGCCAGCAGGTCGTGCCCGTGCTCGGACGCGATACTCTCGGGATGGAACTGCACCCCGTGCACGGGATGCGTCTTGTGCTGCAGGCCCATGATGATGCCGTCGTCGGTCTCGGCCGTGATCTCGAGTTCCGGCGGCAGGCTCGCCCGCTCGACGATCAGCGAGTGATAGCGCGTCACCTCGAACCGCGGCGCGACGCCCTGGAACAAGCCTTTGCCGCCGGTCTTGATTGTCGACATCTTACCGTGCATGGGCACCGGGGCGCGGATCACTTTGCCGCCGTAGACCTGTCCGATCGCCTGATGCCCGAGGCAAACGCCGAGCAGCGGAATCGTCGGGCCCGCCTTGGCGATCAGTGCGAGACAGATGCCGGCCTCGTTCGGCGTGCAGGGGCCGGGCGACAGCACGATCGCCTTCGGCTTCATCTTCATGGCGGCGGCAACGGTGATCTTGTCGTTGCGCACGACCTCAGCCACGGCGCCAAGCTCGCCCAGGTAGTGGACGAGATTGTAGGTGAAGCTGTCATAGTTATCGATGAGGAGCAGCATGCCGTGATTTAGGGGGCCGCAAAGGGCGACGTCAAGCAGCTGTGCTTGTTCCAAAGTTCACAGATTGTCATCCTCAGGCTCGTCCCGAGGACCCATGGCGCGGCACGCGCGAAAGTCGCATTTTTGCTGATACGCCGAGACGAACCTTGGGTGCCGAGCCTGCCGATTGATGGGTGGTCGGGACAAGCCCGACCATGACACAGCGTTTCTTGGCGCGATCAACCTCTGGCTCACGGCCCAAATCCACGGCAATCTCACGCCATGACACGCACCGTACAACCCGCCATCGTCCGCATCGCCATGTGGTCGGGCCCGCGCAACATCTCGACCGCGATGATGCGCGCCTTCGAGAACCGCCCCGACTGCGTCGTCTGGGACGAACCGTTCTACGCTGCCGAACTCGCCGCCACCGGCCGCGACCATCCGATGCGTGACGCCGTGATCGCCGCCGGCCCGACCGACCCCGAGGCGGTGATCGCCCGCCTGATCGGCCCGTTGCAGGACAGGGCGAAACCCGACTCGCGCGTCTTCTATCAGAAGCACATGACGCACCACATGCTGCCCGCCTTCCGGCGCGACTGGACGCGGCACCCCGAAATCGTCAACGCCTTCCTGATCCGCGAGCCGGAGCGCGTGCTTGCGAGCTACACGCAGAAATGGGCTGACGTCACGCTCGACGACATCGGTGTGCCGCAACAGGCCGAACTCTTCGATCGCGTCGCCGAACGCCTCGGCCGCGCGCCGCCCGTCGTCGACACCGCCGACATCCTCGCCGACCCGGGCGCTACGCTCTCCGCGCTTTGCACTGCCCTTGGCATTCCGTTCAGCGGGGCGATGCTCGCGTGGCCGGCCGGGCGGCGCGCCAGCGACGGTGTCTGGGCACCCGCGTGGTATAACGCCGTCGAGGCCTCGACGGGCTTCGGCCAACCGGACACGCGGCCCTTGCCCAAACTCGACGGCGCTTTGCAGCGCATCGTCGACCGCGCGCGGCCTGTGTATGTGCGACTGGCAAAGCACCGGCTCACGGCCGGCCCGGGCGCCTCCGGTCTAAATCACTGAGAGGTGGACCAGAAATCGCCTGAAACTGGTCGCACTTGCGCCGTGCCTTGTCTCTATCCAGGTAGCCGGGGGAGACTGGCCATGGGCTCGGTCTCCATTTGGATCCGGAGCCTGATGCATGCGACGGGTGGCGTTTCTGGCGTTGACGATGGCGGCAACGGAGGTCGGGGCCGAGCCCGTCGCCCTTGCCGAGAATGCCCTGCGCGAATTGGCGATCGACAAGACGGTGCACCTGGAATCGCCCTACGGCACGCTGCCGGTGTCGTTCAAAGCCGACGGCACGCTCTCCGGCAAGGCATCGGGGTTGCTGGCGGCTTATCTCGGCTCCGCCACCGACCGCGGCCGCTGGAACGTGCAGGGTGACCGCATTTGCCAGAAATTCTTCAAATGGTTCCACGGCGAGACGCATTGCATGCGTGTCAAGGCCGACGGCCGCCGCATCACCTGGCGCCGCGACGACGGCCTCAGCGGCACAGCCACAATTGCTGCCAACAACGCGGCACCGCTCGAGAAGCCGGTCGGCCTCGGAGTTCCGGCGGAGCAAATGGTGGCAGCAACGGAAGTGGCCGCTCCAGCGCCAAAAACAAAGCCCACCACATCACCGCCCCGTTTCGCGGCAGCCTCGACTGCATCCATGAGCGATGCGCTGCCTGCGACGCAATTGGGGACTGCACACGCATCAGAGACGGCAATGCAACGCGCGGCCCCGATCAGGGTTGCAGCATTGCCGCCTGATGCCGGTATGCCGCTCGGGTCCATGGATGCCGACGCGATCGGCGACCGTCAGCCCGCGGCCGCGCATCTGGCGGCGGTACTGGCAATCACGCTGCCGCCACATGCCCTCACTGGCGAAATGTTCCGCTCACGGCTGCGGCACGGCTGGTGCCAGTCCTCAGCGACACAAGGGAAGGTTGGCGCTGCGGCAGCCCCGGCGCTTCTGATCGTCGCACAGGGCGGCGCACCGGGTGCGACATCGGAGCGCGACCTGACGGGCTGCCTCGCGATTACACCGCCGTTAACGGAAATCGCGCGGGCCGGCGCCGCGTCGAAGTAGTCCTTCACGCGTAGGCTCTGGCGGGACTCGCCCGGCCCGCAGCCTGGTCGGAGCGAAGCAGAAAGTCGGCGACGGCGATCATCGTCGGCCGGTCGCGCAACAGCGGCGCATGGCCCTGGCCGCGCACTGTGACCGACTCGAGGCCCGGGTGATGCAGGCGCATTTCGCTGACCGTCGCCGCGCTCAGGATGTCCGACAGCTCACCGCGGATCGTCAACATCGGCACGCGCGCCAAGGCGTCGAACTGCGGCCAGAGCGATGGGATGGCGCCCTCGGGCACGCCAATCGCCTTCGCCAGCGCCTGATCGTAACCGTGCACCGGCACGCCGTGTTCCTCATTGAACAGCTGGCGCGCGATGTCATCCCAGTGGTGTTCCGGGACTGCCGGGAACTGCCGCTTGTTGAGGTCGCGCACAAGCTGGCCGGCCTCGGCCCAGGTCGGCGGTAACGGGACCCGGCCGATATAGGCGACGATGCGCAGCAAACCCTCGCGCTCGACGACCGGGCCGATGTCATTCAGCACGACGGCGCCGACCGCGGCCGGCCGCGTCGTCGCCATAAGCATGGCGAGCAAGCCGCCACGGGAGGTTCCGACGAGGCCCACATCATGCAGGCCTGCAAGCGTCATCAGATCCAGCACATCTGCCAATTCTTGCTGCAGCGTGTAGCTCTGCCAGTCGGGCGCGTGAGCCGAACGGCCACGCCCCCGGTAGTCGACCGCAAACACATCGCGGGCAGACGGATTGGCCGGATCGGTCATGAAGGTCGCGAGATCGTGGAAATCGCGGCAATTGCGGGTCAGGCCAGGCAGGCACAGCATCGGCCGTCTGTGCCGGGCGCGCGGGTCGGCGGGCGCCGGATAGTGGCGGGCATAGAGACGCAGCCCATCGCGAGACGTATAGAAAATATCCTGCCAATTCTTCTGGCTGAGCAGCGCCGCCATTGGCAGAGGCCTCCGTGATTTGCACCTGCAGTTGAGATACCGGTTTCACGCCGAACCAGCAAGCGATGCGGCACACAGTGCTGCGTGGTTGTTGCGCGACGGGCCTGGGTCACCGGTGACGAAAGCCTGCCGGATGCATTCGCCAGAACGCCATGAACGATCTGGTGGATTGCCGTTTGACCCGTCGTGCAGACGCGTTATAACTGATATATCAGAGGCTGGAGGCTGTCCCATGACGCCCGATGAAATTCTGTCGATCAAGCCACGGATCCTGACGCAAAAACAGCGCGAACGTTACTTTGCTGACGGCTACATTCTGGCCGAGCGCGTGATCCCCGAGACATGGGTGGAGCGGCTACGTGCCGTCACCGACGCCATGGTCGAGGAGAGCCGTGCGATCACCAAACGTGACGCCAAGTGGGACATCGAGGCCGGCCACACCCCCGAGAACCCGCGCCTTCGCCGCCTCTCGAGCCCGACGGACCATCATCCGGTGTATTGGGAGTATGCGTCGGCCGCGTCGTCGCCGCTGCCCGAAATCATGGCGGATCTGGTCGGCCCCGACGTGAAGTTCCATCACTCCAAGCTGAACTTCAAATGGTCGAAGGGCGGCGCCGAGGTGAAATGGCACCAGGACATTCCCGCTTGGCCGCACACCAATTACACGCCCTGCACAGCCGGCACCTACATCCACGACTGCAACCGCGAGCAGGGGCCGATGGGCTTCATTCCGGGCAGCCACAATGGCCCGATCTACAGCGAGTACGACGCTGACGGGCGCTGGACGGGATGCCTCACGAAAGATGATGCGGCAACCCTCGACCTTTCGAAGGTCGTGTGGCTGGAAGCCCCGGCCGGTTCGATCACGATCCACAATTGCCGCTCGCTGCATTACTCGGAGCCGAACAATTCTCCAATCGCGCGCCCGCTGCTGCTCAACGTCTACTCTAACGCCAACGCGATGCCTTACACGGCGAACCCGATCCCGTCGCAGCACTCGGGCGCGATCGTGCGCGGCAAGCCGGCGAAGTGGGCGCACCACGATCCGCGCCCCTGCCTGCTGCCGCCGAATTGGGCCGCGTCCGGGTATTCGTCGATCTTCGCCAAGCAGCAGGGCGAGGACAAATCGGGCATCGCGCCGGATGCAATGATGTGAAAAATGAGTGCATAGGCAATAGCGAGTAGGGAGTAGGGTTTTCGATATTTGAATTCTTGTCCCTTGTACCTGATCCCTTGTACCTGGTCCCTCAAAGCGAGGTTTGACGATGAAACTCACGCAAAAGCAGATCGAGCAATACGACCGCGACGGCTACCTGCATTTCCCAGAGTTCTTCGCCAAGGACGAGGTGGAGGCGCTGCGCCGCGAAGTGTCCCGCGTCGCGCAAATCGACACCGAACTGGTCGTGCGCGAGGGCATGGCGAAAATGCCGAAAATCATGTTCCGCATGCACGAGCCGGATGGCCCCACGGCCTCACCGGCCTTCAACGCCGTCGTCCGGCTGCCGCGCACGCTCGGTGTCGCGCAACAATTGATGCGCGACGAGAAGCTCTATCTCCACCACACCAAGGTGAACATCAAGGCGGCGATCGAAGGTTCGGTGTGGCCGTGGCATCAGGACTACGGCTCCTGGGCGAATGACGGCGTCCAACGGCCGGAACTGCTGACGATGATGATCGGCCTCGATCCGGCGACCGAGATGAACGGCTGCCTCTACTTCCTGCCCGGCAGCCACAAGCATGGCCGGCTCGATCCCTACTTCGATACCTCGACCGCCTACAAGGTCTGGTCGGTGACGCCGGCCGACATGAAGCGCATGATCGCGGAACACGGCGAGCCGGTCGCGATCAAAGGCAGCGCGGGATCGCTGACGATCTTCGATTGCAACCTGATGCACGCGTCCGGCCACAACCTCTCGGCCAACGATCGTTGGCAGGCGTACCTCTGCTACAACAAGTGCTCGAACCGCCCGGTCGACGTGGCGAAGCCGCGCCCCGACTATGTGCGCTCGCTCAATTGGAAACCGCTCGAAACCGTGGCCGACGACGCGATCACAGCGCGCGCGATGGCAACAGCTTGAAATGAAGGGAATAGGGAGTGGGGAGTAGGGAGTAGGAGACCGGCTCGAAGCCGATGTTATTCCAACTTCCAACTCCCAACTCCAACTCCCTACTCCCTAACTCCCTACTCTCTCAATTCCCTATTGCCTCACTTGGAGACCTCGAATGATCACCGAACGCCAGAAACAATTCCGCGAGGAATACCGGTCGCGCATCATGGGCTTCTATGAAGGCCATCTGCATATCGCGATCATCTATGCGATGGGTGCAGCCGCGTTCACGATTTACCTGCAGCACATCGAGAACCCGAGTTGGCTCGAGCTGGCGACGATCCCGCTGACGTTCCTGTTCACGAACATCTTCGAGTGGGCGACGCACAAGTACATCATGCACCGGCCGATCCCGATCAAAGGGCTGCGCGCGGTCTATGAACGCCACACGCTCAACCACCACCAGTTCTTTACTGACAGCGAGATGCGTTTTCGCGACCACAAGGATTGGCGCGTGACGGTGTTCCCGCCTTATGCCTTGGTCGTCTTCATCCTGATGTCGCTGCCGGCTGCGGTGATCCTCGGCAACGTCTTCTCGCCGAATGTCGGCTGGCTGTTCATGAGCGTTACGACCGGCATGTATCTGATCTACGAGTTCATGCACTTCTGCTGCCACGTCGACGAGAACTGGTTCGTGCGCAACTGCCCGTTCGTCAATACGCTGCGCCGGCATCACACCGCCCACCACAACGCGCGGCTGATGATGGAAACGAACATGAACCTGACGTTCCCGATCGCCGACTGGGCGTTCGGCACGTCGGACCTGGACCGCGGGCTGGTCGGCACGCTGCTCAACGGCTACGACACGCGACACTTGAAGCAAACTTTGCGCGGGACGCCGAAGCGTCCGGACGAAGCCGCCGCGGCACCGATGGGGAATTATTGAGATAGAGAGGGAGTAGGGAATAGGCAGCAGGGAATAGAAGTGGAGCAGGGTTTTGCCTCCTCCCTACTCCCAATTCCCTACACCCTAGCAAAGCACATGCCCAACGACGTCAAAGCTATCGTCTCGCTGCTCACGATCATCGTGGGCTTCGGGTTCGCGCATTACGAGAAGGTCTACGCCGGCAAGCCGCATCTTTATTGGCTCGTCATCGGCCTCGCGGTGTTCGCCGTGATTGCAATGTGGATCTTCCCCGAGGCCAGCATGAAGAAGGGCGACATGCCGCCGAAGAAGCCGGCGGAATAGGCTGCTTCCACGCCTTCGGATGCCTGGAACTTGGTAGCGCTTCGGTTGCCCACTTTGCAACCGCGCGTGGATACGGATAGCTGTGAGGTCGGGTCAGACCCATGGGTCTGACCCCATCCAAACCGACTACCGCTTGCCGCCGGTACCGCCACTCGGGTTGCCGTCCACGACGGCGACGAAGACTTTGACGATCGGCTTCTTGCCCCAGACTTGATCGACGGCGGCGCGAACCGCACGGCGGACAGCTTCGCGGACGACTTCCGGATCACGGCGACGGCCGGGGGGGATGCTGGCTATCGTGCCATCGACCGCGTCGAGAACGGTGTCCTCGAGGCTTGCCCCTTCCATCGACGCCTCCGGAATACCGTCGAGCGCGATCTCCGGGTCGACCAGCACGTCACCCTTGCGCGAGAGCACGATCGAAACGGCGACGAGGCCGACAACCGAGAGCTTGCGGCGTTCGCGCACCGGTTCGCTTTCGCCGGGGACCAGCAGCCGGCCGTCGCGGAATAGGCGCCCGACCGGGATCTCGTCGATCAGCTGCGCCTTCCCCGGCGCGATGCGGACGACTTCGCCGTTGATGGGTGTCAACACCTCCGGCACGCCGGCCTCGCGGGCGATTCGGGCGTGCTCCTTCAGATGGCGGATCTCGCCGTGCATGGGCAGCGCGATCTGCGGTTTTACCCAGGCGTACATCTGGCGCAGCTCCTCGCGCCGGGGATGGCCGGTGACGTGCACCAGCGCGTCCGTGTCGGTGACGATGTCGACGCCCATGCGCGCGAGATTGTTCTGGATGCGGCCGATCGACTTCTCGTTGCCGGGAATGGTGCGCGAGGAAAAGATCACCATGTCGCCAGTGGTGAGTGAGAGCTCGGGATGCTCGCCCTCCGAGATGCGTTTCAACGCGGCGCGCGGCTCGCCCTGGCTGCCGGTGACGAGAGCCACGACCTCTTCGGCCTTCAGGTAGGAATACTGCTGCTGATCGACATAGCGGAAGCCCTGCGGCAGGTAGCCGGTGTCGATCGCGACCTGGATGACGCGGTGCATGGCGCGGCCGGCGACCACGAGTGTGCGGCCGGACTCGCGCGCCGCCTCGGCAACGGCGCGGATGCGCGCGACGTTGGACGAGAACGCGGTGACGAGGACTCGGCGCGTGGCACCCTTGATGATCTTCTTGATCGAGGCGGCGACCTCGGTCTCCGACGGCGAGCGGCCGTCGCGAAACGCGTTCGTCGAATCGCAGACGAGGGCGAGGACACCTTCTTTGCCCATGGCCTCGATGCGGGCTTCGTCGGCGGGTTCGCCGACGAGGGGATGCGCGTCGAGTTTCCAGTCACCGGTGTGGAAGACGCGGCCGTGCGGCGTCGTGATCGCCAGCGCGGAAGGTTCCGGGATCGAGTGCGACATGGTGACGAACTCGCACCCGAATGGGCCGACGTCGAACTTGGCGCCGAGCGCGATTTCGGTGATCGGGATCTTCTGCTTGCCGCCGAATTCGGACAGCTTGGCTTTCAAGAACGCGGCCGTGAAAGGCGTGGCGAACAGCGGCGCCTTGAGGCGCGACCATAGTTCGATCACCGCGCCTATGTGATCCTCGTGCGCGTGCGTGATGACGATGCCGGCGAGGTCGCGGGCGCGCTCCTCGATGAACTTGATGTCCGGCAGGATCACGTCGACGCCCGGGTCGAACTCGCCCTCGGGGAAGGTGATGCCGAGATCGACCATCAGCCACTTGCGCGCGCCACGGCTGCCGATGCCATAGAGGTAGCAATTCATGCCGACCTCGCCGAGCCCACCGAGCGCTACATACACAAGCTCGCTCTCGCCCCGCTTGCCCTTGTCGACCTGACTTGCCATCTATCTCACCTGGTTCCCCGGCCGAACGTGCCCGACAAATTGCCAGCGTTGCCAGCTGGGCCGAGCATTCACGACGGGTCATGCATCCGTTTCGTTACCCCAGAACACTAGCCGGCGACGGTGCGCAGCCCAGGAGCGGGGAGCTAATTCTTTGTCGGCAGCACCGACACGTCTCCCCATGAGAAGCGCCGCCGGTGGCCGGAAGGCTCTAAAAGCAGCAAGGCGCCGTCCATGTCCAGTCCCACGAACGACCCGTGGACCGGCCCGTCGCCCGCGTTAACCGTGATCGAGGCGCCTTCGGGAAGTGCACGGGCGAGCCAAGCGGTACGAATCGCAGTGAAACCCGCGCCCTTCGACCAAATCTCGAGCCAATGCGCCATGCTGTTGCTGAGCGACTGGAGCAGCGCCGAAGGCGGCGGCGGCGTGTTGCTGTGATCTGCGAGGCGCGTGACGTCGCGACCGGAAACCGGCGGTGCCTCGGCGATGTTGATGCCGATACCGATCATGGCGAGCGTATCGACACCGATAATCGAGGTTTCGATCAGGATGCCGGCAAGCTTGGCGTCGCCGATCAATAGATCATTCGGCCATTTCAGGCGCAGCGGAGGCGCGTCGGGTTGGCGGGCGAGAAATGGCGCGACCGCGTCGATGGCAGCGACACCAGTCACGAGGGAAAGCTGCGGCAGCATCGCGAGCGGCGCTTGCGGGCGCAGTAACAGCGTGGCGGCGAGATTGCCTGATGGGCTTGCCCAGGCGCGACCGGAGCGGCCGCGGCCCAGGGTTTGCTGGCCAGCGCTGATCCATAGCGGGCCGCGCTCACCGGCAGCCGCACGCCTTTGCGCCTCGGCTTGCGTCGAGTCGACGGTGACGAGTTGGAGGATGCGGGGAGTTTTCGGGTGCATGGGCGGTGGCAATCGAGGTAGGTCGGTGCGAACGGGCCCGACGGCTTCATCATTGAGCGCAGCGCCGCGCCGTGAGGGCCGACACCTGTGCGCGCCAACGCCGGCATCGTCGGACTTCACCGGCATCACCGCTCTGCACGATCGCTTGCACCTCGGGCCGGTTCACTCCGACCTACCGCCCGCATCAAAACAGCGACTTTGCGGCCCTTTCGGCAGCCTCGACGACTGGAGCGGCGATGAACGGCACCATGAACATCAAGACGAGCAGCAGCGCCAGGTATATGACGGCGCCTTCCTTGGCGCGGACACCGGCGAATGCCGGCTTCGGCGGATCGAAAAACATGATCTTGACGATGCGCAGGTAATAGTAGGCGCCGACGACGCTGGCGACGACGCCGATGACGGCGAGCGGGTAGAGCCCGGCCTGGATTGCGGGGAGGAACGCGTAGAGCTTGCCGAAGAAGCCGGCGAGCGGCGGGATTCCGGCGAGCGAGAACATGAAGGCCGCAAGCGCGAACGCCATGGGCCGGTTGGTCTCCGAGAGACCGGCGAGTTCCCCGATGTCCTCGACGGGCTGATATTGCGCCTTTAGATGCCCACCCGCATCCGGCGCTTTTTCTTGCGCCTTCAGATGCCCACCCGCATCCGGCGCGTCCCGCCGCATGGCGAGGATGCAGGCGAAGGTGCCGAGCGTCATGACGACGTAGATCGCGAGGTAGATCAACACGCCCTTGATGCCCTCGACGGTGCCGGCGGCGAGGCCGACCAGCGCGTAACCCATGTTGGCGATCGAGGAGTAGGCCATCAGTCGCTTGATGTTGGTCTGGCCGATCGCTGCGAAGGCGCCGAGCACCATGGACGCGATGGCGAGGAACCAGATGATCTGCTGCCACTGCGGTTTGATGCCGGCGAAAGCCGTACCCGCAACGCGGATCAGCAGCGCCATGGCAGCGACCTTGGGCGCGGCAGCGAAGAACGCCGTGACCGGCGTCGGTGCGCCCTCGTAGACGTCGGGCGTCCACATGTGGAACGGCACGGCCGAGA
Source organism: Hyphomicrobiales bacterium (assembly GCA_031367895.1). Lineage (GTDB taxonomy): Bacteria > Pseudomonadota > Alphaproteobacteria > Rhizobiales > Hyphomicrobiaceae. Next base: position 12,466 of record JANLQP010000022.1, read on the forward strand.
TCTTGAACGCGAGGCCGACGAGGAGGAGAACGAGGCCGAAGATCAGCAGCAGGCTTTGCGCGGCGCCGGGGGCCGAAACGGCCTTGCCGATGCCGGCGAAGGTGGTGGTACCGGCGAAGCCGTAGATCATCGAGGCGCCGTAGAGCAGCATGCCCGACGATAGCGCGCCGAGGACGAAGTACTTGAGGCCTGCCTCGCTCGAGCGGACATTGTCACGGCGGAAGGCGGCGACGACGTAGAGCGCGAGGCTTTGCAGCTCGAGGCCGAGGTAAAGCGCGATCAGGTCGTTGGCCGAGATCATCAGCAGCATGCCGGCGGTCGCCAGCAACAGCAGCACCGGGTACTCGAATTTGAGCGACTTGGCGTCCTTGAGGTCGTCGAACGCGAGCAGCAGCGCACCGCCGGCGCCGATCAACGTCAGCACTTTCATGAACCGCGCAAAGGGATCGACGATGACGGCGCCGCCGAAGAGGGTTTGCGTGCCGGTGCCCTGCATCACCAAATAAGCCGTGACTGCGATCAGCGCGAGGCCGAGCCAGCAGACGTTCGACGCCTCGGCCTCGGTCTCGGGCCGCAGCACACCGTAGAGCAGCAAGGCCATGGCGCCGAGCACGATGGCGATCTCGGGCAGCAGCGGCGCGAATGTGGAGAGGTCGGCCATGGGTTCTCAGGCTCTCAGCTAATCCGTCGTGCGATCCGACTCGTCTAGTTCGCAATTGTCATCCTCGGGCCCAAGTGCAAAGCACGTCTTCGACATGACTCCCGAGGACCCATCGTGCCGCAAACTCAACAGCGCGGTTTTGTTGACAGACATAGCAAAACTCTACCGCCGAGCCCGTTGGAACATGGGTGGTCGGGACAAGCCCGACCATGACAGTTTATGTTTTTTTTGTAGGGCTGGCACATCAGCGCGCGGTCTCGCGAGGCGGGATCGCCGCCTGCTTCTGCTTCACGGCGGCCTCGTAGCGCTGCACCAACTGGTTGACCGCGGAGGCCGGAACATCGAGCAGCGGCTTTGGATAGAAGCCGAACAGGATCGTCAGGAACACCAGCGGTGCCAGCACCACGGTTTCGCGCCATCCCATGTCGGTGATGGCCTTCAGCTGCGGCTTGTCCAGCGTCCCGAAGATCATGCGCCGGTAGAGCCAGAGCGCGTAGGCCGCCGACAGGATGACGCCGAAGGTGGCGAAGAAGGCGACCCAGGTGTTGGCCTTGAAGGCGCCGACCAGCGTCAGGAACTCCCCGACGAAGCCCGAGGTGCCGGGGAGACCGACGTTCGCCATGGTGAAGACCATGAAGCAGAACGCATAGATCGGCATGCGGTTGACGAGGCCGCCGTAGGCCGCGATCTCGCGCGTGTGCATGCGGTCGTAGACGACGCCGACGCACAGGAACAGAGCCGCCGAGACGATGCCGTGGCTGAGCATCTGGAAGATGGCGCCGTCGAGGCCCTGCTGGGTGAAGGTGAAGATACCCATCGTCACGTAGCCCATGTGCGCGACGGAGGAGTAAGCGATCAGCTTCTTCACGTCCTCCTGCGCCAGCGCCACGAGCGAGGTGTAGATGATCGCCACCACCGACAGCGTGAAGACGAACGGCGCCAATTGCTCCGATGCGATCGGGAACATCGGCACCGAGAAGCGCAGGAAGCCGTAGCCGCCCATTTTCAGGAGCACAGCGGCGAGAATAACGGAGCCGGCGGTCGGCGCCTCGACGTGCGCGTCAGGGAGCCACGTGTGCACCGGCCACATCGGCATCTTGACCGCGAACGAGGCGAAGAACGCCAGCCACAACCACCACTGCATGTTGGCCGGGATCGTCGACTTGGCGATCAAGGTCGGGATGTCGGTGGTGCCGGTCTGCCAGTAGATCGCCATCATGGCGAGCAGCATCAGAACCGAGCCGAGCAGCGTGTAAAGGAAGAACTTGAAGCTGGCGTAGACGCGGCGCTTGCCGCCCCAGATGCCGATGATGAGGAACATCGGGATCAGGCCACCTTCGAAGAAGACGTAGAACAGGATCATGTCGAGCGCGCAGAAGACGCCGATCATCAAGCTTTCGAGCACGAGGAAAGCGATCATGTACTCCTTGACGCGATCCTCGACCGACTCCCAGCTGGCGATGATGCAGAGCGGCATCAGGAACGTCGTCAGGATCACGAACAGCATGGAGATGCCGTCGACGCCCATCTTGTATTTGATCGGCCCGAGCCAGGCGTGCTCCTCGACGAACTGGAAGCCCGGGTTCTTGACGTCGAAACCGAGCCAGATCAGCAGCGAGATTCCAAACGTGATCAGCGTGCCCCAGAGCGCGAACCAGCGGGCATTGCCCTTGGCTTGCGGATTGAGGCAGGCAATGGCGATCGCGAACAGCGTCGGGACGACCGTGACAACCGAAAGCAAGTGATTGCCGAAGACGTTCATCGGGCGCCTCCGATGGTGAGCATGAACCAGCTCATGAGCGCGGCAAGCCCGAGGAGCATCGAGAAGGCGTAGTGGTAGACGTAGCCGGACTGCAGCTTGACGACGCGGCCGGTGATGCGGCCGACGCTGGCAGCAGTGCCGTCGATCATGCCGTCGATCGTGGCGCCGTCACCCTTGCGCCAGAGCATGCGGCCGATGGCGAAGGCGGGGCGCACGAAGAGCCAGTCGTAGAGCTCGTCGAAATACCACTTGTTGAGGAAGAACAGGTAGAGCGGGCGGAACGCCTTGGCGGTGGCGGCCGGCAGCGTCGGGACCGCGATGTAGTAGGTGTAGGCGAGGGCGAGGCCCGCGGACATGGCGGCAAACGGCGCCCAGCCGACCCAGCCCGGCACGGCGTGCATGTCGTGCAGGATGTGGTTGTTCGGGCCTTCCTGCAGCGCTTTGCCCCAGAACACCTTGTAGTCGTGGCCGATGAAGTACTTCTGGAACAGGACACCTGCGACGACCGCGCCGAGTGCCAGCACGAACAGCGGGATCAGCATCACCAGCGGGCTTTCGTGCGGCTCGTGGTGGTGATCGTCGTGTCCGTGATCGCCGGCAGCATGGGATGCGTTATGACCGTGGTCATGTCCGTCGTGGTCATGGGAGGCACCTGCCCCCCAGCGTGGCGATTGGTGGAAGGTCATGAAGACAAGGCGCCAGGAGTAGAACGAGGTCATGAACGCGGCGAGAACCAACGCATAGAAGGCGTAGTTGCCGGGCGTGTGGCCGGCATAAGCTGCCTCGATGATCGCGTCCTTCGAATGGAAACCGGCGAAGCCGAACGCATGCGGGATGCCGACGCCGGTGAGGGCGAGGGTGCCGATCAGCATCATGGCGTAGGTGACGGGGATCTTGGACTTGAGCCCGCCCATGTGGCGCATGTCCTGCTCGTGGTGCATCGCATGGATGACCGAGCCGGCGCCGAGGAACAGTAGCGCCTTGAAGAACGCATGCGTGAAGAGGTGGAAGATGCCCGCGCCATAGGCGCCAAGGCCCAAGGCCGCGAACATGTAGCCGAGCTGCGAGCACGTGGAATAGGCGATCACCCGCTTGATGTCGTTCTGCACGAGGCCGACGGTGGCGGCGAAAAACGCCGTGATGCAGCCGACCAGCGTGACGATCTTGAGTGCATCCGGCGCCAGCTCGAACAGCGGCGACAGCCGCGCCACCATGAACACGCCGGCGGTGACCATGGTCGCTGCGTGGATGAGTGCAGAGACCGGCGTCGGGCCTTCCATGGCGTCCGGCAACCACGTGTGCAGCAGGAACTGCGCCGACTTGCCCATGGCACCGAGGAACAGCAGCAGGCAGAGGCAGGTGAGGATGTCGACCTCGTAGCCGAGGAAGTTCATCGTCTTGCCGGCCATCAAGGGCGCGTCCGCGAACACCTGATCGAAGCTGATGCTGCGGAAGATGTAGAAGATACCGAATATGCCGAGTGCGAATCCGAAGTCGCCGACGCGGTTGACGACGAAGGCCTTGATGGCAGCCGCGTTCGCCTCGGGCTTGTGGTACCAGAAGCCGATCAGCAAGTATGATGCTAGACCGACGCCCTCCCAGCCAAAGAAGAGCTGCAGGAAGTTGTCGGCCGTCACCAGAATCAGCATGGCGAACGTGAAGAGCGAGAGATAGGCAAAGAAGCGCGATCGGCCAGGGTCCTCGGCCATGTAGCCGATCGAGTAGACGTGCACGAGGGCGGAAACCGTGGTGACGACGACCAGCATGACGGCGGTCAGCGTGTCCACGCGGATGCCCCAGGAGACGTCGAGATTGCCCGATGTCACCCACTGCATGAGCTTGATGCTCTCGGTCGCATGCCCGATGCCGACCTGCCAGAACACGATCCAGGAGAGGACGGCTGACACGAGCAGGCACGTCGTGGTGATGAGCTCGGCCGGACGGTGGCCCAGCACACGGCCGAAGAAGCCCGCGATCAGGGCGCCGAGGATCGGCAGGAAGACGATGGCTTTGTAGATCATTGAGTCCGTTCCTGGGCGACGGTCGGCGCAAGCGGCAGGGAGTAGGGAGTAGGGAGTTGGGAGTAGGTCATTCTGAGGAATTCCTCTCCTGTAGCGCCCTGATCAACGCACGCAGCAGCCGACCAACTTCGTCACACTTTTCACGGATCGACTCTGAAACTGCATTTTCCATAAATTCGACCGCATTTGCCAACAACACGTGCGTTTCCAGTTCCTTGAGCGATCCCTGGGCCACTCGTAAAGACTGGATGTACGACCCAGTGTTTTCGCGCCCATTTCCGTCGGCGATGTTCGCTGGGATCGATGCGGCCGATCGACGGATTTGGGACGTCATGCCGTACATCTCAGCCGGAGGGAAGGACCGCGTTTCCTTGTAGCATTTCGCCGCGAGCGCCATGGATTTTTGCCAGACGATCAGATCACGATACGATTGAATACCCGCCACTTCCCTACTCCCAACTCCCCATTCCCTACTCCCTCACTCACCCCTTCATCATGTTGATGTCTTCGACGGCGATGGTGCCGCGGTTGCGGAAGTAGACGACGACGATGGCCAAGCCGATGGCGGCTTCACCGGCAGCTACCGTCAGCACGAACAGCGCGAACACCTGGCCGACGAGATCGCCAAGATAGGCCGAGAACGCCACCAGGTTGATGTTGACCGCGAGCAGCATCAGCTCCACCGACATCAGGATGACGATGACGTTCTTGCGGTTGAGGAAGATGCCGAACACGCCGATCGTGAACAGGCACGCGGCGACGGTGAGATAGTGCGACAGGCCGACGGTCATGCGTGCGCTCCAACGCCTGCGATTGTCATCCTCGGGCTCGTCCCGAGGACCCATTTGTCAGCGAACTTCACGGCCAGCGAGGGAGTACGGGCGTTGCTGCGATCACACACTAACTGCGCCCAAAACGCCTGCTGCGCCATGGGTCCTCGGGACAAGCCCGAGGATGACACCGGGGTGAATGGGCACCAGGCATGGTCACAGTAGTGCGAAACGTCGGCCGTCATTCTCATCACCTCAACAAACACGTCTCTCAGCGCCAGTACATATACAACGCGAT
>JANLQP010000034.1:0-13021 GCA_031367895.1 Hyphomicrobiales bacterium
TCCCAACCGTCGCAACTTCTTCGATATCGCGCTGCACCCACGCTGGCTTACTACGGTGATCCTGCGTTACATGCTCACCACCGGCATGCCGCGGTTCGAGAATTTTCCGGAGGTTCTGCGGCGCTCCCTGACCGCCGCCGCGAAGGGCCGCAGCGCGCTGCCGAAGACCGACTCGCTCACCTGGGACGATCTGCGCATGCTGCGCAAGGTCTGGATGGGACCGCTGCTGGTAAAGGGCATCCTGAGCCCGGAAGACGCGCTCGCCGCGGCCCACCACGGCGCCGACGGGATCGTGGTGTCGAACCACGGCGGCCGGAATCTGGATTCGTCGATCGCGCCGCTGTTCGCGCTGCCGGAGATCGTCGACCGAGTCGGCGGCCGCATCGAGGTCTTGGTGGACGGGGGCATCATGCGCGGTAGCGACGCCATCAAGGCGCTCGCCCTCGGCGCCAAGGCTGTCCTGGTGGGACGGGCACCGTTGTGGGGCGTGGCCGCTGCCGGCCAGGCCGGCGCCCACCGCGCGCTGGCCATCCTGCACGAGGAGACACTGCGTGTGCTCGGCCAGCTCGGCTGCTCCACGGTAAACGAACTCGGCAGCACGCTGCTGTGGACCGAAGCACAACTCCCGCTGCCGTCGCATGCCGACGCCGTGCCGGTGCGAGCGATCGCCGGCGGCTGAGCCAAAGCCCAGGCCAGCGGCAGGCAGCTTATACCTGCCCATCGCGAACCACAATCATGCGGATCGCCGTCTTGGACTAACATTCCCCCACACGCTCCTGCAAGCATGACAGCGACATCGAGACGACACATGACATTCCTTCAGCATTGTTGGACGCTCGCGGCCGCCGCTCTCGCGGTGTTCTCGTTTTCTGCCTACGCCGATTACCCAGAGCGCTCCATCCCGCTGGTGAATCATTTCGCCCCGGGCGTGGGCGCCATGGACATCGCTGCCCGCACAAAGGCCGGGAAGATGGCCGGTCGTCTTAGCACACCGGTGGTGGCGGCGAACCAGCCCGACGCTGTCGGCATCCTCGCCAGCTCCGCGGTCGCCCGCGGAGCTGGCGACGGCTACAGCATCTACTTCGGCACCCCGTCGGGATTGGGTTTCGCCGAGCTCCTGAACAAGGACTTCCCCCATGAGCCGGTGCCCATGCGAACCCTCCGGCGGCGTGCCGATGGTCAAGGACAGCCGGCTGCGCCTGATCGCCACTGCCACGCGCGCACAGCGGCCTGATCAAATCCTGAAACGAAACGAAAGGAAAACAAGACCATGAAAATCATCCGACTGGGCAACACCTTCGCCGCGCAGGCCTACGACATCGACCTACGCCAGCCGCTCGCCGCCGACGCGGTCGATGCAATCGAGCAAGCGCTGGCGCAGGAAGGCGTGCTGGTGTTCCGCAACATGCTGCTGAACGATGACCAGCAGCAGGCGTTCATCGAGCGCTTCGGCCCGCCGTCGCAGGTGAAGCTGGAGGAGCTCAAGACGGCCAAGAGCGCCCACCCGCATTTCTTCGATGTCTCCACCGTCGACGACGACGGCGGCAAGCTCGACCCGAACAGCGCGCGCGGAATATACCTGCGTGCCAACCTGCTGTGGCACACCGACGGCTCGCAGGCGCAGCCGCCTATCCGCCTCACCGCGCTGTCGGCCCGCCGCTTGCCGGCGGTTCCGCCGGACACGGACTACGCCGACATGCGCGCCGCGTACGCTGCGCTCAGCCCGGCGCGGAAGGCCGAGATCGAGGACATGAAGGTGGAACATAGCATCTTCTATTCGCGCTCCAAGATGGGCATGAAAATGAGCGACTGGACCGAGGACGCCATGAAGAAGCGTCCGCCCGTCGTCCATCCGCTGGTGCGCACCAATCCACTCACCGGCCGCAAGTCGCTGTACCTCGCCAGCCATGCCTCGCACATCATCGGCCTGCCTGTGCAAACCGGGCGCGCGCTCATCGAAGAGTTGACCGAACACGCCATCCAGCCCCGATTTGTGTATTCGCACAAGTGGGAGTCAGACGACCTCGTAATGTGGGACGACCGATGGACGATGCACCGCTCCACGCCTTACGACGGCGACGAAGCGCGAGTGCTGCGCTGGTCCGGCGTGCTCGAACTTGCCCCGGTGTGAGCGCCGCATGAAACGACTGGTTCGAGCCCTCGCGGGCCTTCTCACCGTCACTTGCGTGGCCGCCTCCGGATTTGCGCAGACGCCCGGGAAGCCGGTGCGCATCGTGCTCGGTTTCCCCGCCGGCGGCGGCTCGGACACCGTTCTGCGCGTGATCGCACAGCGGCTCGCGCAGCAGCTCGGGCAGCCAGTGGTGATCGACAACAAGCCAGGCGCCGACGGCATCATCGCTGCCGACGCTGTTGCCAAGGCGGCGCCGGATGGCACCACGCTGTATTTCGCATCCAGCAATGCGCTCGTGGCCGCGCCGGTCCTGCGCGGCCACCAGGGCGTCCCCTACGATCGGTTCAAGGATTTCACGCCGGTGGCTAAGCTGGGCCGTTTCGCGCTGGTGATGGCGACCGCGCCGAACCTGCCCGCCAAGACGTACAGCGAGTTCATCCAGTACGTGCGCAGCAAGCCCGGCGCACTGAACTACGCGAGCGGCCACAGCGTCGGCCGGCTGGCTGCCATCCAGTTCCTGAATCTCGCCAAACTGGACATGCTGCACGTGCCCTACAAGGGCGATGCTCCGGCCCTGACCGATCTGATCACGGGCCGTGTGCATATGATCTTCTCCACGGAGGCCGCGGTTCGCGGCTTCGTGAAGGATGGCAAACTGAATGCGCTCCTCGCGCTGCGCGACACGCGCAGCGCGCAGCTGCCCGGCGTGCCCACCGCCAGGGAAGTGGGCCTTCGGATCAGCGTTTCGCCTTGGGCTGGCCTCTACGGTCCCGCGAACATGCCGGCGGCTGCGGTCGAGCACATCAACAAGGCGCTGCACGCGGCCCTGTCCGGCAACGAGGCGCGCGAGCTGCTGGACAAGTATGGCTTCGAACCCTCCGTGTCGTCTCCCGCCGAGATGGCGGCCATTCACCGCGAAGAGTACGACGTGTTCCACAAGGCCGTTCACGAGGACGGCATCAAGTTCGAATGAGAACGGCCCGCGCATGAACTTCGAGTTTTCCCCCGAACAATTGCAGCTGAAGGAGGAGGCGCGCCGCGTGCTGGCGGACCTTAGTTCTTCGGCGGCGGTACGCAAGGTGCTGGAGTCTGGCTCTGGCCTGGACCGCAGCCTCTGGACCATTTTCGGCGAGCTTGGCTTCCTCGGCGCTGCCATTCCCGACGAGTACGGCGGCACCGGCGCCGGCTACATGGAACTGTGCGCCATCGCCGAGGAAATCGGCCGTGCGAACGCGGCGATCCCCTTTTCCTCGTCGATCTGCCTGGGCGCAGAACTGATCCTGGCGCACGGGTCGCCGCAGCAGAAGGAGTCTTGGCTGCCGCGGCTGGCCCGCGGCGCCGTCATCGCTTGTGTCGCCGTGGCCGAACAGCCTGGGCAGCCGAGGGCGGAGAGCATCGTGACCGCGTTCAAGGATGGCGGGCTGCATGGCGTGAAGCTGCCGGTGCTGGACGGGGGAATCGCGGACATCGCCATCGTCGCCGCACGCGGTGACGGGGGGGTTTCGCTGTACCTGGTGGAGCTGGACTCCCCTTCCGTCCAGCGTGAATCGTTGACGATCATCGATCCCACCCGCGGTCAGGCTCGTATCGAGTTCCGGGGCGCCCCGGCCGAGCTGCTTGCGCGGGACGGCTGGCCGGCGCTCACGGCAGCGTGGGACCGGGCCGCCGTGCTGACCGCCTTTGAACAAGTCGGCGGTGCCGAGCGCGCGATGGAGATGGCGCGGGATTACGCGCTGGAGCGCTACGCATTCGGCCGCCCTATCGGCTCCTTCCAGGCCATCAAGCACAAGCTGGCGGACATGTACGTGGCCGTGACGCTGGCGCGCTCCAACTGCTACTACGGTGCCTGGGCCCTGGCCGGGGATGCGGTCGAACTCCCGGAGGCGGCCGCCGCCGCCCGAGTCAGCGCCACCCAGGCGGCGCAACTGTGCGTCAAGGAGAATATCCAGGTGCATGGCGGCATGGGCTTCACCTGGGAATTCGACTGCCATCTCTACTATCGCCGCGCCCACCTGCTGGCGCTCACCCTGGGCGGCCTGACGCACTGGCAGGACCGCCTGATCACCGAGCTGCGCGCCCGCCGCGACAGCCAAGGACCCGTCGGCCATGGACTTTAACGACAACCCCGACGAAGCGGCGTTCCGCGCCCAGGCCCGCGCCTGGCTCGATGCCAACGCCCCGCGCCACCTGCTGAACGGCCTGCGGGCCGCTGTGGCACAGACCACTTCCAGCGTGCATCCGCCCGAGATCGAGGGGCAGGATCCGGTGGCGATCAGCAAGGCCTGGCAGATGCGCAAAGCTGAAGGCGGCTGGGCTTGCCTGCACTGGCCCACGCAGTACGGCGGCCGCGGCGCCAGTCCCATCGAGCGCGTCATCTGGCAACAGGAAGAGGTCCCGTACGCGCAACTCTCGAACCTCTTCGTCGTCAACCACGGCATGGCCGGCCCGACCATCATCGCGCACGGCAGCGAAGCGCAAAAGCAGCGGTACCTGAAGCCCATGGTGTCTGGCAAGACAGTCTGGTGCCAGCTGTTTTCGGAACCCGCCGGCGGCTCGGACCTGGCCGGTCTGCGCTCGCGCGGCCAGCGCGACGGTGACGACTGGATCATCAATGGCCAAAAGATCTGGACCACCAGCGCACAGGTAGCCGACTACGGGATTATGGTGGTCCGCACCGACCCCACGGTGGCCAAGCACGCAGGACTGACGATGTTCATCGTGGACATGAAGATCTCAGGCGTGAAAGTGCGGCCGATCCGGCAGATGACCGGTGAGCACCACTTCAACGAAGTGTTCTTCACCGACGTGCGGGTGCCGGATGCCAATCGCCTGGGACCGGTGGGCGGCGGCTGGGCTGTTGCGCTCACCACCCTGATGAACGAGCGCCTCCAGTTGGCCGCGGCGATTCCGACCGGAGTACCGGAATTCTTCGCCCTGTGCTGTGAGCTCGACACGCCGGACGGCAAGCCGATCGACAACCCGGCCGTGCGTGCGCGCCTCGCAACCTGGGTGGCGCGCCAGCGGGGCCTGCAGTGGACCATGATGCGGACCATCTCGGCACTGTCGGGTGGCAAGTCGCCTGGGCCCGAGAACTCGATCGGCAAGCTGGTGGCCGGCGAGATCGCGCAGGACCTGTGCGCCTTCGCGCTCGACCTGCAGGGGCCGGCCGGTGCCGTCGTCGACGAACACGGCAGCGAGAGATCGTTCCAGAAAATGTTGCTGAGCGCGGCGTCGATCCGCGTCGGCGGCGGCACCGCGGAGATCCAGCGCAACATCCTGGCCGAACAGGTGCTGGGCCTGCCGACGACATTCGCGCGGACAAGGGCATGCCCTTCAACAAGATCCCCTCCGGCAAACACTGAACGGGAGAAAGAACGATGCCGATCACCCTTGAAAAACTGATGGCGCAGCAGGCCCGCGACGTCGCCTATGCCTATACCGAGCGCGATTCTATGCTGTATGCGATCGCGATCGGCATGGGCCAGGACCCCTTCGACGGGACGGAGCTGGACTACGTCTACGAGCGCCGCGGCACGCTGCGCGCGGTGCCGAGCCAGGCAGTGACCGTGGCGCGCCACAACCTGATCTTCGAGATCGGGATGGAGGTGGAAAAGTTTCTCCATGGGGAGCAGTTGCTCACCCTGCACCGGCCGCTGCCGCCGGCGGCGGAGATCCTCGCCGACCACCGGGTGGTGGAAGTGTTCGACAAGGGCGTGGCCAAGGGCGTGATGGTGGAGACCGACACCCGGGTGCGCCTGAAGGACGGCACACCTCTGTTCGACATCTACAACCTTTACTACTGCCGCGGTGACGGCGGCATCGGCAGCTCGGGCGGCAAGCAGCGGCCCGCCCATCCGATGCCTGAACGGCGGCCAGACCTGGTGCGCACCACCCTCACCGAGCCGCGGCAGGCGCTGGTGTATCGCCTGACCGGCGACCGCAACGTGATCCACGGCGATCCCGTGATCGCTCGGGAAATGGGCTTCAAGGGTCCGATCCTGCACGGCTCCTGTACCCTGGGCATCGCATGCCGTGAAGTCCTGGCGTCCGTCTGTGGCTACGACAATTCCCGCATGAAGACCTTCGGCACCCGGTTCACATCGGTGGTCTACCCGGGAGAGACCATCGACACCGAGATCTGGGTCGACGGCGATGCGGTCTCGTTCCGCTGCCGCGCGCGCGAACGCGATGCGGTGGTGCTGGATCATGGGCAATGCCACATCGCCCCGCGCTGAAAACTACCAAGGAACAAGAAATGCAAACATCACCTGCCCGGCGCCTGCTGTTGAAGCTGCTGGTCCCCGCCCTTTCCTGCATTCCGCTCGCGCTGTCGGGCCCGGCCCATGCGCAGTCGTGGCCAACGCGGCCGATCACGCTGGTGGTGCCCTACACCCCTGGCGGCACCACCGACAATATTGTGCGGGCGATTCAGAACAAGCTGGCCGAGCAGCTCGGCCAGCCCATCGTCGTCGAAAACCGGCCCGGCGCTTCCGGCAACGTGGGCAACCGGTCGCTGGCGCGGGCCACACCGGACGGCTACACCATCGGGATCATGCCGACCACGGTGGGCACCTTCCCCTTGATGTCGCAGAGCCTCGGCTACGACCCGATGACGGACTTCGCCTTCATCGGCACCGTGGCTGAGACGCCCAGCATCGTCCTCGTACGCAAGGATTCGCCGGTGCGCACGATTCTGGATCTTGTAACGCTCGCACGCACCCGCCCCGGCGGCATCAACGTCGGCTCGGGCGGCGTCGGTGGTGCGGGGCACCTGGTAATCCTCACGCTCGGAAAGATGAACAACTTCCCCGTGACACACATCGCGTACAAGGGCACGGCGCCCGCCGTGAACGACGTCCTGGGCAGCAGTATCGATGCCGCATCCATGGCGATCGGCGGAGTCAAGGGTCAGGTGGACAGCGGGATCGTGCGGCCGATCCTGGTCGCCAGCACGCAGCGCAGCCCTCTGATGCCCGACGTGCCAGTCATGAAGGATTTCGGCATGCAGAGCGTCAACGGCGGGGTGGCTTACGTGTTCGCCGCGCCGGCGAAAACGCCTCCTGAAATCGTGCAGAAGCTGTACGCCGCGCTGGATCACGTCCTGCAGGACCGGGAAGTGGTGGAGCGGATGCGTGCGATCTCCTTCGTGCCCATGCGCAATACCCTGGCCGGCGCTCGCAAGGAAATCGAGGAGCAGACGGCGACCTGGGCGCCGATCATCAAAGAACTCGGGTTGAAGCTGGAGTGACCGCGGCAACCGCACAGGGAGGGCGCGCGCCGCTGGAGGGCGTGCGGGTGCTCGAGGCCGGCGCCCGCATCGGGGCCTCCGTGGCCGGGTCACTGCTGGCGCAGCTCGGCGCGACCGTGGTGTTCGTCGAAGCGGCGGAGACCGGCGGCTTCGCGCAGCCGAAGTGGGGCTGGCGCGACCAGTTCGCCGCCGGCAAGCAGAGCCTGGTGACGGGAACCGCAGACGCGGGCCTGGTGGCGCAGCTGGCCGCGAAGAGCGACGTCATCCTGCTTTCCTCGGACGTCGATGCACTCGCTTTCGGCCCGGCGGCGCTGATGCAGCCGCCGCCCTCCGCGATCGTCTGCGACGTCACCGCATTCGGCTCCAGCGGTCCGTTGGCGGGCAAACCCGCCACCGACGCCGAGATCCAGGCGATGGCCGGCGTGATGGACGCCACCGGGGTGCCCGACGGGCCGCCCATGGCGTTGGCACTGCCGTTGATCGAGCAGCTTGCCGGCGTGTACGCCGCCGCCGGGGTGCTGGCCGCGCTGCGGCAGCGCCGCGAATCCGGTGCCGCACCGCCAATCGAGATCGCGCTCTATGACGTGGCGTTCAGCGCCATGACCTCTTTCCTCGCGCCGGCGCTGTCCGAACCGGAACGCGACCAACCCTCGCGCGTCGGCAACCGGCACACCATGGCCGCGCCGTGGAACGTCTACCGGGCCCAGGACGGCTGGGTGCTGCTGTGCGCTGGCAACGACGACCAGTGGGCCAAGCTCTGCGAGCTAATCGGGCAGCAGGAGCAAGGGCAGTTCCCGCACCTGGCTCGCAACGCCGACAGGGTCGCTCATGCCGACGAGGTCGATGCGCTGGTCCAGGCCTGGATCGAGCAACGCAGCATCGCCCAATGCGTGGCACGCTTGTCGACGCTCGGTATCCCCTGCGGCCCGGTGACGCCACTGGACGGGTTTCCGCGCGAAGCGAACCTGGAGCATCGCGGGATGATCCTGCAGGCGGAGACGCCGGATGGGCGCGGGATCGCACTGCCAGCATCCGCCTTGCGCATGAGCGCCTCACCCGGGATCTCGTTGTTGCGCGTGCCGGCGCGAGACGCCGACCGCGCCGCCATCGTCGCCGCCTCGCGCGGTCCCGCCAGTCCGGCGCCGGCCAAACCAGCCGCCACGGCCGGTGGCCGGCTGCCGCTGGCAGGCCTGCGCGTGGTCGAGATCGGTCACTACACGACGGCGCCCGTCGCCACCCGCCTGCTGGCGGCGCTGGGTGCCGAGGTGATTAAGGTGGAGCCCCCGGAAGGCGAGGCCGTGCGCCGCTGGCCTCCCGCACGCAACGGCCAGGGTATCTTCTTCACCTTCCAGAACGCCGACAAGCGTTCTCTGGCGCTCGACATGGCGTCGGCCGAAGGCGCCGCCACCCTGAAGCGCCTGGTCGGCACCGCCGACGTTGTGGTGGAAAACCTGCGACCAGGCGCCCTGGCGCGCAAGGGCTTCGGACCCTCCGATCTGCTGGCGCTCAACCCGCGGCTGGTGTACTGCTCCATCTCCGGCTTCGGCGCCGATTCGCTGTACGAGGGACGGCCGGCGTTCGACACCGTGATCCAGGCGATGTCGGGCATGATGGCTATCACCCGCATCGGCGACATGCCGCTGAAGACGGGCCCCTCGCTGGCGGACGTGATGGGCGCCGCCTTCGGGATGGTGGCCATCCTGGGCGCCCTCCAGCACCGCGAGAGCAGCGGCCGCGGACAGGCAATCGACCTGTCGATGCAGGACATCTGCGCCTGGGCCACGCAGACGGGGTGGAACGGCGCGGCCACTGCCGTGCCGGGGACGGAAGTCGTGCGCCGCGGCGAGCAATTCTTCCTGCATGTTCCCGGCTCTCAGGACGTGCCTGTCATGTCGACGCGCGAGGTGGTGCGGCAGCCGCAGACACAGGCACGCGGGCTCTGGGCCTGGGCGCCCGCCAACGATACCGAATACCCCGTGCTGGCCAGTCCGGTCCGGATCGGCGGCGGGGCCCCGGAGCCGCGGCCGGGACCCGCGCTCGGGAACGACAACGAAAGCATCCTTCGGGAACTCGCATGAGTAATGACCTGATCGAAACCGAACAGTGCGGCGCCGTGCGGCGCCTGTGGCTGGCGCGGCCGGCAGCGCGGAATGCGCAGAGCCAGCAGATGCTGGACGAACTCGACGCGGCCTTCACCGCCGCGTCGGCCGACGAGGGCACGCGTGTCGTGCTGCTCGGCGCCCGCGGGGACCATTTCTCCGCCGGCCACGACCTGAAGGAAGCGCAGGCCAAGCGCGCCGACTTCACGGTGGAGGAACGCTGGGCCTACGAGCAGACCCGCTACTTCGACTACTGCCTGCGCATCTGGGACTTTCCGAAACCGACCGTGGCGCAAGTTCAGGGAGCGTGCGTCGCCGGCGGGTTCATGCTGGCCAACATGTGCGACCTGGTGGTTGCGTCAGAGGATGCGTTCTTCAGCGACCCGGTGACCCACACCATGGGCGCGGTCGCCACCGAGGTGCTGATCCACCCGTGGGTGATGGGCCTGCGCAAAGCCAAGGAAATGCTGTTCACGGGCGGCAAGCTCACGGCGGCCGAAGCGCAAGCCATCGGGCTGGTCAATCGCGTCATGCCGCGCGCGCAGCTGGATGCGAGCGCCATGGAGCTGGCGCAGCGGATTGCGGAGGCGCCGCCGTTCGCGCTGCGGCTGCTGAAGCGTTCGCTGAACCGCTCGATGGACGTCCAGGGCCTGCGCCAGGCCTTGTCGGCCCACTTCGACCTGCATCAGCTCAGCCACTTGAGCGAGGAATACCAGGCGACGCGGCGCGCGGGGCTGGCTTCGGCGCTGAAGCCGTCAAATCAAGACAAGCGATGAGACTCACGCTGACCGAGGAACAGTCGCTGATCGAGTCCAGCGTCCGGGATTTCCTGGCCGCCGAGTACGATTTTGCCCGTCGCCAGCGTAGTGTCCAGGCGCCGCATGCTTGCGAGCCCACAGTGTGGCGACAGTTCGCGGACATGGGCTGGCTGGGCCTGCTCGTACCGGAAAGGGCGGGCGGACTCGGCGCCGGGATGCTGGAGGCCGGTCTCGTGATGCGCGCGTTCGGCCGGCACCTGGTCGTCGAGCCGTACGCCGCCACCGCGCTGCTGGCCACTCCGCTGCTCGCCACGCACGGCAGGTCGGAACAACGTTCGGCCTGGCTGCCGCCGCTGATCGACGGGAGCCGGCGTGCCGTGCTCGCCCACGAGGAGATCACCGCGCCACTGCCGTGGCTGCCGCGCACCACTGTGGCGCGCCGGGAGGGCGGCGGGTGGGTGCTGCGCGGCCGCAAGCAGCTGGTGCCCGGCGCCTGCGGTGCGGACCTGCTGCTGGTGTCCGCACGCGTGGATGCGCCCGGGCAGGGGCACCGCATTTTCGCGGTCCGCCCCGGCACGGCAGGCGTGCAGGCGAATGCCGCGGCGACGGCGGACGGCGCACAGGCGGCCGACCTGACGCTGCAAGACGTGCGGCTCTCCGATGCCGACCTGCTGGGCGAGGACGTGGACGCCAGCACCCCGCTTGCCGAGGCCTGCGCCCGGCACCTGGTGGCGCTCTGCTGGGAAGCTGTTGGCGCCATGGAGGCGTTGCAGGAGCAGACTGCAGCGTACGCTGTGCAACGGGTGCAGTTCGGCCAGCCGCTGTCGCAGTTCCAGGTGGTGGCCCACCGGCTCGCCGAGATGGCGGTGTGCTGCATGGATGCGCTGGCCTCGTGCGAACTGGCGGCCCTGCGCCTCGAAGCCGGCGCCGCCGAGGCCACGGAGCTGGCGGCCATGGCGAAGTCGAAGGTCGGCCGCGAATCGCGCTTCGTCGGCCAGCAGGCGGTGCAACTGCACGGGGCGATGGGGGTGACCGAGGAATTACCGGTGGCGAGCTGGTTCCGCAAGCTCACCGCGTTCAGCCAGCAGGGCGGCTCGACCTCCGCCCATAGCCGCGAATTCGGCCTCGCGATGCTGCGCACCGGCGCCTGGGCTGAAAGCCGCACCCTCGGAACCTTCGAGCCGGCAGTGGAGCTGCGTTGATGGACCTGCGACTCGACCCCGAACTGGTTTCCTTCCGCGCAGAGGTGCGCGATTTTCTACGCGAGCACCTGACGCCTCAACTGCGCCTGGGACAGTACCGCACCGCCTCGGTGTACCCGGAGCCGGAGATTTCCGGCCCCTGGCAGCAGGCGTTGCAGCGGCGCGGGTGGCTAGTGCCGCTATGGCCGCGCGAATGGGGCGGCACCGGCTGGACCCCGGTGCAGCGCTTCATCTTCGAGACCGAGTGCGCTCTGGCAGGCGCGCCCCTGGTCCATCCGATGGGCGTCCGCCTGGTCGGGCCGGTGATCCTGAAGTTCGGCACCGAGGAGCAGAAACGCCGGCACCTGCCTCGCATCCTGTCCAGCGAGGACTACTGGTGCCAGGGCTTTTCCGAACCGGGTGCCGGCTCCGACCTGGCGTCGCTGAAGCTGCGCGCCGAGGTTGATGGCGCGGACTATGTGCTGAACGGCTCGAAGATCTGGACCACGCACGCTCACCACGCCAACCGCATGTTCGCCCTGGTGCGCACTAGCAGCGCTGGCCGCCGGCAGGACGGTATCAGCTTCCTGCTGATCGACATGCACAGTCCGGGCCTCACGGTGCGGCCGATTGAAACCATTGGCGGCGACCACGACCTGAATGAGGTTTTCTTCGCCGATGTGCGGGCGCCGCGCGACAACCTGGTGGGGGAGGAGAACCGAGGCTGGGATTGTGCGAAGTATCTACTTGAATTCGAGCGCGGCGCCGGGATCTTCAGCCCGCGCCTGCGCGCCCAGTTCAAGCGCGTGGGTGACGCTTTGCGCGAACTCGATGGCGAGGGTTTGCCGCTGGCTGGGGAACTGTCGGCGCGCTTCGGTGAAATGGCGTCCGACCTCGACACCTTCGAGATGCTAGAGCTAAAGGTGCTGGGCTCGCTGGCACCCGGGGAAACGCCGGGGCCGCTGTCATCGGTGCTCAAGCTGCGATCCAGCCGAATAAAGCAGGGCCTCGCCGAACTGGGCCTGGAAGTGCTTGGGCCGGAGAGCCTTCGCTGGCAGGCCGGCCCGCGCGTGCCGGAGGATGCGCGCGCAGCACCAGCGCTACTGCAAGACTACCTGAACAGCCGCGCCTTCACGATCTTCGGCGGCGCGACCGAAGTGCAGTTGGGAATCATCGCCAAGACGCTGGTGGGCGTCTGATACCGAAGGAGCAGATCTCGCCGGCTGGCAAGTGCAGCTAGTCGTATCCAGCGCCCATACCTGATTGGGCCGCGTGATCGCCAGGGTTCTGTCGCGTTGACGGGGTCAAGCAGCTTGCTGGTCTATGCTGAGTGCGTTGACTGAAAAGGCTTGAAACGCGATGCTGGCGACCAAAGGAATGCGCTTCCCAATCGACGTCATTCTGGTTTGCATCCGTTGGTACGCGGCGTATGCGCAGAGGTCTCAACTCACCGCGAGTGACGGCCTCTGGCACCGCGAAAGAGGGTTCTGTTGTATTAAGCAAAAACCACAACAATTGACCACTATGGGTAGTCGGCCCTGCAAAATTCGGTTTGGCCCCGCACGCGCGCGCCGGTGGCCGGTGGTTGGCGACGTTCATCTGGG
>JANLQP010000120.1:0-15591 GCA_031367895.1 Hyphomicrobiales bacterium
GGACCGCGCGCGGCCTGCGCATACCAGATGTGCCCGGCCCCCGAAGCAACGAGTTCATCGATGAACGGCTCGAACACCTGCACCACGTCGACATCACCGCTGCGAAGCGCTTGCGCGTTGTCGGCCATGCCGCGATCGGCGACGCGGTTGACCTTGGCGGGATCGAGCTCGGAGCGACGCAAATCCTCCTGCAGGCACATCCATGGCGTTGGGACCTCGCTGACAGTCGCAAGCCGCACCGACATCAAGTCCGCGAGTTGAAAATTGGGCTTTGGCGTGCGCCCGACCAGCAGGAATGGATCGCGCGTCACTACCTCGCAGAAGCACTGGATGTCGCAATCGGCCTCGCGGGCATAGGTTTGATTGACCCGCATCGGGCCGCCCCACGTGACATGCACGGACCCATCGCGCAGGCCTTGTGCGGCAACGGTCGGACTTGCCGCGCTTTTGAAGACCACGTCGACACCTTCTTCGGCGTAGGCGTTCAAGCTGAGCGCCGAATAGTACGGAGCATAAAACACAGCGCGCAACGATTCCTGCAGCACAATGCTCATCGGCCATCTCCCCAGGTTGATGCGTGCCCTTGCCGCGATCTTGTCATCCCTATCATTTCGACCGGATTGGCGCCAAGTCCGACAAAGGCGATTGCCGATGGAGATGTCGAGTTGTTGCCGTATTGGCCATGAACGCCAGCGTCGCGCTGGCCTGCCGTCACTGCATCTACCGTCTCGACGACTACAGCGCGTTCGCGCCGCGATCGGTCGATCTTCAGGCTGAAGATATCGAACCGATTGTCATCGCGCAAGGCGTCGGCACCGACGGGTCGGTTGCAGAGGAACTCGACACGCGTCAAAAAGAACTTATCCCCCATCGGCGCCCCCATGGCATAACGGCGGCTCTGGAACCTTGAGGGAACCATGGCCCGACTTGCGACTGTTCTGCTGTCTGCTGGTGCCACCGCACTCGGCTTGCTCGCCGCCACGCTCACCGGCGTCGCCCCCGCCGCTGCGCAAACGCCAATCCGCGGCGGCACGCTCGACTACGCCGTCGTCGGCCAGCCGCAGACCCAGGACTGCCACGCTTCGAACTCGTTCACGTCGCTGCACTACGTCGCGCCGCACTACTCGCTGCTGGTGAAGTTCGATCCCGACACGTTCCCCGAGGTGAAAGGCGACATTGCCGAAAGTTGGATGGCCAGCACTGACGGTCTCGCCTACACCTTCAAGCTGCGCCCGGGCGTCGTTTTCCATGACGGTACGGCGCTGACCTCCACCGACATCAAAGTCTCGTTCGATCGCCTCCGCGCGCCGCCGGCAGGCATTGTTTCGGCCAATCAGGCGCTGTTCCAGGCGATCACGGCGATCGACACGCCGGACGCCGGCACCGTCGTGTTCAAGTTGTCGCGACCGCAGTCGTACTTCCTTGCCGTCCTCGCCAACCCGTTCGCCTGCATCTACTCGGCCGCGAAACTCGCTGAGGACCAGGCTTATCCAGCGAAGCAACCGATGGGCACGGGTCCTTTCGTCTTCGTCGAGCACGTGCCGGGATCGCACTGGAAGGGGAAGCGTTTCGACCGCTACTTCATCAAGGATCGGCCCTATCTCGACGACTTCCGCGCCGTCACGTTTTCGCAGAATTCCGCGGTTGCAACAGCCTTGCAATCGAACCAGGTGCAAGCCGAGTTCCGCGGCTTCCCGCCCGCCGTTCGCGACCGGCTGAAAGAGGCGATGGGCGACAAGCTCAGCGTGCAGGAAAGCGTGTGGGCACTATCGATCGTGCTGACCTTCAATGCGGAACGGGCACCCTTCAACGATCCGCGCGTGCGTCGCGCCCTGAACATGGCGATCGATCGCTGGTCGGGGGCCGCCAACCTCGCCAAGATCGCATCGGTGC
Source organism: Hyphomicrobiales bacterium (assembly GCA_031367895.1). Taxonomy (GTDB): domain Bacteria; phylum Pseudomonadota; class Alphaproteobacteria; order Rhizobiales; family Hyphomicrobiaceae. Next base: position 1,894 of record JANLQP010000120.1, read on the forward strand.
GATCGATCGGCGCGTCGCAACGGCCGGGCTCGCCCTGGGCTGCCACCGACGCCGAATTGACTGAGTTGCCGGGCTTCCAGAAGGACATGGTGAAGGCCCGCGCCGAAGCCAAGCGCCTGCTCGCCGAGGCCGGACATCCGGCGCTCAAGTTCAAGCTGATCAATCGCAATCTGCCGGACCCCTACGTGCCCCTCGGTGTGTTCCTGATCGACCAGTGGCGCCAGATCGGCGTCACCGTCGAGCATCAGCTCGCCGATGCGCGGCCCTGGCAGCAGGCAATGATCACGGGTGAGTTCGAAGCCATGATCGAGTTCTCGAACGCCCTCGTCGACGATCCCGAGCTCGAGTTTCTGAAGTACATCAGCCGCGACCGCTCGCAGCTGAACATCGCGCGCTATATCGACCGCGATCTCGACGGCATCTTCGACAAAATCGTCGCCACCTCGGACACCACCGAGCGGCGCAAGCTGACGCGTGCCTTCGAGACGCGTCTCTACCACCAGTCGTACATGATGCCGGTGCTCTGGATGCAACGCATAACACTCATGTCGTCACGCCTGCAGGGGTGGCGGATCACGCCGTCGCATCTTATCAACCAGGACCTCACCGACGTCTGGCTGAAGCCTTGAACCGCGTTGTCAGTGAGCTTCGACTTCGGGAAACATTTGTGCTCATCAATCGGCAAAAACCGCACGCTGTCTTGGTCGGGCTTAAGTGCGTAGCACGTCTTCGACATGACTCCCGACCACCCATTGTGCCGCGGGGACGACGCTAGTGTCATGCTGCAGCGCGTCAACAAACAGCGCCTCCCGGCCACGGGGTACCATGGGTCCTCGGGACAAGCCCGAGGATGACACACGTGCTTTTGTTGCGACGGGCCTGTACACCAGGACATACCATTGACCACCACGGACACAGACAAGGCGGTCTATGACCTGACGGGCTTCGGCCGCTTCGTCGTGCTGATTTCGGTCATCCTGGCGTCGACGTGCTACACGGCGACGATCCTGGTTGCGACGACGCTTCTGCCGCAGATGCAGGGTGGGCTTTCGGCGACGCAGGACGAAATCTCCTGGGTCATGACGTTCAACATCCTGGCGACCGCCGTCGCGACACCGATGACGGGCTGGCTCGTCGCCCGTCTCGGCCGTCGCCGCACGATGATGTGGTGCCTGCTCGGCTTCACAGTTGCCACGTTCTTCTGTGGCGCCGCACAGTCGCTGGAGTCGCTGGTTTTCTGGCGCATCATGCAAGGCGGTCTCGGCGCACCGCTGATCCCGCTCAGCCAGACGCTGCTGCTCGACAGCTACCCGCGTAGCCGGCACAGCTTCGTGCTGGCACTCTATGGCATGTCGAACATCGTCGGCCCGGTGATCGGTCCGACACTCGGCGGCTACGTCGGCGAGATGTTCGGATGGCCCTGGGGTTTCTACATGGTGCTTCCCGTCAGCATCGTTGCTTATGTGCTGTTCCGGTTTTTCCTGCCGCCCGACGATCACATGATCGAGAAGGTGCCGCTCGACTGGATCGGGTTTCTCTCGCTCTCGGCGGCGATTGCTGGCGTGCAGCTCGTGCTCTCGCGCGGGCAACGGCTGGATTGGTACGATGCCACCGAAATCTGGATCGAGACGATCGTGGCCGCCGTGGCTTTCTACGTGTTTCTCACCCACAGCTTCACGTCGGAGCGCACCTACCTGAACCTGCGCTTGTTTCGCGACCGCAACTACGCGATCGGCTGCGTCATCGTCACGCTCTACGGCATGCTGAACTTCGCACCGATCGTGCTGTTGCCGTCGCTTTTGCAGCAGCATGCGGGCTTCCCGGATTCAGCGATCGGCGCTTTCGTCGGCTGGCGCGGCGTCGGTAACGGGCTCGGCTTTTTCGCGGCGATGTGGATGCAGAAGCTCGACCCGCGTATAAACTTGGTCTTCGGCGCCTCGACGCAGACAATGTCCGGGCTGTGGCTGACGACCATCAGCCTCGATGTCGACCAGACGACGCTGGCACTCAACAGCCTGATGCAGGGCTTCTCGGTCGGTATTCTCTGGGTGCCGCTGACCGTCGCGACGTTCTCGACCTTGGCGCCGCAGTACCGGCCTGAGGGCTCGTCGGTATTCCATTTGCTGCGGAACCTCGGCTCCAGCCTCTTCATCTCGGTTGCAGTTGCGGAAATCATCCGCACGACCTCCGCCAACTACAGCCGCATGTCGGAACTGGTGTCGGCCTACAACAAGGTGCTGCAACTGCCGTGGGTGACGGGCGCCTGGACGATCGACACGCTGCCCGGCATCGCTCGGCTGTCGAAGGAGATCGTACGGCAGGCGACCATGATCGGCTTTACCAACGCGTTCATGCTGTATACGCTGTTCTCGGCGCTGGCGATCCCGCTCTGCCTGCTGGTGAAGCCGCCAAGGCGGACTTCTTAGCCTGACCCAAGTGTCGGAACTGCCGTCCAGGTCGGCTGGTGGCGCAATTCACCGATTGAGTGCAATTTAGGGGTTCCGCGCCCCCCGAATTTGCGGAGGTTGGAGTGGCGGCGATGATGATCTCAATTCCTCGTTCTCCCGCCTGTTCATGACACGCACGGAGCTCTCGCCGTCTGCCAGGGAACCTTCTATAATTCGCCAATGCTGCAGAGCAGATCGACCCCGCATACAGCTCGAAGGAACAAGCCAATGCCCCAGGTCACAGCAAAGGACAAAGCAACTGCGTCAGGCACTGTTGAAGCAGAATTGTGCTTCATTGTGCCGCAACTGAAAAAGCCTGTGTTTCAAAGCGCAGCTTACACCGGAGGCGATCCGAAAATCTTTTTCGAAGTCGAGACTCGCACTGTCGAGATCACCGACATCCGCAACAATTCGATGCAGCCGACCATCGAACGCGAAGGCTTCGAGCTCATGGTGTCGCCGACCGCAGTCGCCGATCTCAATAGCGACGCTGCCGTCGCCAACGCATATTATCCGGAGATCGAAGCGCTGCTGAAAAAGCGGTTTGGCGCGACCCGGGTTGCAATCTTCGATGCAACGCGCCGATCCGATAGTGGCACCGGCGCGCCCAATCCCGATGGTCGACGGGGGCCCGCAACCCGCATCCACGTCGATTACACGCAGAAAAGCGGTCCTCAGCGTCTCAAGGATACCGTCGGTGTCGGGGAAGCCGAGCGCCTGCTCGCAAGCGGGGCACGCGTGATCCAGGTGAACGTCTGGCGGTCCATCAAGGGACCTGTCCTGCGCGCGCCGCTTGCCGTCGCTGACGCCTCAACCATCGCCAAGAGTGAGCTGATTGCAACCGATCAGGTGTTCCCCGATCGTGTCGGCGAAATCTACCACCTTGCCTATGGCCCGGGCCAACGCTGGTATTACGCATCCGAAATGAAACGGGAGGAAGTTCTGCTGATCGCAGGCTGGGACTCGACAAATCCGGACGGATCACGCTGTGCCGCCCATGGTGCGTTTCAACTTCCCAATCAGGACCGCAAAGCGCCGCCACGTGAAAGCATCGAAATCCGCACTTTTGTGATCATCGAATAGCCGGCGCTATCGATAACGCCTGCTACAAAAGAGGATCTGCCCGATGACGAAGCTGACCGGTGGCTGCCACTGCAAGAACATCAAGGTTGAGTATGAAACGAATGTAGTGCCGGAAGTTGCCAAGCCCCGCGCTTGCCAATGCTCGTTCTGCCGGCAGCACCAGTCGCGCGCGGTTTCTGATCCGAATGGCTCCTTGCGCATTATGGTCGACAATCCGGAGTTGTTGAGCCGCTACAAATTTGCGATGAAGTCCATCGAATACCTGGTTTGTCGTGAGTGCGGGGTCTACGTCGCCGGCTTCATGGCCGATCCCACGGAAGACAAGGCGTATGCCACTTTGATGGTCAGCGCATTGGACGAACGCAATCGGTTTCCGCAGCCAAGTCCCATCGTCTACGATGCTGAAGATAGGGGCGAGCGCGCCGCGCGCCGCCGCAAAGTCTGGACGCCGGCAATCCTGGCCATCGGCAAAGAGTAGCCATCGCGAACCCAGCAACGTTATCGACCGTCGCGGCGCTGCACCACGAGATCGGCGATGACGGTCAGACGAACTTTACCAAGCCTAAAGCTCGATCCCAAGTGCGAATTGGGTCGCGGCAGGAATGGCCGTCGCTGGCCAGCCCCGCTGCATTGCCTCATATCGAGTGCGGCGGCGACGAGGATGGAAAGAAATGGTTTCAGACGGAAAGATCGCTTGGAACTCACGGGAGATGAAGACGTAATAGAAGGCACTGAGACCGCCATACGCACCGAGAAGGCGAACGACACGCCTTCAAGGACGCCGCAAATTTGTACGTTTTCCCCAACCTGAACATCAACACCGGTCCAGGCAGTCCGCAGGTGCGATGCCGGTCGCGATCGAACAGCGTTGCCAGCCGATTGCGTTACCCACACTCGGCAGACCGACAGTCCGAACCTACGGTACCACCGAAAAATTCCGCTTGAGGCAGCGCAATGTAAAGAACGTGCGCGTGTGGCGGATGCCGGGGATCTTGTACAGCTTTTCCCGGAGGAAGCGCTCGTAGCCCTCGGTGCCAGCAATGGCGACTTTGATGAAATAATCGTACTCGCCCGTTGTCAGGTACGCCTCCAGGACTTCCGGCAGGTCCGTGAGCGCCCGGCCGAAACGCTCGAGCACCTCGTCGTCGTGGCGCTCGAGCGTCACTTCGATGATGACGGTATCGGGCAATCCGAGACGCTTCTGGTCGAGCAGGGCCGTGTAGCCGGTGATGTAGCCGTCATCCTCCAGCCGCTTCACCCGCTGCCAACATGGGCTCGCCGACAAGCCGACACGCTCGGCGAGCTGTGCATTGGTGAGCCGGCCGTTGGCTTGCAGCTCCCTCAGGATTTTTCGGTCGAGGTCGTCCAACGCCTTCATGCGCGCTCACTCGTGCACCGCCCTGGCGGACAGGGGTTCGGCAAATGGGGATCGGTCCATGCCCCCGGAACAAACCGATTTTTCGGTATTGTCAGAAGGATCTTCTGCGCAAGCACCCGATCCATGAAACTATGGAAGCACATTCTGGCTGAGACGACATAGAAAAATCCATACCAAACCTGGAAGGGCCAAGACTAAAAAGGGATTGTGCATGCAAGTTATCGCTGCCACCTCGGCGGTTTTGCCGCCGTCACCGGCCCCCATCCTCTCGCTCCACGTTCCCGAACCGTCGTTCCGGACGGGAGATAAGCCCGACTACAGCGGCTTTCCCATCCCCGAGGCCGGTTCGGTGCGCCGTCCAGAGGTGGACGCGCCGGCCGACCAGATGCGCGACCTCGCCTATACGATTATCCGCGTTTTGGACGGCTCTGGTGTGGCGGTTGGGCCCTGGGTCGGCCTCCTCGACGATGACGACCTGCGCGGCGGCCTTCGCCATATGATGACATTGCGAGCTTACGACGCCCGCATGCAAATGGCGCAGCGCCAGGGCAAGACGTCGTTCTACATGCAGGCGACCGGCGAGGAGGCGATCGCCACCGCCTTCCAGAAAGCGCTCGAGCCGGGCGACATGAACTTTCCGACCTACCGGCAGCAGGGCCTGCTGATCGCCGCGGGTTATCCGCTCGTCGACATGATGTGCCAGGTCTTCTCCAACAGCCACGACCCCATGAAGGGCCGGCAGCTGCCGGTGTTCTACAGCTCGAAAGCGCACGGCTTCTTCTCGATCTCCGGTAATCTCGGCACGCAGTATGTGCAGGCCGTGGGCTGGGCGATGGCCTCCGCGATCAAGGGCGATACCCGCATCGCCGCGGGCTGGATCGGCGACGGCTCGACAGCCGAGTCCGACTTCCATGCCGCCCTCGTGTTCGCGTCGACCTATCGGGCGCCTGTCATCCTCAACGTCGTCAATAATCAATGGGCGATCTCGACATTCCAGGGCATCGCCGTGGGCGGCGCGCCGACCTTTGCCGCACGTGGCCACGGCTTCGGCATTCCCGCGCTGCGCGTCGACGGCAACGACTACCTGGCGGTGCACGCCGTGGCACGCTGGGCCGCCGAACGGGCCCGGCGCAATCTGGGTCCGACGCTCATCGAGCACGTCACCTACCGGGACGCCGCCCATTCGAGCTCGGACGATCCCAGCGCCTACAGGCCGAAGGACGAGAGCGATCTGTGGCCGCTCGGCGATCCTATCGACAGGCTCGCGCAGCACCTGATCGTCAAAGGTGCCTGGTCGGCCGAGCGGCACGCGCAGGCGAATGCGGAGATCGAGTCGGAGGTGATCGCTGCCCAAAAGCAGGCCGAGCAATACGGCACCCTGCACAGTCCCCTGAAGCCTTCGGGCCGCGACATCTTCGAAGACGTCTACAAGGAAATGCCGGCGCACCTGCGGCGCCAGCGCCAGGAAGCGGGGTATTGACATGGCGCGCATGACGATGATCGAGGCGATCCGCGACGCGCAGGACGTCATGATGACCAAAGACCCGAGCGTCGTCGTGTTCGGCCAGGATGTCGGCTACTTCGGCGGCGTCTTCCGGTGCACCAAGGGCCTGCAGCAAAAGCACGGCCGGCACCGCTGCTTCGACACGCCGATCAGCGAGACGGGCATTGTCGGCACCGCAGTCGGTATGGCCGCCAATGGCTTGCGCCCTTGCGTCGAGATCCAGTTCGCCGACTACATGTATCCAGCCTACGACCAGATCGTCTCGGAGGCCGCCCGGCTGCGCTACCGTTCGGCGGGCGATTTCACGGCCCCGCTCACCATCAGGATGCCGACGGGTGGTGGGATCTTCGGCGCGCAGACCCATTCCCAGAGCCCCGAGGCCCTGTTCACCCACGTCTGCGGCCTGAAGACGATCGTGCCGTCCAACCCCTACGATGCCAAGGGCCTGCTGATCGCGGCCATCGAGGACGACGATCCCGTCATCTTCCTCGAGCCCAAGCGGCTCTACAACGGCCCGTTCGACGGCCATCCCGATCGCCCGATCGTGCCGTGGGCGAAGCACGAGCTGGGCGAGGTTCCAGAGGGGCATTTTACCGTGCCGATCGGCAAGGCAGCCATCCGGCGGAGCGGCACCCAAGTCACCGTGCTCGCCTACGGTACGATGGTGCATGTCTCGCAGGCAGCCGCTGACGAGGCTGGAGTCGATGCCGAGATCATTGATCTCAGAACTCTGGTGCCGCTCGACGTCGACACGATCACCGCCTCCGTCAAGAAGACGGGCCGGTGCGTGATCGTGCACGAGGCGACACGCACCAGCGGTTTTGGGGCGGAGCTTTCGGCCATCGTGCAGGAGGCCTGCTTCTATCACCTGGAGGCCCCCATCGAAAGGGTTACGGGGTGGGACACGCCCTATCCCCACGCGCAGGAGTGGCAATACTTCCCCGGTCCGGCACGGGTGGCCGAGGCCCTCAAGCGCGTGTTGGAGGGTTGAATGACAGAACGCATCATTAAGCTGCCCGATGTCGGCGAGGGCGTCGCCGAAGCCGAAATCGTCGAGGTTCACGTCCGCGTCGGCGACCTCGTGCGCGAGGATCAGATCCTGGCCGCCGTCATGACCGACAAGGCGACGGTCGAAATCCCGTCGCCAGTCGACGGCCGGGTGGTGCGGGTCGCGATCTCGGCTGGACAGATCGTGGCGGTGCATGCCGAGATGTTCGCGGTCGAGACGGCCAGCGTAGGTCAAACAGCCGCGAGCGCTCCGCTCCACCCACGCAGCACGTTGACATCGAGCACCAACGGTGCGGCCGGTCAGTCTGGCAGCAGCGATGTTGCACAGCCGTTGCGGCGACTGCCAGCAACCGTTGGTCGGACTGAGCCAGCCGCGCCGGTGGCGCAAAAAACGTGGGCGAAATCCAACGTTGCCGCGGGGGAAGTCGGACTTGTGCCGGCAAGGGCGGCCGCGCCGGGATCTCCGATTCAGTCGCCGGTCAACCGCCCGCTCGCCTCGCCAGCCGTCCGCCAGAAAGCGCGCGATCTCGGGCTCGATCTGAAGCGCGTCGCGGGCAGTGGCCCCGCCGGCCGTATCCGGCATGAGGATATCGAGCGCGCCGCGGCAACACTTCATCAGCCGCAACGCCCGATCGCGCCACGCGAAGACACTTCCGTCACCGAGATCAAGCTGTCGGGCATGCGGCGCGCGATCGCCAAGCGCATGGCCGAGACCAACCGGCGCATTCCCCACTTCTCGATCATCGAGGAGGTCGATGTCACGGACCTCGAGACCCTGCGCGCCGATCTCAATGCTTCGGCCAGAGCCGACCGGCCGAAACTGACGATCCTGCCGTTCGTGATGCGGGCGCTGGTCGTGGCGCTGCGCGACCACCCCGAGCTCAATGCGCGTTTCGACGACGAGACCGAGACCATCCAGCGGTTCGGCGGCGTCCATATCGGCATTGCCACGCATACACCGGGAGGGCTGATGGTTCCGGTCGTGCGCCACGCCGAGGCGCGCAGCATCTGGGAGTGCGCGCGCGAGGTGACGCGGCTGTCGGAGGCCGCGCGTGCAGGCACGATTGGCCGCGATGACCTGCAAGGCTCGACGATCACGATCACCAGTCTTGGACCGCTCGGCGGGCTTGCCACGACCCCGATCATCAACGCGCCCGAGGTCGCCATCGTCGGCATCAACAAGATCTCGATGCGCGCCGTCTGGGGCGGCAGCAGCTTCGAGCCGAGGCGGATGATGAACCTGTCCTCCTCGTTCGATCACCGCATCATCGACGGCTTCGTCGCCGCCGAGTTCGTGCAGCAGATCCGCAAACTGCTGGAGACACCAGCCAAGATCTTCCTGGAGGCCTGAATGCAGACTGCGTCAGCCAAGGTCCTGGTGCTGGGCGGTGGTCCCGGCGGCTATGTCGCGGCCATCCGTGCCGGTCAACTCGGTCTCGACACCATCCTCCTCGAGCGCGAGGATCTGGGTGGCACCTGCCTCAATATCGGCTGTATCCCCTCGAAGGCGCTGATCCATGCCGCCGATGAATTTCATCGGGCGCTGCATTTCACCAAGCAGTCGCCGCTCGGTATCCGGGCCGGCGATGTGACCTTGGACTTCGATGCGACCCAAGCCTGGAAGTCCGGCATCGTCGAGCGCCTGACGGGCGGTGTGACCACGCTCCTGCGCCGGGCCAACGTACGGGTGATCGGGGGGCAGGGCCGGCTGCTCGATGGCAAGACCTGCATCGCGGAAATGCCGGACGGAAAGGTCCACATCACGGCCGAGCACATCGTGCTGGCGACGGGCTCGGAGCCGATGGCCTTGCCCGACTTGGCCTTTGGCGGACCGATCCTGTCGTCGACGGAGGCCCTCGCCCTGACCGAGCTTCCAGCCCGGCTGGCCGTCGTCGGCGCCGGATATATCGGGCTGGAACTCGGCACCGCTTTCGCCAAGCTCGGCGTCAAGGTCGACGTGGTGGAAGCGGCCGATCGGGTGCTTTCATTCTATGACACCGACCTGACGAAACCCGTGGCAACGCGACTCGCCGCGCTCGGCATCGGCGTGCATCTGGGCGCGCGTGCACTGAGGTACGAAGTGGCGGAGCGCAGTCTGGTCATCGCTGCGCCTGACGGTCCGGAGCGCCGGATCGGCGCCGACCAGGTTCTGGTCACGGTCGGCCGCCGGTCGCGGCTCGAAGGCTGGGGCCTCGAGAACCTCATGCTCGAGATGTCCGGCCGGGCCATCCGCATCGACCAGCAGTGCCGCACCTCGATGCGCAACGTCTGGGCGATCGGCGATGTCACCGGCGAGCCGATGCTCGCGCACCGCGCCATGGCGCAAGGCCAGATGGTGGCCGAGATCATCGCCGGTCACAAACGCACGTTCGACAAGGTGGCCATGCCCGCCATCTGCTACACCGATCCCGAAATCGTCGCGGTCGGCTTGGCGCCGGATGCAGCCAAGGCGGCAGGCGCGGAGGTCATCACGAGCGTCGTTCCCTTCGCAGCCAATGGCCGCGCGCTGACGATGGCTGATAGCGCGGGGTTCGTGCGCATCGTCGCGCGGGCGAGCGATCACGCCGTGGTCGGCATTCACGCGGTCGGCCGTGGTGTGTCGGAGCTGGCGGCGGGGTTCGCGCTGGCGCTCGAGATGGGCGCCAGGCTGGAGGATATCGCCGCCACCGTGCATGCTCATCCAACGCAGGGCGAGGCTTTCCAGGAGGCCGCGCTGAAGGCGCTCGGCGCCGCCCTGCACGCATAGTTCCAATTGCGAGAGACCGTCCTCATCGAGGGAAAAACCCATGACCTCTCCTTTACCGATCATTTTGCACCATTTCGATCCATCGCCGTTCTCCGAGAAGATCCGGCTCGCCTTCGGGTACAAGAAAATCCCGTGGCACTCGGTCCAGATCCCACGGATCCTGCCGCGGCCCAATCTGATGCCATTGACGGGAGGCTACCGCCGCACGCCAACGATGCAGATCGGCGCGGACATCTACTGCGATACCCAGATGATCCTGCGCGAGCTCGAGCGCCGGTTTCCAGCGCCGACGCTGTTTCCCGGCGGCAACGCCGGCGTCCCGTGGGCGCTCAGCATGTGGACGGATCGCATCTTCTTCATGAACAATGTGAAACTGACGCTCGGTGCGCGCGGCGACGCTGTGCCTCGTGAGTTCCTGGCGGATCGCGAGCGCCTGTTCGGTGCCAAGCTTGACGTAGCGGCCATGCGTTCCGTCATTCCGCAGATGCGCGACCAGTTTCGTGCACACATCGGCTGGATCGAGGCGCAACTCGGCGACGGCCGCCCCTGGCTGCTGGGTGAATTCAGCCTCGCCGACATTAGCGCCTACATGATCGTCTGGCATGTCCGTACCAGCCTCTCGGGCGCCGCGGCCGAAGTCGCCGGGCTCGATACGATTTTCCGCAGCCTGCCGCGAACCCTTGAATGGGAGTGCCGGATGCAGGCGATCGGGCATGGCACACGTACCGAACTGACGGATGAGGAGGCCTTGGATATTGCCACGGCGGCTACACCACAAACGGCAGTCCAGGCCGACCCGGACGATCCCAACGGCCGCAAACCCGGTGATCGCGTTGTGATCGTGCCCGATGACTATGGGAAAGTGGAAGTGATGGGCACGATTGTCTCGCTGTCGGCCCAACACATTGCCATCGCCCGCCGCGAGAGCCGGGTTGGAGATGTCATCGTGCATTTTCCACGCGCAGGGTTTGCAGTCATCCCGGCGTGAGCCAGTTGCCCCCTTGGCGTCCGGTCTGCCATTACGCCGCGGCTTGGCGACCTCGAACGAGATCGGCGCCCTTTTCGGCAATGGCAATGGTCGCGGCAAATGTATTCGCTGACGGAAGCAACGGCATGATCGACGCATCGATGACGCGCAGGCTCTCGACCCCATGCACGCGCAGCTGGTCGTCGACGACCGCGGTCTTGTCCATCGCCGGCCCCATCCGGCACGTGCCGACCAAGTGATACCCGGTGTTGCCGCGTTGGCGGGCAAAGTCGAGCAACTCGTCATCGCTGCTGACATTCACCCCGGGTAATGTTTCGCTGTCGAAATAACGGCTGAGTTCTTGCCGGTTCAGCAGCGCGCGAGCAAGCCGCAGCCCGGCCAACGTTACCCGTTTGTCGGTCTCGGCCGCGAGATAGTTCGGCTGCACCAGGGGAGCGGCGGCCGGATCGCTGGAAATCGCCCGCACATACCCTGAACTCTCAGGGCGTGGTTGGCCTGCGCCGCAAGTCATACCCGGATGATCATCGAGAACGTAGACTCGCCCGTCCTGATAGCTTCCAGGCGTGAACAGGATGCGCAGATCACTGTCTTCGACGCCTGGATGCGATTTGCCGTGCACAAAGGCGATGGTGGGGCACAGGGCCAAGACGCTGGGTTGTCCGACCATCCATTTGGCGACTTCGAGGGGAAGCCTGGGCCAGCGGGCGTATTCGTTGATCGTACGGACATTGCGCGCGCGGGCCGTCATGCGGACCGAGTAGTGATCCCGCAGGTTCTCGCCGACGCCCGTCGAGGCGACTCGCACGGGAACACCGATCACTTGCAACAAGCCCGCGGGGCCGATGCCGGAGATTTGCAGCAGTTTCGGCGAGTTGACGGCCCCGGCGCTGACGATCACCTCACGCCGTGCATGGACCACATGCTCGCCACCTGCGCCGTCGCGGTATCGCACGCCGGTTGCCCGCTTGCCGTCGAGCACGATCTGCACGACTTGAGCCCGGGTCCGAAGCGACGTCGAGCGCCGCCGCAGGGCAGGCCGCAGAAACGCCTTGGCAGAACTCACGCGCAGCCCCTTGCGAATGTAGCGCTGGAAGTATCCGGCGCCGAATTGCACGCCCGCGTTGTAGTCAGGACTGCGCGGGATCCCGAGCCCCTCGGCGGCATCGAGGAAGGCTTCTGCGAGCGGGTTCAACCAATCGATATCCGTGATTGGAAGCTCACCGGTCCGCCCGCGGTAGCGGTCGTCTCCGGGCCCTACGCGCTGTTCGGAGCGTTTGAAGTAGGGAACGAGATCGTCGAAGCCCCAACCGCGGTTACCCATCTGCGCCCAGGTGTCGAAATCCATCCTCTGGCCGCGATTGTAGACCATGCCGTTGATCGAGCTCGACCCGCCGACGACCTTACCCTGCGGAATCGCAACGCTGCGGCCGCCGAGCGAGGCGGACGGTTCCGTCACGAAGGGCCAGACGAACCGGTCGCCATAGAGGGTTTTGACGAAGCCAGCAGGGATTGAAATGAAGGGGTGGTGATCTTGTCCGCCGGCCTCGAGCACGCAGACCGTGGCAGCGTCGTCTTCGGTGAGGCGATTGGCCAAGACACACCCGGCCGCCCCGGCACCGATCACGATATAATCGAACGTTTCCATCCCCAGAAGACCTTCCTAAATGACAATAGCGGCTCGAACTGCAGCAGCGCTCTTGGGCGGGATTGACTGACTTTGCCCGAGCGAACGATCGCTCAATCTCGAACAATCGACAACACCGGACACTCGGGTCATCGTGTCCGGCGACACCGGCCAGCCCCACCATCGGCACATCATCAGCAAAAGGATTTGGCTCGGACACATGCCCACAGGCGGCCTGGATCCCGTATTGCCGTCACCGGACCGTCCAATTATGCGGGCCGGAGTTCGCCGTCGACGAACAAGGCAAGCCAGACCGTTGGCTGGTCTGGGTCGGTCCACTCCACGCGATGCCGACAATGGGCAGGCAGGAGCACCGTATCACCGGGACCGAGCGCGATGTCGTTGGGCTGGTCGGCCACCCTGATCCGCGCCCTGCCCGTCAGAACCGCGACCCATTCGGCTTCTGTCTGCTCATACCAGAACCCCTCGGGCGAGGCTTGGCCGAACGACATGATCCGCTCCACGCGAACACCCCTGCCCGCGACCAGTGTCTGGCTGACCTCCGTGTCGCTGGCGGCCAACGATGATAGCAGGTTTGCGCCCAGCTTGATCATGTTGCCTCGCTCCGCTCCCGTCGTCATAATCCAACGCTACTGGAGTGCCCGCATTATCGGAAGTTTTTGCGCGCGAGTCGAATTCGGTTTCGGACGATGTTAACGGTTCGGCGCTAAGGTTTGATCCAGTCCTGTCATATTGCGTCGGGCTCAGGCAGGGACGGCATGTTGCCCATGTTGACGTCCCTGCCACCGATGCCGCGTTTGTCAGGCAGCCGAGAGCGCACCGAGCACGGCCAATAGTTCAGCCCTGCGCTTCACCGGCAATGCTGCCAGCATATCGGCCTCGACGCGGGCCAAGATCGG